>JANWYD010000003.1 GCA_025057155.1 Chloroflexaceae bacterium
CTTCACCCCCCGCAGCAGCCGGTACTGGTGGACGCGGTCGCCCTCCAGGTAGAGCACCACGTCAACGATGTGTTCGAGCACCCGCGGCCCGGCAATGGCGCCTTCTTTGGTGACGTGCCCCACCAGGACGATGGGGATGCCCAGTTCCTTGGCCACGTGCATCAGGCGCAGCGCGCCCTCGCGCACCTGGCTGACGCTGCCGGCGGCGCTGGCCAGATCCTCCAGGTAGACCGTCTGGATCGAGTCGACGATGACCAGCCCTGGACGCATGGCGCGGATCTGCCGGAGCACCGCGTCCAGACTGGTTTCGGCATACACGAACAGGTCATCGTGCTGGAGGTTCAGGCGTTCGGCGCGCAGTTTGATCTGCTGGGCGGACTCCTCGGCGCTCACGTAGAGGGCCGGGGCGACGGCGGCGGCGAAGTGGGCCGCCACCTGAGTGAGCAGGGTGCTCTTGCCAATGCCGGGGTCGCCGCCAATAAGCACCACCGAGCCAGGTACCAGACCCCCGCCAAGGACGCGGGCGAGTTCGCCGGTGTACACGTCGAGGCGCCGAAAGCCGGCGGTGGACACGTCGCGCAGGCGCACGGGGCGGGCAGTTGCGCCGTTGTGGTGCGCGCGGACGGCGGAACCGCGATCCTCGACCTGTTCCACAAAGCTGTCCCAGGCGCCGCAATCAGAGCACCGGCCCATCCAGCGGGTTTGCCGGGCGCCGCACTGCTGGCAGACATAGCTTGTGCGCGTTTTGCCCATACACCGGATTATACCACGCGGACCAGGGCTACGATGAACCATCGTAGATGAGGGTTTGCAGCAGGGCGGCATCCTGTCGCAACGGCCGAGCGCCGCCGGATTGCGGTATATGACGTCCGAATGAGACCCGGCGGTGATGCGCCTGCGCTGTTCAGGGAGCGGCGCGGAGGACGCAACCCCCCGGTTTGTGCTACAGGCAGAAAAAAGTGCGGGGAGGCGCCGCCTCCCCGCACTCCTTCGCCGCCATATTTCTACTCCACGAGGGCCGGACTTTCTTCGGCCTGCTGGGGGCTTTCGTTGCCGCTTTGACCCTCAAGCTCGCGCAGGGCGCGGAGCCGGATGGTATCGCCCTCGGTGTCAACGATGATCGTATCGCCCTCTCGGAAGCGCCCTTCGAGCAACCCCTCGGCAAGAGCGTCCTCGATTAGATCGGTAATGATGCGACGCAGGGGGCGGGCGCCGAAGGCCGGATCGTAGCCGCGGCGGGCCAGGAGATCGAGGGCGTCCTGCCGCACGTCCAGCCGCATCTGGTGCTCGTCGAGCTGCTTCTGCACCCGATTGAGCATCAATCGGGTGATCTGCTGAATCTCCTCATTCGTCAGCGGTTGGAAGATGATCTTGGCATCAATGCGATTGAGGAACTCAGGGCGGAACAGCGCCTTAAGGGCATCGTCCACCTTGCGGCGCATATCGGTCTGGTCAATTTCATCGGCATTGGTGCCAAAGCCGATGCGACTGGCGCGACGGATATGCTCCGTGCCGACGTTGGAGGTCATGATGATAATGGTGTTGCGGAAGTCCACCTTGCGGCCCTTGCCATCGGTGAGGTGTCCGTCTTCGAGCACCTGGAGCAGCAGGTTAAAGGCGTCGGGGTGGGCCTTCTCGATCTCGTCGAAGAGCACGACCGAGTAGGGCTTGCGGCGCACGGCGTCGGTCAACTGGCCGCCTTCGCCGTAGCCGACGTAGCCGGGCGGCGATCCCACCAGGCGCGAGGTGGTATGGCGCTCCTGGAACTCGGACATATCTATCTTGATCAGGCTCTCTTCAGAGCCAAACATAAACTCGGCCAGGGTCTTGGCGAGTTCAGTTTTGCCCACGCCGGTGGGGCCAAGGAAGAGGAAGCTGCCAATAGGGCGCTTGGGGTCCTTCAGCCCGGCGCGGGCGCGGCGCACGGCCTTGGAGATGGTCACAATAGCCTCTTGCTGGCCGATCACCCGGTTGTGGAGGAACTCCTCCATCTGCAAGAGGCGAACGGTCTCATCGCCCTTAAGGCGGGTGACGGGAATACCGGTCCACATCCCCACCACCTCGGCGATATCCTCCTCGGTGACATAGGGCCGTTCGATGATGCGATCAGAGCCGCGGGCGGCGCCGATTTCCTGTTCGATAGCGCTGATGCGCATCTGCATGCGCTCTTCGCGCTCGCGGAGGTCGCTGGCGAGTTCGTACTGCTTGTCTTCGAGGGCCGCTTCGCGCTCCTTGCGCAGGGCCTCAAGGCCGCGGAGGGCATCGCGGAGCTGTGGGGGGGTGGCGCTGCGGTACATGCGCACGCGACTGGCGGCCTCATCAATCAGGTCAATGGCCTTATCGGGTAGTTGGCGATCAGGCACATAGCGGGCGGAAAGGGCCGCGGCGGCCTTGATCGCCTCGTCGCTGATCTGCAACTGATGGAAATCCTCATAGCGCGACTTGATGCCGCGAAGGATCTGCACCGTATCCTCAAGGCTAGGCTCCTCGACCATCACCGGCTGGAAGCGGCGCTCAAGGGCGGCGTCGCGCTCGATGTACTTGCGGTACTCATCGAGCGTGGTGGCGCCGATGGTCTGCAATTCGCCGCGCGAGAGGGCCGGCTTGAGGATATTGGCCGCGTCGAGCGTGCCCTCGGCGCCGCCGGCCCCGATGATGGTATGGAACTCATCAATAAAGAGGATGCAGCGGGTCTCTTTAATTTCATCAATCACGCGCTTGAGACGCTCCTCAAACTGGCCGCGGTACTTGGTGCCGGCCACCAGGGCGCCCATATCCAGCGTGACCACGCGCTTGCCCTTGATGCTGTCGGGCACGTCGCCCTGCACGATGCGCTGCGCCAGGCCCTCAACAATCGCGGTTTTGCCGACGCCGGGTTCACCGATCAGAGCTGGATTGTTTTTGGTGCGGCGGGAGAGGATCTGAATAACACGCTCAATCTCGTGCTGGCGACCAATAATCGGATCAAGGCGGCCAGCCTCGGCCATCTCGGTCAGATCGGTGCCCAGAGCGTCGAGGTAGGGTGTTTTCGACTGGCGCTGAGCGGTAGTTCCAGGTGTGGCGCCGCGCTGTTCGGCGGTGCCGGTGGTGCCGTGGCGCAGGACGCGCATCACCTGATTGCGCACCTGTTCCAGGCTCACGCCCATAATGTCCAGCACACCGGTGGCCACGCCCTCACCGTTCCGCACCAGCCCGAGGAGCAGGTGTTCGGTGCCGATATAGTGGTGATTCAGGCGATTGGCTTCTTCGATGGCATACTTAATGACCTTCTGAGCGCGAGCGGTGAGTTCCTGATCGGCCGCGGGGGCGCCTTCCCCGACGCCAACGATGAACTCGACGGCGCTGCGCGCCTGGGCCAGCTTGACCCCCAGGTCATCGAGGACGCGCGCGGCGATCCCCTCACTCTCGCGAATGAGCCCGAGCAGGATGTGCTCGGTGCCGATATACGGGTGATTAAACGAGCGCGCCTCCTCGTGTGCGAGCTGCAACACCTGCTTGGCCCGCTTGGTAAACTTACTGTAAAGATCTGACATGGAAGTTCTCCACTAACTATCCCTGAACCAGTCGCAGGTGCGCCCACAGGGATGAACGTACAGGCGACCGATGCCCGGTATACCGGCAGAGCCTGGAGTCTGAGCAGGCATCGGGGCTCCTCAGATCCATACCATTGAAATAGCGGGGTCCGGTGGACTCTGCGGGGGATTGCGGGTAGTTGACGAGCGGGAGGTTGCCGCTTCCCGAACGCCTGACTCACACCGCGGATGTAGCGCCTCATTGCATCAGGATGCTGTATCCATCGGCTCCTCGGCGTCAGCTTCCTCGCTCACGTCGGGGTTGAGACGCAGGCTAAGCCCCATGCGCTTGCGGGCTGGATCAATCCGAATAATGCGCGCGCGAACAGTCTGTCCTTCGGTGAGCACGTCCCGGGGGTTCTGGATGCGCTCATCACCCATCTCGGAGACGTGGATAAGCCCCTCGATGCCATCCTCGATCCGCGCGAAGGCGCCAAACGAGGCGATCTGGGTAATCGTGCCTTCCACGATCTGGCCGAGGTGATACTTCTCGCCCGCGCGAGTCCAGGGTTCACTCTGGGTTCGTTTGATCGACAGGGCGATCCGCTTGCGTTCGTGATCGATGCTCAAGATATAAACCTGCACCGTATCTCCAACCTTTAACACCTCCGATGGATGCTTAACCCGGCTCCACGAAATCTCGGACAGATGCACCAGCCCGTCGGCGCCGCCGATGTCAACAAACGCCCCGAAGTCGCACACCGAACTGACCACGCCCGTTCGTACATCCCCCTCGCGGAGGTTGGACAGCAGTTCGTCCTTCTTCAATTCACGCGACTCTTGAACCGCCTGGCGTTCGGAGAGAATGAGCCGATTGCGGTTGCGATTGATTTCAATCACCTTTAGCGGCAGTTCCGTATTGACCATTTTGGCCATATCGGACTGTTTCTGCGTATCGGGTCCACGGCTGATCCCCGAGACCTGGGAGGCGGGCACGAAGCCGCGCACCCCATCAAGGTTGACCAGCAGCCCGCCCTTGTTATAATTCACTACCCGCGCCCGGATCACCTCACCGCGTTCATACGCGACCTGGAGCGCCCGCCAGCTCCGCTCCTGTCGCGCCTTGTCGATCGAAAGAATGGCCCGCCCTTCTTTATCCTCGGACTGTACGACAAAGACCAGCAGCGTATCTCCGACTTTGAGGGCGGCGCGATCTTCGGGGGTGAGAGATTGCATCTCACGGGCGGGGACGACGCCTTCGGCCTTGGCGCCGATGTCAACAAGTATCTCGTCACGGTCAACGCGCATGATTTTGCCGTCAACCGTGTCGCCATACTTGAGATTGCGGTATTCGTGCGCAGGGTCCCTGAGGTATTGCTCCATTAGAGCCATATCCTCAGCTTCGGACGCGGATCCATTCTCACCGTGGTGCGGCGAGGAAGACGCTCCGGACTCTGCGGCGATCCCTTTCGACTCTTCCATGCGCCGTCCTTGCTCAACGCGAGGGACCCGAAGACGCGGCGTGTAAGATGTACTGTTCAACCGTTGAACATTATACGCCGCGCAAGATCAAAACGCAAGGGTGTATCACCGCGCAGGGCGTGCTAACGCGCTAAACACGGCGGTTGGCGCCGAAAACCCGTGTTAGAGGGGGATGGCGTAGGCGTCAGGATGGCCGGCGCCGGTAATGGGGCGCTGGCTGGCGAACTGGATCGGCGCCAGGCCGAGGCGGCGGAGGCCGAGGTAGGCCTCTTCATTGCACAGCAGCAGGTCCTCATCGGCGTGATTGAGGAGGGCGAGGGCCTGTTCAACGGGGGGGCCGATTACGCTCAGGCCAAGGCCGGGGAGGATTGCCAGGCGGGCCTGACCGGCGACCAGAGCCAGACGGGGTCGCCGCGTGGCGTCAAGGTTCCAGCGGGAATGCATAGCGCGCGCGGTCTGGTGGGCATTTCGCAGGAGGGTCGCCGGGCCTTGCCGACCCGTGACGCCGAACACTACCACCAGGTGCTGTCCGAAGCGCATAAGCAGGCCCTCGTGACGCCGGGCGCCGTCGGCGGCAAGCGCGGCGGCTTCACGCAGGCGCGCTATGTGTGGCGGACCCTCCGGCAGGGCGATGGCCAGCGCCGCAATGTCGCACGGCAGCCCCTCAGGGGGCAGATCCGCTTCCAGCAGATCCTCAACCGGCGGGAGTTCAGGGAGCAGCCGCTGGAGTTGCCGGGTGGCGCGACGTTGCTGGCGCAGCCGGTTGACCGCATGACACAACTCGCCCCAGGCCCCGCCGGTAATCTCCAGTTTGGCTTCGGTCTGGACGTCGGCCACGCTGGCGGCCAGACGCCGCAGGTCGCGTTCAATCGCCAGCCGATCCCAGACGACCACCAGGGCGGTGAACAGGAGCGGGAGCAGGGCAAGCCGGGGGACGAAAAGGATCGCGGTCGCGGTCGCCATCAGGGCGGCGATAGCCAGGATGGAGCGTAGCCGACGCCCCGCCTGGGGAGTGGTGAGCAGACACATACAGGTCCCGGTGCGAAGCGGGTTGCTCAAACGCCCGGCATGGGCGTATGAGCATAGCACCGGAGCGGAGCGACGACAAAGGATCGCAGATTACAATATCTTACTCTTCGCGGAGAATGTAGCCGGCGCCACGCACGGTGTGAATCACGCGGGGTTCGCCGTGGGCCTCGAGTTTCTGGCGCAGGTAGCGAACGTACACCTCGATAATATTGCTCTCGCCACCGAAGTCGTACCCCCAGACGCGGTCGTAGATCACCTCACGGGTGAGCACCTGGTTGGGGTGACGCATAAAGAGTTCGAGCAGGTCGTACTCCTTGGCCGTCAACTCAACCCGGCGCTCGCCGACGCGCAACTCGCGGGCGGCGGTATCGAGGGTCAGGTTGCCGAAGCGGAGCACCTCGCTACCGGAACTGGCCTGACGGCGGCGCAACTGTACGCGGATGCGCGCCAGCAGTTCCTCAAAGGCGAAGGGCTTTACCAGATAGTCGTCGGCCCCATGTTCCAGACCGCGCACCCGGTCGGCCACAGCATCGCGCGCGGTGAGGATGATGATCGGCACATCCGAGGCGGCGCGCAGGCGCTGGGCCACCTCCAGGCCATCAATGCCGGGGAGCATAAGGTCAAGGATGACCAGGTCGTGCGGCATCTCACGGGCAGCGGCCAGGCCCGTGGGGCCATCGGCGGCCACGGTCACCTGAAAGCCTTCGAGCGCCAGGCCGCGGCGGAGGTAATTGGCGATCTCCGGTTCGTCTTCGATGATCAGAATACGCTGCGTGGTCATGGCGTGCCAGGGCTGACTTGTATACCTGGCTCCAAGTATACGGCCTGTTGCGACGCCTGGCAACGCAGGCAGGCGGGAGGGTTCGGGATTCGCCGCGGATGGCCCTTCAAGCGCGGCGACATCTGGAACGCAAGGAAAATCTGGGAGGGCCGTGCCCTCCCGGAAGAGCTTCGTGTATGTGTTCAGATGTAACCGCGGAGTACGCAGAGGAACCTGGAGTATGAGCTTTCCAGGCTCTTTACGCTCATCTGCTGCGAATGTGTTCGATAGAGGTGAACGCTATCGGCTTAGTTTTCTATCAGGCGCAGTACGCGGAAGGCTTCGGCATAGGCATAGCCCGCCCTGGCGCCGGCGTCGGCGGCCCACTGGCGCACCATGGCTATGGCATCGGGGCCAACCTGGGAGCGGTGGCAATTGACTGCGGCAAGTTTGCGATCGATCGTATCGCTGATGTCAATATAGGTGTCGGGATGGAGGGTCAAATCCAGATAAAGCTCGGCAACCTTATGCGGCTCCAGGCCCTCGGCGAGCAGTTCCGGGAAGATGTGGCGCGTTTCGGCGCTGGGGAACACGGCGTAGATGGTGGCTTCGCCGACGGCGCGGTGGTCGGGATGGTTGATGTAGTTGTGACCTAAGAAGTAAGTTGTCGGATCCTGGCATATAACCCGATCAGGCCGCACCTCGCGGATCAGGCGGGTAATGGCGCGACGCAGTTCCAGCGTCGGTTGAAGCGAGCCATCGGGGTAGCCGAGGAAGCGAACGTCGTGCACGCCGGTCACGGCGGCGGCGGCCACCTGTTCGGCGCGGCGCGTCTCGACCAGCGTCTGCGGATCGACGGACGGTTCGTTGGAGCCAGCGGCGCCATCGGTGACGATGCAGTAGATCACGGTGTGGCCCTCGGCCGTCCAGCGGGCGACGGAACCGGCCATGCCAAACTCCGTATCGTCGGGATGAGCGACGACGGCCAGGATGGTGAGTTTGTGTTTCTGATGGATCATAGCTTTAGCCATGGTTCAGCCCTGCGTTGCCATTCCTGTTCCGCTCGCAGCGGTCGCGCCCCGGCAAAGCCCGAACGAGCCTGCCACCGCGGACGGAGGAAAACAACGATGGTAACGCAACAGGCTGCGCGGCGAAACCACGTCTTAGTCTACACGATCGTGCGGGGAACTGTCCAGGGGGACTCGCGGGATCGCAGGGGGTGTGACGAAACGTTCCGGCCACGTTGCGCGCCGGGCAGGGGGGCGAGCGTGGTTTCGGCGCAATCCATGCGTGGCGTCGTGCGGAACGGCGCATCAGCGACTATAATACCCTCGTACCAAAGGAGAACATATGAGCATTGACCGGTTGGTGGCGGAGTGCGTCGCGCAGATTGACGCCAGTCACGAGGCGCGCGAGCAGGTCATCGGAGTGTCACGCGGGTTGATCCGCCTGTGCGCCAACAGCATCCGCGCGACTCATCGGGGCGATTTTGCCGAGGCGGAGCGGCTGCTGGCGGCAGCCGGGGCGGTCGTCGCGCAGATTAACGCGGCAACGGCCGACAACCTGGAGATCCGCGCCGCTGGCTACACCCAGGACGCGCTGAAGGAGTACGCCGAGGCCCATCTGGTGCTGGCCTTTCTGGCCGGACGCGAGCCGCCAGGCGCGGCAGCGCTGGGGGTTGATCCGGCGCCGTACCTCAACGGACTGGCCGAGGCGGCCAGCGAGTTGCGCCGGGCCATACTCGACGGGTTGCGCCGGGGAGAGACGGCCAGAGGAGAGATGTTGCTACAGTTGATGGACGACATCTATGCGGCCCTGGTGACGGTTGACTATCCCGACGCGATCACCGGCGGCCTGCGGCGCACCACCGATGCGCTGCGCGCTGTACTCGAGCGCACCCGTGGCGACATTAGCGCCGCCATTCGTCAGGATCAACTGGTGGCCGCCATGCGTGATCTGGAACGCCGCCTGGGGCTGCACGAGGCATAATCAGGAGGGCTGACCGTCCCACGCCCTTCCGTCAGGCAGGGGTATCGGGAAACCCGGTTTTCCCCCATGCCCTTCCAACCGGCCAGGAACGAACCCGGGGCTTTTCAGGAGGGCGCACTGCTTCCAGACTCACCCCTTAATAGTCTGTGAACGAAGTTTTGCGCTAACCCGTCCCCTCCCCAACCCTCCCCCGCCGGGGGAGGGCGTTCGGCGCCTCCCCCCGGCGGGGGGAGGCCGGGAGGGGGCGGAAGTGCCAGGAACCTTTAGTTCACAGACTACGTAATGGCCTGGAAAGGATGATCCCATGAACCATGCCGGTCAACAACCGGACCTGCGGCGCATCGGCACCGCGGCGCTGCCCGCGGCGGTGTTACGGGAGATCGGCGCCTGCGCCGAGGCCTGCCGCGAGACGCTGCGCGCCCTGGCAGGCGAGCGTGAGCGTCTGCGGGCCGTCCTCGACCGGCGGATCAAAGCCGCTCCCGATGGGCCGGCACGGCGCCTCTGCGCCGTTGATGGGGCCCACGCCGCTGTGCCCGCCGCGGGGGCGACCTTTGCCGCGATTGCCGCCGCCGCGGTGGAAGAGGCCGCCCTTACCGACCAGGACGTGCGCGTCTGCCTGCTTCCCCCGGTCGAGGAACTGGACACCATTCTGGGCGGGCTGCGCGCGGTGCTGGAGGTGCGACTGCTGGCGCGGCGCATTCGGAGCACCAGCAGCGGTCTCTTTGTGCTTGACGGTTCGTTCTACTCGCTGCTGCTAGAGATCAACCGGCTGCTGGTGCGCTACGCGCAGGATCACCGCTACGGGAGGCCGCCAGGCTGGTGGGAGGCGTTCCGTCCGCTGATCGAAGCCTTCTTTCAAGATGAGGACTGGCGACTGGTGCTGGAGTGCCGGCGCGTGGTGGCGCACCCCAAGGCCGCCACCGCCGCCGATGACGTACTGGAGCTGGCGCCGCGCCTGAGCGGCATGGTCACTGATCGCACCCTGTGGACCAGCGTGCTCAATCCCGGCGAATACGCCTTGCCGGCCCCGCTGATCCGTAAGGATCGGCCGCACCTGCTAACCGGCTACCACAGCCCGGCGATAGCCGATTTTCGCGACCGGCGCGCGGCGATCGAGCGCGGCTACGGGCAACTCTACGTGCTCTACTACCGCCCCGACGGCCTGGGGCCGGCCTACCGTCTGGAGTTGCCGGCGGCGCTGATCGCCCGCGAGCCGCTGGGCGCAGTGCTGGCCACCTTCCGCAGCGCCCTGCGCGTCAGCAGCATCCAGGAGCCGCTGCCGCAGTTTCTCGCCGACGCGATCTGCCGGCAACTCGGCCACGCTCTGGCCGCGACCGCCGAGGGCGCCCGCACCTGGCTCCAGCAGGAGTTCGACCTGGCGCTCGTACAGCGCTACCTGGGGCCGTATCGCACCCCACGAGGGTGAATGACCGGCGAAGCAAGCCGGAGGGGAGCAAGCCGGAGGGTTGCTCCACGGCGCCAGGTGTCAACGATTTGCCATTAGAATGCCTCAGAACTGCACACCCCCTCCGTAGAAGTACGGGGTTTGCCTCATAAGAAAGCCATGCTTGCGCGCCGATTGTGACGCGCGTCGCGTAGTGGTACGGAGTGACGCAGCGCGTGAGGAATGGTACCCTCAGTATCAGACAGGCAGGAGGAGGGTTTTGACGGCCCGTTCCAGGCACGAGCGAGCCGTCAACGGGCAAGGCTTTATGAAATAGTGAAAAGCCACCCATATCCTCCGGCGTGCCCAGGCGCTACCGGCAGCGTTCGCCGGGCAGATGGACACACACAGGGGGTACTCCGATGATCGTGCAACTTCCACTCAATAACGAGCAGGTGATGGTGGTCTTTCGCCTGCCAGCGCAGATCTGGGCCGATAGCATTCATCTCGTAGGCGATTTCAACAACTGGAGCACGTCGGCCACGCCGATGCGTCGCGGTGAACAGTACTGGGAGGCGACGGTGACCGTGCCGGCGGGCAGCACGTGCTACTACGCCTATCTGGTGGACGGAAAGTACTGGTGTAGCGAGTACAGCACTGCCAGATATACTCGGGACAACTCCGGGCCGCGGGTGGCGATGATCCCGATTGAGATCGCCCAGGCGGATGAACTGGCGCTGACAGGCTAATCGCGAAACGGGGAACTCGAGCGTACGCCGCCACCGAAGGTGGAACGATGCGGGAGGGCCTGGCCCTCCCTTTCTTTTTGCGGTGGTAATTGATGGTCCGGCCCGCCAGGTCGTGGAGAGAAGCGCTGCGCCCATCCCTGCTCACGTCTGGAACACATAGGTTCCCGGCGCTTCCATCAGCGGCGCGTAGCCGCTCTCAGGGGCGCCTATGGGCGGCGGCGGGACCATGCCGCTTGAACGAGCGGCCAGCCAGCGGTTCCACTCTGGCCACCAGGAGCCAGCGTGGACCGGCACGGTCGCCTGCCAGGTGTCGGGGTCCACATACTTGTCGCTGGGGTAGCTGGTGGCAACCTGGTAGCTCCGGCGCGGGTGGCCCGGCTCGCTGACGATCCCTGCGTTGTGTCCTCCGGTGGTTAACAAGAAGGTCACCTCGGTATCTTCAAGGAGCATCAATTTATAGACTGAGCGCCACGGCGAGACGTGGTCGGTGCGCGTAGCCACGACGAAGAGCGGCACGCGGATGTCGCTAAGCGCGATGGGCCGCTCGCCAATGCGGTAGCGCCCCTCGAACAGGTCGTTGTTCAAAAACAGGCGCACCAGATACTCGGCGTGCATTCGGGCAGGCAGGCGCGTGCCGTCGGCGTTCCAGGCCATCAGGTCGTTCATCGGCTCGCGCACGCCCAGCAAGTACTCGCGGATCATCCGCGACCAGATCAGATCCTGCGAGCGCAGCAACTGGAAGGCGCCGGCCATCTGCGAAGAGTCGAGGTAGCCCTGCACGGCCATAATGTCGTTGAGGTAGGCCACCTGGCTCTCGTCAATGAAGAGGGTCAACTCGCCGGCCTCTTTGAAGTCGGTCTGCGCGGCGAAGAGGGTGACGCTCCGCAGGCGCTCGTCGTTGTCGCGGGCCATGGCGGCGGCGACCATGGTCAGCAAGGTGCCGCCGAGGCAGTAGCCAGCGGCGTGGATCTTGCGCCCGGGCACGATTGCCCCCACCACGTCCAGCGCAGTCATCACCCCGTCGCGGAAGTAGTTGTCCATGCCCAGATCGCGATCCTCGGGGCCGGGGTTCTTCCAGGAGATCATGAACACCGTATAACCCTGCTCCACCAGGTAGCGAACGAGGGAGTTGTGAGGGGAGAGGTCGAGGATGTAGTACTTCATAATCCAGGCGGGCACGATCAACAGCGGTTCGGCGTACACCTGTTCGGTCATCGGCTCGTACTGGATCAACTCGATCAGGTGGTTCCGATACACGACCTTCCCCGGCGTAATGGCCACATTCTGCCCCGGCACATACTGCTCCGCGCCAGCGGGCCGGCGCCCGTCGATCCAGCGCTTCCAGTCATCCAGGGCGTTGAGCGCGCCCCGCAGCAGGTTGGTTCCGCCCTGACGCCAGGTGGCGTGGAGCACTTCCGGGTTGGTCAGCAGAAAGTTGGTGGGAGCGAGCATGTCGAGCAACTGACGGGCCGCAAATGTGGTCACCTGCTCATGATGGCGTGACACGCCTGACACGCCGGTGGTGGCTGCGCTCCACCACTGCTGCGCCAGCAAGAACGCCTGAGCGTAGAGGTTGAAGGGCCAGAGCTGCCACTCCGGGGCGGCGAAGCGGCGGTCTTCGGGCAGATCGGGGTCATCGGGCGGGGTCTGGGGATTGAGCGCGGCCCCGAGCGCATAGCGATTAAACGTCACGAGCTGAGCCAGGGCGAGCTGGGCCAGGGCCTGCTGCTTGCCCGGAGCGTTGGCCAGGTGGGTGAGCCAGTCTACATAGGCAAGGATCAGAGCCGCGGGCGAGAGGCCCAGCGTAAAGCGTCCCTGCCAGGCGTGCAACAGCCGGTCGAGACCGGCGCCGTGGTTGGCCCGTTGCGCGAGTGTATCCATGGTGCCTCTCCGCTATGAAATGTGCCAGAGGGAAG
The DNA here is from genome assembly GCA_025057155.1 of Chloroflexaceae bacterium. Taxonomy (NCBI): domain Bacteria; kingdom Bacillati; phylum Chloroflexota; class Chloroflexia; order Chloroflexales; family Chloroflexaceae; species Chloroflexaceae bacterium. Next base: position 12,822 of record JANWYD010000003.1, read on the forward strand.
CACCCCAGAGGGGTGCGCCATGCACCTTAGAGGGGAGCACCCTGGAGGGGTGCGTGCACCTCAGAGGGGAGCACCCCGGAGGGGTGTTCCACATGCATCATCATAGCAGCCGCGCGGCGCGCCAAGAGAGAAGATCTCACCGCCGGGGGGGGCCGCTCTCTTCACCGGGCGCTGGTCAGGAACAGGTGCGCGCCCCAGGCGGGCAGAATGACGTGCAGCCCGCGCTGGTGCATCTCGTCGCCGTCGCGTTCGTAGGTCGCGTCGTTGAGGACATCCTCGAGCGTCCAGCGCTGGCCCGCCAGGCCGTCCCAGGCCATATGCACGCGGCCATAGGCCGGCGTGTCGCCCAGATTGATCACTACCAGCGTCCAGGTGGCCTCACTGGTCCACAGCCAGGCCAGCAGGTTGCGGCTGCCCCGCGGATCGTCCTGGTTATCACAGACGCAGAGGTGCCAGGAGCCGCGCCGGAACGGCTCGCTGCGAAGGGCGGCGAGCAGCCGGCGGTAAAAGCCGGGCAATTGCTGGTCGTGGATCTCAATCGGGCGGCGGGCCAGAAAGACGGGGAGCCGGGCGGTACGGCCCTCGAACTGCCCCTCGTGGAGCAGCCGCGCCCCCGGCAGGGTCATGGCGGCGACGGCGGCGACCCGCTGGCGAACGGGGCCGAAGCGTGTAGCGGCCCGCGGCTCGTCGTGGTTTTCGATGAAGCGCACCAGGCGCGCCTGGAAGGATGGCGCGGCCATCAGGTGGGCGCGCACCTGACCGGCGTCGCCATCGGCGAGGCGGTCGTAGAGCACTTTGTCGTAGCAAAAGGTGAAGCCGAGCTGCATCAGGGCCCACTCACGGTTCCAGTACACCTCGGCGATCCAGATGAACTCGGGGACGGCCTGGCGAACCGAGCCGATCACCTCCGCCCAGTACTCGGCGGCCGGGGGCGGGCCGGCCCGCTGGCCCCAGGTCTGGGCGAAAATATCATTCATCAGCAGCATGGCCATATCGCAGCGCACGCCGTCGCACCGGGCGGCGATGTCGCGCAGGGTGGCGCTGGCCGCGGCGCGCAACTCGGGGTTGAAGGCATTCAGTTGCAGCACATCGGGCCAGGGTGCGGAGTGCGGGTCGCGCCCGCGGGCGAAGATCGCCGGGCCAACGCGCAGCCAGTCCGTCGGGGCCCGGGCCAGATCCTCCTCGCTCCCCTGAATGAAATACTCCGGATGCTCGACCGTCCAGGGATGATCGGGGGCGACATGGTTGGGCACGAAGTCGAGGATGAGCCGGATGCCCCGGCGCGCGAGGGCCTCGCGGGCACGGGCCAGGCCCTCCGGCCCGCCAAGGCGCGGATCGACCTCGTAGCGCCGGATGCAGAAGGGCGAACCGATCACGTCATCGGGCCGCAGATCGGGCAGGGTCTGGCGCAACCCGGCCATCACCTGCTCATTGGCGAGGGCGATGCGGCGACCTTCGGGGCTACGCTCCCAGACGCCCATAAGCCACACCGCGTCAATGTTCCAGCCTGCCAGCGCATCCCAGACCGACTCAGGCACGTTGGCCAGGGTAATCGGTTGAGCATGCCGCCGGCTCAACTCACCGAGCCAGACCCAGGTGTTGATCTCGTAAATAACCGGGCGCGTGGGCCAGTTTGACATAACAGCTCCTTCCCGGCAGCGCTGCCGCTACCACGTGCACCGTGCGGTACAATGCAAAACCCGGAGCGCGCAACCTGGAAGGTTGCGCGACGGTTTGCTGCAATTTGCGGCAATCATGAACCGCTCAGCTCCGCCGTCCAGCAATGGAGGACCCGCTGATGAACGCGTCACAACGTCCCGTACCGTTAACCGACCTGCGGCGCCGCGCGCCGATTGCGCGGCGTTGCATCTACAACACCCTGACCCGCATGCTCGGTGAAGTAGAATTGCGCTACGAGTTCTACCGTGAGTGGAACGGCTGCTGGCGGGTGCGGGTTGACGTGGCCGAACGCGGTCAACTCGATTTTACCCTGCTCGACACGCCCGGCGGAGGTCTCCTGGCCCTGCCCCGCCCTCTGCCCGAACGCTGGCGCGCGGCCGGGGTCGTGGCCAGCGACGGAACCGTCTGGACTGTGGACGAGAACGGTGAACTGGCGCTCGTTTCCGGCTGAGACGTGGGGTGTTGTTTCAGATCGCCAGGTAGCGCGGCGCGGCCGTGTCGTCCTCGGCCACTTCGGCCAGATTGGCGATGGCGAGCATGCCGCGCTGATCCAGATACTCCACATACGCGCCCACCTTCTGGAGGGCGAGCAGTTCGTCGTAATCGCGCACGAACGGGTAGAGCCGGGCGGTGAGTTCGGCGATGGTGCTTGGCCGGGCGCAGGCGTCGTAGACGCGCTCAATGTGCTGGCGCTGGGTGGTCTCAATCTTCGCCACCGCCGCTCCCAGATCAAGCACCGGGCGATCGTGTCCGCCCAGGCCCAGGCGCACATCGCTGAGGGCGGCGACCTTGCGGAGCGAGAGCAAGAAGTGACCAACGCCGTTGGAGGCCGTCAGGCTCTCGGGCGAGAGGAACAGCGAGAAGTTGGGCAGCACGTGATCGGCGGTGAGCAGCACGTCGTCAACTTGCAGGCACACCTGGCCAGGGCAGTGACCGGGGACGTGGATCACGCGGAACACGCCGTCGAGCAGGTCGCCATCGTGCAGCACATCTTCCACGGGCATTGAGCGCACGCCGTGTTTCGCGCCGCTGTACATCGCGAGCATGCGCGCGCAGCGCGCATCGTCCACCCCGGCGCGCCGCAGAAAGACGCCCAGACGAAAGCGCATAAGGGTCAGGCGCTCTTCGTGGTTGACGATCACCCGCCGATCCAGTTCGTGCACGGCGAGGGGCGCGGAGGTAAGGCTGCGCACGGTGCTGAGGCCGCCGTGGTGATCGATATGAGCGTGGGTGAGCACAATGCGATCAATATCCGCCCAGTTCACCGCTTCATCCCACTCGTCGCGAATGCGCGCCATTCCCCGGAGCAGGTCGGCATCGCTGGAACCCTGCCCGCTGCCGGTGTCCACTAAGGCGACATAGTCGCCAGCGATGACCAGATGCACATAGGCGCGAAGCGCCGGAAAGACCTGCACGGGCAGACGGTAGATGCGCGCCCCGCCTGCCGTTTCATAGCGGGTAATCCCCTCCTGAACCATAGCGCCAGACCTCCTCGGAATCCGCGCGGAGCCAGTGCCTATTGTACGGCACGACGGGCATGGGCGCTTCAGGTTAACGGAACTATACGCCCGGTAAGGGTGACTTCCTGCAAGCGCAGGCGCATACCTGCTACAGTAGGGCGGCAGGAGGATGGCGCATGACCCACATTGAGCATGAGTTGAACCGGCATCTCATCCATCTCAGCCGCACGATCGGCGCCCGTCCGGCAGGATCGGCGGCGAATGTGGCCGCGGCAGGCTACATCGCGCGCAGCCTTGAGAGCGCCGGTTTTACGGTCGAACTTCAGGCCTACCAGTGCCCGACGTGGGAGGATCTGGGGACAACGCTGGAGGTGGGGGGCGTCGCGGCGCCGGTCGGCGCGAATCCCTTCTCGCCGCCCTGCGACGTCCAGGCGCCTGCGGTGGCGGCCGGCGCCCTGGCCGAGCTTCAAACGTTGCCGATGGGCGGGCGGGTGGCGGTGCTCTACGGTCAGGTGGCCGCGGCGCCCCTGGCGCCCGGCTCCTGGCCGTGGAGGGGCGAGCACGACTCGGCGATCCTCACCGCCCTGGAGAAAGGCGCGCCGGAGGCGGTGCTGATGGTGCAGACGCACGCGGGGGCGCTGGCCCGGTTGATTGAGGACCCCGATTTCCCGCTGGCTTCGGCAACGGTCTCGGCCGAGGCGGGATTGCTGCTGGTGCGGCAGCCGGGTGTGCCGGTGCGCCTGCGGATCAACACTCGGCGCGGCATAGGCGGCGCCTGCAATGTGATCGGGCGGCTGGGAGGGCAGGATGAGCCGCGTGTCCTCCTCTGCGCCCACTTTGACACGAAGATCGACACGCCGGGCGCTTCCGACAATGCGGGGGGCGTAGCCGTGCTGCTGGCGCTGGCGGAGATGCTGGGAGCGCATCAGCTCAGCATCGGCCTGGAGGTCGTGGCCTTCAATGGCGGGGAGTACCCGCCCTCGGGCGCCGCGGAGTACATCCGCCAATCCAGCGCCGATCTCGAAGCGGTTGTCGCGGTGTTGAACTTCGATGGCGTCGGGCAGTGGCTGGCGCCCAACAGCATTGCGCTCATTGCCGGTTCGCCAGCCTTCGCGGAGGTGTTGCAACAGGTGTTGCGCCGTTACCCCGGCGTGGTCCGGGCGGCGCCGTGGCTGGAGAGCGATCACGGCTTCTTCGCGCAGCGCGGCGTGCCCGCCGTAGCCTTCTCGGCTGCCGCCCGCCAGCCGCTCGAGCACACGCGCGCCGACACGGCGGACTGGGTCAGTCCGCCCCGGCTCCGCGAGGCGGCCATGCTCGGCGCCGAGATCGTCGCTGCGCTGCGGGGAAAAAGCCCGGCCTGGAGCCGCCCTCCCCGCGGGATTGAAAGCGTCGCCCCCTGATCGGCCGTGGCGGGAGCTCAGCAGGGGTTTTCGGCATTCCAATGCGCTTACGGTCCTTACCCCCCGCCCCCCTCTCCCGCAGGCGGGAGAGGGGGGAGTTGGGCGTCCCAATGCCCCGGATGGCGCATGCGACGCGAGCATGCGCCGGAAAAAACCCTACACCTGAGAACGTGGCGGGAGGTGGCGTGGGAGAGCGAAGCCCTCCCCGCGAAAGGTTCTTCCTCGCAACCGGGCCGGCAGGCCCTTACAGAAACGCGCTCATCCCTGTAATCGCCCGGCCAACGATCAACGTATTCATCTCGTGGGTGCCCTCGTAGGAGTAGAGGGCCTCGGCATCGGCGAAGTAGCGCGCCACCTCGTGCTCGAGCAGAATGCCGTTGCCGCCGAGGATACTGCGCCCGATGGCCACGGTCTCGCGCAAGCGTTCGCCGCAGAACGCCTTGGCGAGCGAGGCGCGCTCCTGGCTGATCTTGCCGTCGCGGGCCTGGAGCTGGCTGAGCCGCATGCAGAGGGTCTGCATGGCGGTCACATTGCCCAGCATACGCACCAGGCCGTTTTGCACCAACTGGAAGCCGGTGATGGGGCGCCCGAACTGGATGCGCTGGTTAGCGTACTCCAGGGTGCGTTCGTAGGCGCCCATGGCCACGCCGGTCATCGCCCAGGCTACGTGGCCGCGGGCCATGCCCAACTGGCGGGCGACATCGCGGAAGCTCCGCACGCCGGGGAGCCGGTTGGTTTCGGGCACGCGCACCTGTTCGAGGCGCACATTAGCGTTCTGCACTACCCGGAGGGCGGTCTTGCCCTCCAGCTTCTCGATGTGATAGCCGGGCGCGCCGCGTTCAACGACGAAGGCCTTCACCTGGTGGTCGCTCATGTCGCGGGCGAAGACGATGTTGAGGTCGGCGAAGGGCGCGTTGCCGCACCACTTCTTGGCGCCGTTGAGCACCCAGCCGTGCTCATCGCGGCGCGCCGTGGTCGTCAGCCCTGCCGCTGCGCCGGAGCCGACTTCGGGTTCGGTGAGCGACCATGTGCCGATCAGTTCGAAGCGCTGCATTGGCCCCAGCCAGCGCCGCTTCTGCTCCTCGCTGCCAAACAGATCGATTGACCCCATTGCCAGGCCCCAGTGCACCCCGAGGAAGGTGTAGATCGAGGCGTCAACGCGGGCCAGCTCCATCGCGATAATGCCGCCGGTGACCGGGCCGATGCCGCTGATGCCGTGGAGACGATCGCCGAGCACGTCCCTGGTCATTGCGGCGAAGGAGGGGAGCAATTCGTGGGGAAACTCGCCCCGCTCCCAGTACTCGCCGATAATCGGGCGCACCCGCTGCTCCATGTAGGCGCGGATGCCCCGCTGCACGGCCCGTTCTTCTGCCGTCAGCATATCGCTGATGTCGTAGAAGTCGCTGTTGATCGGCGGCAGCGCCCGCGGGCGCCGCTTGCTCGTAATACTCTTCAGTAACAGGCCGATCTCTTGCGGACTGACCCCGCCAAGGGATCGCACCATGTCAGGGAACTTGAAAAGTCGAGTGAGACCGGCCAGGGGTAGCGTAAGGGGCGCCATGGAAGTCCTCCAGTCGTTGCATAGCCGCCAGCGACGCCGCTGTCGCCAGCCGACGGATCGCCATTGTTCCGCCGGGCCTGCTCTTCTCCCACCCCTTCGGGTTTGGCCGTGCATTCCGGGGATTACAAGACGCTGCGCACCGCGCGGCAGAGGCTGTATTCCCGGTAGACGTGAGGAGAATCAGGCGAAGGATAACGCGATGCGTTACGCATGTTATATCACATGTTTCTGCCCTTTGTCAATGAAAAAGATTTTCACATTTTGGAATAGCAGAGCCGGAGGGGTGTGGGGAACACGGGGTTCCCCCTGTCTCTCAGGTGCAGGGTTTTTGAGCGAGAAGGGGTTTTCGGCATTCCTACGCGTTTCCGATCCTCACCCCCTTTCCCCCCTCTCCACCATAGGTGGAGAGGGGGGAGTTGGGCGTCCCAATGCCCTGGATGGCGAATGTGACGCGAGGATGTGCCCACCTGAGAAGGGTTCCCCCGGCCCGTGGAAGGGCGCTGGCGGGCGCCGGGCCGGCTGGAGGGGGTGAGGGGGTACGGAGAACTCGGGATTCCCGGCACTCACGTCGGGCCGAAGTTTTGGCGCGGGCTATGCTTCGGCCCGGCCAGGGGCGGGGCTGGCGGGGGGAAGGGAGCGCTGCCCGGACTCGGTCACGCCGAGGATGAGGCCCAATCCGAGCAGGCCGGCGCCGATCACCAGAGCAGGCAGGCCGAAGCCCGGCGCCAGGTCAAGGGCGAGGCCGCCAATGGCCGGGCCGCTGGCATCGCCGATCATGTAGGCGAACTGCGTCACCGCCGAAGCGCTGATCAGGCGCTCGCCGCGCAGGCGGGCGCTGTTGCGGATGGTTGCCAGGGTGTACAGGCCGCCGCCAGCACCGCCCCAGACCACGCCGAGGAGCAGCAGCAGCCAGGGCGCGCCGTGAGCCAGGGGCAGGAGCAGCGCGCTCAGCGCGATCGCCGCGGTGGTTCCGAGGATCACCTGGCGCCACGGCCAGCGGTCGGCCAGGGCGCCGAAGGGGTACTGCGCCAGGCTGCCCAGCCCCATCGCAGTGACGATGCCGGTCGCCAGGCTTGAGCCAATGCCGACTTGCAGCCCGTAGAGCGGCAGGGCTACGCTCAACCCCGACTCGAACAGGCCGCCGAGCAGGGCCATGCCGAACGCCAGCGGTCCGACCTGCGCCAGCGCGCCCCGCAGACCGGCCTTGAGCGGCGTCGCGCGGGCCGCCGCGGGCACAGGCATGGGCCAGAGCAGGACCAGCGCCGCCAGGCCCGTCGCCAGGGCCAGCGCCCGCGGCGCCGGGCCGTGAATGCCCGTCAGCAGCAGGCTGCCGGCCCCGGCGAAGAGCGCCGCGCCGATGCTGGTCTGGAACAACGCCATCACCCGCCCGCGTCGCTCTGGCAGGGCCAGCGCCGGGGCCCAGCTCTCGGCCAGGGTGAAGCGCAGGCCCGCAGTGAAGCCCGCCAGGGCGAAGCAGCCCGCCAGGGGCAGAGGATGGGCGACCAGCACCAGACCGACCAGCGCCATGGCGCCCAGGGCCAGCGCTGCGCGGAAGACGGATCGCTGCCCGTAACGCCGAACCAGGCCCGGCGTGGCCGCCAGGGCCAGCATATAGGAGATGGACCCCGTGGCTGCCAGGCTGCCGATGATCCAGGCCTCCACGCCCCGCTCGGCCAGCGTTAGCGTCAGCAGGGGGGTAAGAATCGCGGCGGGGGTGGTCTGGAAGAAGAAGCCAAGGAGGAACCGCCAGGTCCAGTATTGTGGGATGCGCCGTAACATAGTACCCTTCGTCCGACACCCAGGGCCGTGGCAACGTCCGCCTCCCGTGGCGGGGATCGGGGCGGGTTCGTTGCCTGACAGGATTTCACTGCTTGTGGCGGCTACATCGCTACACGCAACAAAAACCTGAAGTTCGGGGCTGTTTGCCCTGGGCCACATTCGGCCCCGTTCATGCTCACTCTACACCGTGGCCGTTGCGCGCCCGTGCCGCCTGGCGTTGCGGGATGCGTTGCGGATGGCGTTGCACGTGATGGGAAGGCGGGTACAATAGCTCTGCGGGCGGAGGAGGTGTGGAGGTGTGGAGGTGTGGAGGTGTGGAGGTGTGGAGGTGTAGGGGTGTGGAGGTGTGGAGATGTGTTCACTTGATATGAATCATCGATTATCAATGATATTTTTTGCAGCTTCATAAATCTACAGCTCTACAACTCTACACCTCCACACCTCCACAGCTCTACAGGCCCAGGTAAGGCGTCGCTATGGATGAACACAAACCCTTGACCATCGAGCTACGGCTGCTTGGCCTGCCGGAGGTGCTGGCCGATGGCGCGCCGGTGGCGATCGAGCGGCGCAAGGCCATGGCCCTGCTGGCCTATCTGGCGATGCAGCCGGGCGAGCATGCCCGCGACGCCCTGGCCGCCTTGCTGTTCCCCGACGACGAGCCGGCCGTGGCGCGAGCGGGGCTGCGCCGCGCCCTGGCGGCGTTGATGCCCGTCTTCCGCCCATGGCTTCACATCAATGGCGACCGGCTGGCGCTCGTGCGCGATACGGCCTTTATCTTCGATGTGGAGCGCTTTCGCGCTCATCTGGCCGCGGGCAGCCGCGCCGATCTGCGCGCGGCCGTGGCGCTCTACCGCGGCGATTTTCTGGCCGGCTTCAACCTGCCCGGCAGCGCCGCCTTCGAGGAGTGGCAGCTCTTCGAGACCGAACGGCTGCGCCAGGAACTGGCCGAGGCCCTCGACCGCCTGAGTGCGCTGCCCGATGCCGCCAACGACCTCGAGGCCGCAATCAGTTATGCCCGGCGCTGGCTGGCGCTCGATCCGCTGCACGAGCCGGCCCATCGCCGCCTGATGCAGCTCTACGCCGCGGCGGGTCAGCGCACAGCGGCCCTGCGCCAGTACCGCCTGCTCGCCGATACGCTCGAACGCGAACTGGGGGCCGCGCCCGACCCCGCCACGCAGGCGCTCTACGAGAAGATCCGCCAGGGTGACCGCGGGCCGCAGGCCAGCCGCTGGAGCAGCGCGCCGCCGCGTCTTCCCGCCGGTCCAGGTCTGGCTATGACAATTGAGACCCCCGCCATCCCCTTTCTTGGGCGCGAGGAGGAGCTGCAACGCATCGCCGAGGCCCTGGACGACCCGGCCTGCCGTATTCTCACCCTGATCGGCCCCGGCGGGATGGGCAAGACGCGCCTGGCGGTCCAGGCGGCGCAGCAGCACGCGGCCCGCTTCCCCGACGGCGTGTACCAGATCTCGCTGGTCGGCGTGAGCAGTGGCGAGCGGTTGATCACCGCCATCGGCGCGACCCTTGGCGTCACCGGACAGGGCGACGCGCTTGAGCGGCTCTGTGCCGCGCTCTATGACCGCGCGGCGCTGCTGGTGCTCGACAACCTCGATCAGGCCGTGGAAGGCGCCGCGCTGCTGCGGACCCTGGTGCACCGCACCCGGCGGCTGAAACTGCTGGTCACCTCCCGTGAGCGCCTGAAGCTCCAGGAGGAGTGGGTGATAGACCTGGCCGGCCTGGCGGTTCCGGAGGAAGACGACGCGACGCGCGATCCGGCCACCTATCCCGCGGTGCAACTCTTCGCCCTGCGGGCGCGGCAGGTGCGCGCCGATTTTGAACTGACGCCGGAGGATCTGCCAGCAGTGGTGGAGATCTGCCGGCTGGTGGAGGGCATGCCCCTGGCGATTGAACTGGCCGCGGCCTGGGTGCGCGTGCTCACCCCGGCGGAGATCGCTCGCGAGTTGACCCAGAGCATGGCTCTGCTCACCACTACCCTGCTCGACGTGCCGGAGCGCCACCGCAGCGTCGAGGGCGTGTTCACGCAGACCTGGGAGCGGCTCAGCGCCACCGAGCAGCAGGCCCTGCGGCAGCTCGCCGTCTTCGAGGATGGCTTTACCCGCGTGGCGGCGACCGAGGTGGCCGGGGCCTCGCCGCTGGTCCTGGCGGCGCTCACCGACAAGGCCCTCATCCGGCGCGACCGCACCGGACGCTACGCCATCCACGAGTTGCTGCGGCAGTTCGCGGCGCGCAAACTGGCGGCCGATCCCGCCGAGGAACGGGCCACGATGCTGCGCCTTGTGCGTTTCTACGCCCGGCTGCTGGAACGGCGCAACCAGGACCTGCAGGGCGCCCACCAGCGGCAGGCGCTCGCCGAACTCGACAGCGAGTACGACAATGTGTGGAAAGCCTGGACCTGGGCTGTCGCCGAGCTGTGTCTGGAGGAACTGGCCCTGGCGCTCGACGGCTTCTATCGCCTGCACGAGGTGCGGGGCTGGTACAGCGACGGCATCGCGGCCCTGGAGTCCCTCATCGAGCGGCTGGAGCAGGCGCCGCCGGAGGGCGCGTCTGCCGCGGAACGCGCGGTGCTGCTGGCGCGGGCCAGGGCGCGCGCGGGCGCGTTGTACTGCTGGATCGGCGAATTCGCCGCCGCCGAGCAACGCCTGGAGGCGGCGCTGCCGGTGCTGCGCGCCCACGACCAGGCCCTCGATATGGCCTACACCCTGACCGGGCTGGGGATCGTCGCCAGCGAACGCGACGACGTGCCGCGCGCGCGGCGGCTGCTGGAGGAGGGCCTGGCCGCCTACCAGGCCCTTGGCCACCAGCCCGGCGTTGCCTGGGCGCTCGATGCCCTGGGCGACCTGGCGGGCAGCGAGGGTGATTATGCCCGGGCCAGGGATCTATTGACCGAGAGCAGCACCCTCTTCAGCGCCATGGGCGACCAGGTGAGCGCGGCCTGGAGCCTGTGCAGCCTGGGGCGGGTGCTCGGATTGATGGGCGACCACGCCGCCGCGCGCCAGTTGCTCGACGAGAGCCTGATCATCTTCGAGAGCCTGGACGACCGTCACGGCGCCGCCGCGGCCCACGCCAATCTGGCCGAGGGGGCCTACGCCGCCCGCGATCTGGCGGCGGCGCATCGGCACTGGCTGGCCTCGCTGCGGCTGGCCCGCGAGGTAGGCGTGGCGCCCTACGTCATGGACGCCCTAGTGGGTCTGGCGACGGTGCTCAGCGAAACCGGCGCGCCGGAGCAGGCCCACGAACTGGCCACGCTGGCCATGGCCCATCCCGCCACCTGGCGCGAAACGCTGGACGCGGCGCGGGCGGTGCTGGCGGCCACCCGCGCCGCGCTCGATCCCGCGACGGCGGCGCAGGCCGAACGGCGCGCCCGCGCGACGCCCTGGGAAGTGGCCGTCGCGCGGGTGCTGGAGGAGGGGGCGTAGCCCTGAACGTGGAGCGTTCTTCATGCCAATTGACGCAAAGACGCGAAGACGCGAGGCAGTGTTGGTGGCGAGGAGGTGGGCCTCCACGCCTTTGCGTCATATCGGGCGGCATACACGGCAGGGGCGACCGGCCGGTCGCCCCTGCCGCGTCCAGGAGGGGCAGCAAGGTTGGGGGCTGAACTCCCCCTTCCAACCTGTGGGTAATCCACGGACCGGAGGGTGTAGGAGAGCGCAACGTTCCCACGCCCCAACCGGAAAACCCGGTTATCCAAACCGGCGCTTACCGCTGCGCCAGCGGCAGGTAGACCCTGACAGGCAAGCCGCCGCCGGGCGGGGTCGGGGTTGGAGTGTCGCCGCCGGGCGGGGTCGGGGTCGGGCTGCCGCCGCCGGGTGGCGTCGGGGTCGGGGCGCCGCCCCTGTTCACGGTGTACGTCGCCCCGACGGTGAAGGGGAGGTTGTTCGGGCTCAACCCGGCCAGGTCGGTGATGGTGGCCCCGGCGGGCACATCGAGGCGCAGCGTGCCGTTGCCCGTCCCGGTGGCGACGGTAACGGTGTACGTCGCGCCGCTGCCGCTGACGCTGGTGACGCTGGCTCCGCTCAGGCCGCCGGTGGTCGTCAGGGCGAAGTCGCCCGCGGCCACGCCAGTGACCGGCTCATCGAAGGCCACCTGGAACTGCACGCTGTCGGCGGTGGTGGGGTCAGGACTCAGCCGGGTGATGGCGCTCACCGATGGCGGTACCGCGTAGGCGACGATGTAGTCGGCGGCCGGGTTGCCCCCGATATTGGTGAAGGGTCCGCCCACGAACACGTCGCTGCCGCTCGCCGCCAGAGCGAAGACATCGCTAAACAATACGCCGTTGCCGCCGCTGCCGCCGAGGGCGCTCCAGTTCGCCCCGTCCCAGCGGGCGACATAGTCAGCTTCGGCAATGCCGGCGGCATTGATGAAGGGGCCGCCCACGTACACGTCGCCGCCGCTCAGCGCCAGGGCGTTGACCGGACCGGTGACCGCGCCGTCGCCGCTGCCGCCGAGGGCCCTCCAGGCCGTCCCGTCCCAGCGAGCTACGTTGTCGGCTTCGGGAATGCCTGCGACGTTGGTGAAGGCGCCTCCCACGTACAGGTTGCCGCCGCTCACTGCCAGGGCGGCAACCACTCCGTTCAGTGCGCCGTCGCCGCTGCCGCCGAGGGCCCTCCAGGCCGTCCCGTCCCAGCGGGCTACGTAGTCGGCTTCGAGAATGCCTGCGGCATTCCGGAAGGTGCCGCCCGCGTACAGGTTGCCGCCGCTCACCGCCAGGGCATAGACTGCGTTATTGAGCGCGCCGCTGTCGCCGCTGCCGCCAAGGGCGCTCCAGGCGCCGCCATCCCAGCGGGCCACGCGGTCGGCTTCGGGAATGCCTGCGGCATTCTGGAAGACGCCGCCCGCGTACAGGTTGTTGCCGCTTGCCGCCAGGGCGTAAACCGTGTTGTTCAGCGCGCCGTTGCCGCTGCCGCCGAGGGCCCTCCAAGCCGTCCCGTCCCAGCGGGCCACGTTATCGGCTTCGGGAATGCCCGCGGCGTTGCTAAAATTGCCGCCCACATACAGGTTGCTGCTGCTCAACGCCAGGGCGAGGACCGGGCCGTTGAGCGCGCCGTTGCCGCCGCTGCCGCCGAGGGCGCTCCAGGCCATCCCATCCCAGCGAGCCACGTAGTCGGCTTCGGGAATGCCTCCGGCGTTGGTGAAGTAGCCGCCCACATACACGTTGCCGCCGCTCACCGCCAGGGCGTAGACCGAGTTGTTCAGCGCGCCGTTGGGCGCGGACCCCAGGTTGGTCCACTGGGGCGGGCCGCTCTGAGGCTGAAAGATCGGCCCCTGCTCGGGGTCAAGGGTGACCTGCCAGCCGCTCACGTCCAGCGCGCCGCTGAACGAGCCGTCGAGCCGCAGGCTGCCGTCGGGGTTGAGCAAGGTCTCCAGAGGCGTGGAGGCGGGTGTGGGGGCTTCGCCCGGTTGCGGCGGCTGGGCGGTGACGCGGGCGCCGCCGAGCAGGACGATAAGAGCGAATACGAGTGCGGCGGTCCAGGTTCGCATGCGCATACGATTCTTCCTCCTCGAACGTGCAACTAGAACGAAACGAACGACCGGCGATGGAACGAACGAACCGGCGACCGATGGACCCGGAGCGCCGTTCTGGATCCCTGCCCCACGCCTTAGCCGGGCCTCCAGAACAGAGAGGGCGCTCGACCGAGGTCCGGAAACGTAAAACGCAACGCAATGAAAAAGATATCAGAGAGTGAATTACCGTGGTATTACCATAGGTGGAATGCGGGCCAGGGGAGGGACGGGGCGCATTCAAAAATGTTCCGGTGTTGCCGAACGCTGCAGGCTAATGAAGATTAAGAATATACACCGGTATTTGCCCTATAGCCCGGCGGCTGAAGCCGCGGGCTACCAATGCGAAGCCCGCCTTCGCAGGCTGTACCAGATCTGATTCTTAATCTTCATTAGCCCGCAGCTCAGAGCACTTAAATCATAGACACTGCCCCTCCCGCACGATGCGCGTTGCGCGTCAGGTAAGGGGGAGCGTTAGCCGGATATGCGAAGAGGGCGCGGGCGATTTCCGCTCGCCCGCACCCTCTTCGTGAAAAAGATGTAGAACACTTACCGGAATTATTATCCAGGGCGCCGAGCCGTATGGCTCGCTGCCCTCGCGCCGTCACCGTTGCGGGTCAATTGCTCCAAGGACCGCTCTCCAACGCCACCCGTAGCAATCCGCAATCCAAAACCCAATATCGCCCTACACCTCCATCAACCCCACCACCGCATCGAAGAGGTCCTCGGCGTTGGGCTTGGAGAAGTAATCGCCGTCGCTGCCGTAGGCCGGGCGGTGGGGCCGGGCGGTGAGCGTTACGGGTGGAGCGTCCAGGTGCCAGTAGCCGCCCTGCACCTCGAGCACCTGCTGGAGCATGTAGGCCGAGGCGCCGCCCGGCACGTCCTCGTCGAAGAAGATCACCCGGCTGGTTTTCTTGAGCGACTCGCCGATGATACCGTGGACATCGAAGGGCAGCAAGGTCTGCACGTCAATCACCTCGACGTCAATTCCTACCCGCTCCAGCGCCTCGGCGGCCTCAAGGGCGATGGCGCAGCAGGCGCCGTAGGTCACGATGGTCGCATCCGCGCCGGGGCGCAGGATCTCGGGAACGCCAAGGGGAAGGCTGTACTCGCCGAGGTTGGCGGGCATGCGCTCGCGGCGGCGGTAGCCGTTGAGCGGCTCGACCACCAGGGCCGGTTCTTCGGCCCGCAGCAAGGTGGTGTAGAACCCGGCGGCGCGGGTCATGTCGCGGGGCACGCAGATGTGCATGCCGCGCAGCAGGTGCACCAGGGCGCCCATCGGCGAACCGGAGTGCCAGATGCCCTCCAGGCGGTGGCCGCGGGTGCGCACAATCACCGGGGCGGCCTGGCCGCCGCGGGTGCGCCAGTGCAGGCTGGCCAGATCGTCGCTGAGAGGGCTGAGGGCGTATAGGATGTAGTCGAGGTACTGGATCTCGGCAATCGGGCGCAGGCCGCGCATGGCCATTCCGATGGCCTGGCCGATGATGGTCGCCTCGCGGATGCCGGTGTCGCTGACGCGCAACTTGCCGTACTTCTGTTGCAGGCCGCTGGTGCCCTGGTTGACGTCGCCCAGCGCCCCCACGTCCTCGCCGAAGATGCATACGCGCGGGTCGCGGGCCAGCCAGGCGTCGAAGGTGGCGCGCAGGATCTCGAAGCCGCGCACCTCGGGCGCATCGGCGGCGTAGCGCGCGGGCACAGCCGGCACGCGGGTCGCGGCACTGGCGTCCTCGCGGTAGAGGTGCGAGCCGTAGCGTTCGCGCCCGCGGGCCAGATGGTCGGCGCGCCAGGCGGCCAGGGCGGCGCGCGCCGGGGTCGGGCGCGCGCGGGTTTGCGCGAGCGCTGTGTGGGCCGCGGCTAGCAACTCGCGGCGCAGAGGCTTCGGAGCCGCTTGCAGGTCGGCGGCCATGGCGCGCAGGGCGGCGGGGTCGTCCGCCGTGGGGGCGACGGCCAGCAGCAGACCGGCCAGCTCGCGGGCCTCGGCGCGCGGCTCGGCGAGATACGCCTCCCAGGCTCGCTCGCGGGCGGCTTCGGCCTCGGCGCGGGTCTCGGCCTCGATTGCGTCAAGCTCGTCGGGGTCGGCCAGGCCCGTTTCGAGGATCCAGGCGCGCATTCGCAGCAGCGGGTCGTGGGCTCGTTCCCACTCCAGGCGTTCGGGCGACTTGTAGCGCTCGTGGCTGCCCGAACTCGAATGGCCCTGGGGCTGGGTCATCTCGGTGACATGGATGAGGGCCGGGACATGCTCGGCACGCGCCCGCTCGGCGGCGCGGAGGTACACCTCGCGCAGGGCCGGGTAGTCCCAGCCGCGGACGGTGTAGAGGTCGAAACCCTGATTCGAGCCGGGGCGACGCCGGAAGCCGGCCAGCAGCGCCGACAGGTCGCCGCCGCTGATCTGGTACTCGTTGGGCACCGAGATGCCGTAGCCATCGTCCCAGATCGAGATTACCGCCGGGGCTTGCAGCACGCCGATGGCGTTGATCGCCTCCCAGAAGAAACCCTCGGCGCAACTGGCATTGCCGATGGTGCCAAAGGCCACCTCATCGCCATTGTGGGAGAACTGGCTCAGGTGGCGCAACTCCTCGAGTTCGCGGTAGAGGCGCGAGGCGTAGGCCAGGCCCACCAG
Organism: Chloroflexaceae bacterium; assembly: GCA_025057155.1. Classification (NCBI taxonomy): domain Bacteria; kingdom Bacillati; phylum Chloroflexota; class Chloroflexia; order Chloroflexales; family Chloroflexaceae; species Chloroflexaceae bacterium. The sequence continues at coordinate 28,839 of JANWYD010000003.1, forward strand.
ACGGAGCATCTGGCCCGCGGTGGGGGAGATGTCGGCGGAACTCTGGGGAGAGGCGGTCTGGGGCAGCCAGCGGCCCTGAGCGTCGAGCTGGCGGGTGGCGAAGTGGGCGTTCATCGCCCGCCCGGCGGTGGAGGGGTCAGCGGTCACGTCGGTATGGCCGAAGAGCTGGGCGAAAAACTGTTGCGGGGTCAGCAGGCCGAGGGCGAAGAGGAGGGTCTGGTCGCGGTAGTAGCCGGCGCGGGTATCGCCAGGGCGCATCACGCGGGCCAGGGCCAGTTGAGCCACCTCCTTGCCGTCGCCGAAGATGCCGAACTTGGCGTTGCCACTCATCACCTCGCGCCGCCCAATCAGGCTGACGTGGCGGCTCAGCCAGCCCAGGCGGTAATCTGAAAGTACTTCGGCCTGGGCGAAGGTGAGGGTGGATCGTTCGCGAAGATCAAACTCGAATGCGTCTATCATCGTTTTTTTCCTCCGGAGCGTCATTGGTCCGAGTCTTTTAGCTGTAATATGGCGCTTGCCTGCTGGGAGCAACCTGAAGGGTTGCTCCCGCCGGGGTCAGAAAAGTCACATGTGAAACATTTCTACCCTGTCAGCATAGATCCGGGTTGGGGCGCTGTCCAGTACCTCTTTGGTTCCAGGGTGATACGCTGGTGTGAGTCCTCACCCTCCTTCCTGCCCCCTCCCTCTCCACCGCAGGTGGAGAGGGAGGGGGCGCCGCGCGAAGGGCGGGGGGGAGGGTGAGGAAAAGCTGCCCTGCCTGCTGCGAGGGCCTGGTCTAGCAACCGCTAGGCCGGGCGCGCGGCGGAGACGCTCTCGGTTACAGCGGTGATGAAGCCTTCGGCGATGGTTGAAAGGGAGGCCTCGCGCCGGTAGACCAGGGCGAAGGTGAAGATGTCGGGCAGGTCGTGGATGAGCAGGGCGGCCATGCCGCTCTGGCGGTCGGCGGGGGAGAGGAGCGACTGGGGCAGCACGGTGCTCACGCCGCCGTGCTGGACGATCAGCTTGAGGGTGGCGACGTTGTCAATGTTGAGCACGGGGTTGAGTTCGCGGGAGTGCTGGGCGAAGATGCGCTCAAGGATGCGGCGCATGGCGAAGCGCTGGTTGAGCAGCGCCAGGCGTTCGACGAAGAGTTGCTCGACGCCGACAGGGCGCTCCGCGCGCGCCAGGGGGTGATCGGCGGCCACCAGGAGCGCCAGGCGGTCGCGGTACAGCTCGTGGACCACCAGGAAGGGCTGCGGGCGCATGCGTTCGGGGGCCAGCCCGAAGAGGCCCAGTTCGAGCCGACCCTCTTCTACCAGCCCGAACAGCTCCTCGGTGCCGCTGACCGTCACGTTGACACGCGCAGCGGGGAAGCGTTGCTGGAACAGGGCGAACGCCGGGGGCAGCAGAGTGTCGGAGAGCGGTTCGATGCAGCCGACGTTCAACATGCCGCCGGCCTGATCGCGCCGCGCGGCCATGCTCTGACGGGCGACCTGCATGCGTTCAAGGATGTCGCGGGCATGGGCGATAAAGGCCGTCCCGGCGGGAGTGAGGGTCACCCTGCGGCTCTGACGGGTGAAGAGTTCCACCCCCAGTTCCTGCTCGAGCGCGGCGATCTGTCGGCTGAGCACCGGCTGGGCGACGAAACACAGTTCGGCCGCTTTGCGGAAGTTCTGCGTATGCGCGGCGGCCAGAAAGTAGGTCAGTTTCTGTGCGTCCATTGCACGTTATGAATCGGGCCGCTCATGGCGTTGCGAGGAGATGGGCATCCGCGCTCCTCATTGTACCAGCCATGCAGGGCGTGCGTCCATCCGGCCCGGATGGGGATCCGGAGGCCGCGCCCTGGCCGAAAACCTTCTTTTTGTTCTCATATGTACGACCAGGCCGCAAAAGCGCCTTTAGATAATGATACTTGTGCATCATTTGTGCAACTGAGTCCATCTTGCACACGATGACAGGGCGCGTAATGTGTGCTATACTTCATTGCAAATCTATGGAAATAAGGATTAACTTCGCGGAAATACGACGTACACTGCCGTTGTCGCGCACGCTTCGGTAGGCGATGGGGTTACGTCGGCCTACGGAACTATCTGGCAAGGCGACGCCATAGATCCGGCGGGGGCATGCAGCAGCTCGTGACGGCGTCAGCCTTGCGGCCAGGGCAACCAGGCACGGTCGCAGCGAAATGCTCCTGCGAGTGTGCCGCGCGAGCGAAGGAGCGAAGCGATGGGGCGAACCAGCAACTGCCAGCGCCTGGCAACGCAGTTCACGCAGCAACGGCTCTCCACGCCTGACGGCGCGATTTTCGTTCCCCCCCAGCCAGTGGATCTGGAGCATTGTTTCGTGTTCGATCCGGGCGGCGAGATTGACGACGATCCCACCCTCAGCGCCTTTGAGTGCCTGCTGGAGAAGCGGCAGTACCGCCTGGCGCTGAGCCTGAGCTGGCGCTGCCACACGGCGTACCATACGCTCGATCTCGGTTTGCTGCGGCTGGACAATGATCTGCTCTTCGCGGTGCACCAGCTCAACGATGACGCTGGCACCTCGTTGCTGGTCGCTTCGCTGGCCTCGACGGCGCCGCAGCGGATATTTCACCTCTTTCTGATAGACTATCTGAGCACCCACGGCTCGGCCTACGCGGTGAGCCTCCCTACCAGTCTGCCCCAGATCATCTGGATCGCCGATCCGGAACTGGCGCCCCAGGCCGTGGTTGCCGCCGGGCTGTTCGGCCTGGTCGCGCCCGATAGGGCCGCGCCGGCCGTGCGCCAGGTCTTTGGCGATATGACGTACCTCGGTCAGCGCTCTGAGGGGGAGCCGCTGTTTCTTGCCTGAACGACGCAGGGTCGCGGATTCTGGATTGGGCGCGGTGCGTCTGGCGCCGAACCAGAGAGTTGATTACCGTGGTCAATCGCCCGACAGCGCGGCGTTACGCTCGTCGCGCTTTTTCCTGTACGTCGGCGCCATCCCTTAACGGACCATATGCGCCTCATCGCCGTGTCTCATCAGGACGCCCTATACGGCAATCTAAGATCCAAAATCCGAAATTGGCATAACCGCACCAGAAACGCTTCCAGCGGCGTTTATCCCAACGGGCGATGGTCTTCCCCTGGGAGCACAACCCTCCTGATTCTTCTTACATCCTCCGGGTAGGCAGCACCACATCATGAAACCTGTTCTCCTCGTTACCCTCGTTCTCTGCATTGCGCTGGCCGGCCTGCCGCGCGCCCGGGCGCAGGAGGGGCCGACCCTCTTCGTCCCCGATCTGCCGGCGCCCTCGCCGCCGGCCCTCCACTTTGACGACGCGCCAGAGCGCCTCTCTCCAGCCCAGAGCAGCCAGCGTTGCGTTCAGGCCCTGGCCGACCCGCAGGTGAACGTTGCTCCGGCCAGTTCCCCGTGGCGCGTCTTTCGCGAGGGATGGACCTTCACCACTGATGATTCCTATACGCCGCCCCGGTCGCTCTTGTTCGGGGCCGCTGGCGACGCCACGCCTCCCAGCGCCTCGGTGGGCCAGGAGATCGCCATTCCTGCCGCTCTCGCCGAACTCTACGGCACGCTGCGCTACCGCTACGCCTCCGGGACGACCGGCCCGGGCGACCGCTTGCAGGTGGAGCTGTACGAGATCAACCGCATCGATCCCGCCGGCCTGATCGCCCGCGTGGAACTCGACACCGCCGGAGGCGGTGATGGCAACTGGCGCCTCTTTGAATGGGAGGTGACCGCTCCGGCGGCAATTGCCCGCCTGCGCGCCCTGGGGCGGGTGGCGCTGCTCGTCACCGCACTGAATCCTCCCAACGGCAGAACGCCGCGTCTCTGGCTCGATGATGTCTATGCCAGCGTGTGCGAACCGGCGGCGAGCGTGGGCGGCCAGGTGCGCCTGCTGGGCGCCGGCGCGCCCGGAGCAGCCTTGCTCCTCACCCGCGCCTACGCGTCCGGCGTCAGCATCGTGGCCTCTGCCACCTCGGGCCTGGACGGCGGCTACCGTTTTGTCTCGGTGCCCGCGTTAGCCCCCGACACGCGCTACCAGGTCTGGTTCCACCCCGGCCTGGAGTCCCCGGCCCTGGAACGGGCGCGCCTGGGTCTCTGGGCCGGCCCGCAGCTTGCCAGTCTGGGCGCCGGGGATACTGCCACCCTCCCGCCCTTCGAGGTGGCTAACGTGCAACTGGAGACGCCCGACCCCTTCGCCGTCGTGGCAGCCACCGACGCGCAGCCGGCGACCTTCGCCTGGCGCAGCGAACGCCCCGGCGCGGGCGAGCGCCACCGCTTCTGTCTCTACGACCCGCAGTGGGCCGATCCGGCTACGCGGCTGCCGGTGCAGCTCTGCGGCCCGCTGCTCGACCCGGCCCGCGATCCATTGCGCTTCAATCTGGGGCCGGGGAGCTTCGCCGGCGCTCCCGGTTTCCCCTTCGCCTACGGGCGCGAGTACCGCTGGTACGTAGTGGTTTATGACCGTGACCCGCGGACCGATCCGAATTTCCAGTACGGGTTCAGCCACTTCGAACGCGCCGTGCGCCTGCTGCCCGCCCCGCTGCCCGCGCCCCCTGAGCCGCCAGCGCCCACGCCCGGCGATCCGGCGGCGGGCGCCCCCGGCGCGGCCTGGACCCTGCTGATCTACGTTGCCGCCGACAATGCGCTCAGCGACGCGCAGCGAGCGCCGCGCAGCGCCCATCCAGCCACGCAGCTCGCCCGCCTGCCGGCGCTGGCAGCGGCCCATCCCAATCTGCGCATCGTCAGCCTGGTTGACGAGTATGGCCCTGGCGGGCTGCGGCGGTGCTTCTATCCGCCCGGCGGCCCGCCTGACTGCCGCCTGCGCTCCGAGGCCAGCAGCGCCGACCCGGCAACCCTTGCGGATTTCATTCGCTCTGGCCGCGAGCGCTACCCCGCCGCCCGCACTGCCCTGCTCGTTGTCGCCCCGGCCCAGGCCGCCGGCCTGCTGGCCCTCGATGAAACTGACGGCGGAGCGAGTATGAGCCTGGCCGACCTGCGCGCCGCCTACGCCGCCGCGGGACTGGGGGCGGGCCAGCAACTCGACCTGGTGATCTACCAGGCGCCGTACATGGGCTCGCTCGACGTCCTGCGGGCCAGCGCTCCCTACGCGCGCTTCGCCGTCGGCTCGGCCGGGCCGATCTGGCAACTTGGCCCCTACGACCGGCTCCTGCCCGCCCTCAGCCGCGCGAGCGATCCCGCGACGGCGGCCAGCAACACTGTCGCGGCCTATAGCGCCGCTATTGACGCCTACCGCGCCGGACTGGCCCGCAGCCTGGCAGCTTACGACCTGAGCCGCGTCGAGGCCCTGGGCCAGCGGGTGGACGCGCTGGCCAGCGTCCTCAGCGGCGGCCTGGTGGCTGACCGCGAACGCACTCGACCACTGACCGCGGCGGCCCGCGCGGCGGCCCAGGTCTACGACGCCTCGGGGAACGGGCGCCACGACCAGTTGATCGCTTCGGACGGCCAGGTCGTGCCGGTTGAGGAAGACGCCCTGGTGGACCTGCGCGATCTGGCCCTGCGCCTGCGCGACAGCGTGGGCATTGACGCGGGCGTACAGGCGGCGGCGGCGCAGGTCGTCACCCTCCTGGACGAACAGGCCACCTCGCCGCTGATCGCCGCCGTCCAGCGTTCGGGCCAGGCAAGCGGCGGCGCGGTGGTAAGCCTGGAGCGGGCCGCGGGGCTGGCGGTCCTCTTCCCTGGCGGCGACCGGCTGGGCGGGCAGCCCGCGCTGGTCGCCGGCTACCTCTACGGCCCCCAGGGCAACGCGCCGAACCCCGGCCCCTGGGCGCAGATGCTGCGGACCTACCTGCGCGAGACCCTGGGCGTGGGGCCGGGCGGGGTCACCGAAGGGCCGGCGGCCTCGCCACGCTTCCAGCCCCTCATCGGGTGGACGGTGCAGACCGATCTCTGGCTGCCGGTGGTGCGGCGGTAGGGGAGGCGGGGAAGGGGAGACTCCAGTGTGAGCGTTTATCTACGCCTCATCCTATTTCGGATTTTGGATTTTGGATTTCGGAGGGGCCTGCAGCTCCCACACCCCCCGCCAGGGGCAAAGTGACAAAGTAGAGATAACGGCTATCACTTCAGTACGTTACGACAGGAGGGTCTCATCGTAATACTAATTCCTGTTGAATATTGTGCATGCGCAACATTGCCAGGTCTCATTGTAGCGACGTATACGGCAATCCAAAATCCACAATCCAAAATCCGAAATGATATTACACCCCGCCTCAGCACGCCCACTTCTCGCTAAACCCCAGGGCAAAGGCGCGGGCGATCAGCTCGAGGGTGGCCGAGGGGGCGAGCGCTGGCGGGGGATGCTCCAGAGCCTCGCGGTAGGCCGGCAGTCGCTGCGGGCGCCCCGCCACCGCCGCGGCGAGCTGGGCCGCCGCGCTGGCGAAGACCTCCGGCAGACAGCTCTGTGGCAAGACGCCCCACACGAACTGGTCGCGCAGGTGCAGGAGTGCAGCTACGGCGGCGACCGTCGGCGGGTCGTTGAGCACGACCTGAAGGTTGCGCGCCAGGAGTTGCGCGTCATCATCGTTCAGATGGGCGCAGATGGCGGCGCTGAAAGGCTTCTCGCGCGCGCCCAGGCGCCGCAGCAGCGCCAGCGTGCTGCACTGGCCCGCGGGCCAGAGGCCGTTCTGCCGCGCCAGAGCCTCGCGGAGGGCCGTCTGCACGCTGCGGGCGATCAGTTCGCCCAGGCGGGTGTGCTTGCCCGCGCCGGTCAGCGGCGCGCCGTCGAGCCGGGCGGCAATGGCGATCTGGTCGGTGCCGGTGCCCGTCGCCAGGCCGTCGGAGTAGCACGAGGGCACGTTCAACTCCTGAAGCGTCGCTGTCTTCGCCTCGGTTGCCATCGTAACGGCCTCGACCAGCGCGCCGGGGCGCAGTTCGCGGCTGATGCAGAGCATGATCACGATCGTCCCGGCATGCGGCGCGTGGACGTACCGCCCGTCCTCTTCGTGGTAAGCGGCGGGATCGCCGGCGCGCCCGGCGTTGGTCTCGACCCCCGCAGTGACCACGGCGACGACCTCCACGTCGCGGAAGCGTTCGTGGGCCATGCCGGCGGCGTGCATGTTGGCCGCCGTGCCCGTGGTGGCGCAGCGTTCGGCGGGAAGGCCGTGGCGGGTGGCGATCAGCTCGCGGTAGGCGTCCGGCTGGTGAATCGCCAGCCCGTGGATCTCGTCGCTGAGCCGGTGCCCCTGCGGTTCGCAGGACTGGTGATTGTAGAGGTACTCCAGATCCTCGCGGATGCCGCCCGCACTGCTGCGGCAGGTGGAGATGACCCGGTGCGGCTGGAGAAAGCGCGCGTAGATGATCTTGTCGGCGCGGTGGATCTCGACGCCGTCGTAGTAGCGTGCCAGGAGCATAGGTTTTTCCATTCGTGGGGTTCCGCCCCCTTCCCGCCTCTCTCACGGATGGCGTTTTTCGGACGAGGAGGAGCTTTTCGGATTTTGGATTTTGGATTTTGGATTGCCGGATATGGAGTCCCGGTGAGATCTGGCGATGAGGCGCAGGCATAGTTTACGACAGAATTGGCATTATTAGTCTGTGAACTTAGTTTTTCGCTAAACCCCTACCCCCTCCCCAACCCTCCCCCGCCGGGGGAGGGATCCCGCCTCCTCTCCCCGTTGGGGGGGGAGGCTGGGAGCTCTCAGGTGTAGGGTTTTTCGAGCGAGAAGGGGTTTTCGGCACTCCAATGCGCTGATGATCCTCCCCCCCTGCCCCCCTCTCCCTGAGCGGGAGAGGGGGGAGTTGGGCGTCCCGATGCCCCGGATGACGAATGCGACGCGAGGATGCGCCGGAAAAACCCTCCGCCTGAGAAGAGGCTGGGAGGGGGGTGGAAAGGTAAGGAAACTTAGTTCACAGGCTAATTATTCACTCCGTTCCTCGAGATCGCCTTCGATCTCCAGGTAGAGCTGGCGCAGACGCTCATGCATAGCCGGGTCGGCCTGCCACATCTCCCGGCTGATGGCTTCAAGCAGGCGCTCCAGGATGCTGTGCAGGGCGTGGGGGTTGACCTCGCGCATCCACGCGCGCATGGCTTCGTCGAGGGCGTAGCGCCGGGCCATGTCTTCGTACATCCAGTCTTCGAGCACGTCGCCCACGGCGTCCCAGATGAAGGCGTTGTCCACAGTGTGGGCCATGTCGCCGGCGCCTTTGAAGCCATGGCGCTGGAGTCCGGCGATCCATTTGGGGTTGAGGATGCGGGCGCGGAAGATGCGCCGGCTCTCCTGCTGCGCGTCGCGGTACAGGATGCGCCGGGGGTCAGAGGCGTCGCCGCTGTAGACCCGCGGGGCGCGCCCGGACACAGTTTTGACCGCCAGGCCCAGTCCGCCGAGGTAGGCGGCCCAGTCGTCGTCGCTGTACAGGTCGTATTCGCGAGTGTCCTCATTTTTCACCACCAGGTGGACGCCGGCCAGCCGCTGGCGAAACAGGGCGTGACGGGCGACGCCGTAGACCTGCCGCCCATAGGCGTAGCCGCCCCAGTTGATGAAGGTTTCGGCCAGGTCGGCGCGATTCTGCCAGGCCCGGGCCTCGATCATTTCGGGGATGCCGGCGCCGTAGGCGCCCGGCGGCTCGGCGAAGATGCGAAAGGTGGCCTCGCGCAGGGCCGTTTCGGGGTCGTGGCCCTGGCGCAGCAACTCCTCGCGGTCGCGCAGCACGTTGCGGCGCAGGATGTTGGTCTCGGGCGGCTCGTCGAGCAGGGCGACCATGCGCACCGCGTCGTCAATCAGTTCCATCAGGTTGGGGAAGGTGTCGCGAAACAGGCCCGAGGTGCGCAGGGTCACGTCTATGCGCGGGAACTTCAACTCCGCGGCGGGGATGGGCGCCACGCCCTCGACCCGCCCGCTGGAGCGGTTCCAGATCGGGCGCGCGCCCATCAGGTAGAGGATCTGGGCGATGTCTTCGCCCATCGTGCGCATGGTGGGGACGGACCAGACGACCATGCCGATCGTTTCGGGGAACTGGCCGGTTTCGGCGCGGTAGCGTTCGACCAGGGCGTCGCCGAGAGCCACGCCGGTTTCCCAGGCGGCCGGGGTGGGGAGCTTGAGCGGGTCAACAGTGTAGAAGTTGCGCCCGCTGGGCAACACGTCGGCCATGCCGCGGGTGGGCGCGCCGCTGCCCCCCGGCGGCACGTGGCGGCCCCCCAGGGCGGCGTGGATGGAGGCCAGTTCGTCGCTGGTTTGCGCCAGGCGGGGAATCAGCGCGTCGCGCACGTAGCTGAGCGTCGGGGCGAGCGGCCCGGCCTCGCAGGCCGCGGTGTCGCCGTCGAGCACGGCCCGGATATGGCGCAGGACCTCGGCGTGGATGGCTTCAATGGCCGACCCGGCGCTGGGGAAGCGCCCGGTGGGGTCGGGGGCGCCGCGGTCGCGTAGCAGGGCGTCGTAGTCGTAGCCCCACTGGCGAGCGATCAGCTCGCGCAGGGAGGGGACGGCCCCGTTGGGCAGCCGCACGAGCTGGGCCAGGTACTCGACCAGTCGCGCGCCCGTAGGCGCTTCGCCCAGAATGTGCAGCCCGTCGCTGATCGCCGTGTCGGCCAGGTCGCTGATATAGCTGTGCAGGCGGCGGGCGAAGGCGTCGAAGTCGGCGAAGGCGCGCTCCTCGTCAATCTCCAGGTCGCGATCGAGATGGCTGGCGACGGTCAGCTCCCAGATCATGCGGGCCAGGGCGGGCGCCTGCGCCGGATTCATCGCCGCCATCTGCATGTATTCGAGCAGGCGCGCGTCAAGGGTCGCCAGGTGCTCGTAGCGTTCGGCGCCGGTCATTACTGGAGTGAGATAATCCACAACGCAGGCGTAGGAACGGCGCTTGGCCTGCACCCCTTCGCCGGGGTTGTTGATAATGTAGGGGTAGATGTTGGGCAGGTCCATGATCGCCATGTCGGGGTAGCACGTCTCGGAGAGCGCCAGGGATTTGCCGGGCATCCACTCCAGGGTGCCGTGGGTGCCGACGTGGATCACCGCGTCGGCCCGAAAGACGTCGCGGAGCCAGCGGTAGGTGAGCAGGTAGGCCGGCGGCGGCGGCAGCAGCGGGTCGTGGACCCTGTCGGCGTCGTGGGCAAAGCCGCGGGGCGGCTGGAGACCGATGTAGAGGTTGCCATTGACGATGCCGTTGATGATCACCTGGCCGTCGTGGGCCAGGATGGGGCCGGGCGGCGCGCCCCACTCGCGGATGATCTCCTCGCGGCGCTCCTCCGGCCACTGCGCCACCCAGGGCCGGTACTGCTCCGGCGCGGCCAGGGCCACGGCGCGGGCGGCCTGCGCGTCGCCGGTCTGCCAGCGGGCGTCGTTGGTGGCGCGGGCCAGCAGATCGGCGATCAGTTCCTCGCCCGAGGCGTAGCGCCGCTCGACCCGGTAGCCCTGGTCGGCGAGCTGCCCCACCAGGCGCGCCACGCTCTCCAGCGAGTCCAGACCGGTGGCGCAGCCGATCCGTTCGTTGGTCGGCGGATAGTTGTGAAAGATGATCGCCACCCGCTTCTCTGGATTAGGGATCAGGCGCAGCCTGGCCCAGCGCATGGCCAGACGCACCAGCGCGCTTATCCGCTCGTTAATGGGCAGGTGAACGTGCAGGCGCGCGCCGGTGAGGGGGTCGGGCGGCAGTTCCTCCTGGGTTCCGATCGGCAGCGTGATCAGCACCCCGTCGAATTCGGGCTGGGCGGCATTGATAGCCACCTCCATCGGACTTACACCCTGTACAGTCTCGTTCCAAAAGCTATAGGGTGAAAAGAGCAGCATGGCGTGCAGCACCGGCGCCCCCAGGCGGGCGTAGACGTCGGCCACGGCAGGGGTGGAGAGGCGGATGGCGAAGGCCATGAGGTTGATCAGGACGTGGATCAGCGGCTCGCCGTGGTACATGAAATAGTTTTCGATGATCCAATCAGAGATGCGGTTGTTGCGGATGGGATCGGGCATGCGCATGTAGAAGCAGGCCAGGGGGAAGCCCCCCTGCCGCTCGATCTCGCGGATCAGCGCGTCGGCCCAGGCCAGGTTGCCATCGGTGAAGTAACTGGTGTAGAACCACATGCCAATCACCGGACGCCCGGATCGGCGCAGATCGTCAATGCCGACCCCCCGCGCCGCCAGGTGCGCTTCGAGGGTGGCGGCAGCGCCGGTGTCGGGGTGGTAGAGGCCCTCGGTCGGCTGCGGCCGGGGCGGGTCGTGGGGCAGCGATGGCCCCGTGCGGCCGGCGAGCATGCAGAACAGGTTGCGCCAGTTGTCGGCGCCGTCGAACTGGATGTAGCGCCGCACCTCCTCGAAGAAGGGGCTGCCGTAGTCGGTCGAGAGTTCCTGCGAGAGGGCCATAGCGTCTTCATCGGAGGGGTGGATGTAGCAGTAGGCCAGGGCCTCGCGCGCCGCCGTTACCAGCATGTGAAAATGAGGACACGAGGCGGCGCCGCCGTGGAGCAGGATGATCAGGGCGTCGGCGGCGCGGATGACCTCATCGGCGAAGGCCGTTGCCTGCTCCCGATCCGCCAGGTTGCTCCCCTCTCGCGCCTGAAGCGTAAACCGTCCGGGGTGTTCCCGTTCGAGACGGGCCAGGGCCTGGCGCGCCGCCGGGATGCCGTTGCCGGTCGCGCTAATGAGCACAATCTTCATCTTGACACCTCGCCAAGCGGATCAAAGGGCATGCGACGCATCCGGTGGGGCAGGGCCAGGCCAGCGGCCTGGCGCACGTCTTCCTCCTGCACCTGGTCGCGCCCGTGCCAGGCCGCCAGGGCCTTAGCCGTCTTCAGGGCGATGATGTCGGCGCGATGCCCATCCACGCCCAGTTCCTGGCACTGCCGGGCGATGGCGACCATCTGAGCGCGCTCCACGGTGACGCGAGGGTGCAGTTCCAGCGCCGCGACGATGCGCTGGCGCAGCCGGTCGGTCTCGGCGGCCCACCGGCGGGCGAAGCCGGCCGGATCGGCCTCGTAGGCCAGCCGGCGTTCCATAATCTCAACTCGCTCGTCGGTGTTCCTGATCCCCTCGACGTGCACACACAGCCCGAAGCGGTCGAGGAGCTGCGGGCGCAACTCGCCTTCTTCAGGGTTCATCGTGCCCACCAGGGTGAAGCGGGCCGGGTGGCTGAAGGAGACGCCCTCGCGCTCGACGGTGTTGACGCCCATCGCCGCCGCGTCGAGCAGAATGTCCACCAGATGGTCGTCGAGGAGGTTGACCTCATCCACATACAGGAAGCCGCGATGAGCCTGGGCCAGCAGGCCCGGCTCGAAGCGCTTCTCGCCGTGCTTGAGGGCATGCTCCAGGTCGAGCGTGCCGACGACCCGGTCCTCAGTGGCGCCGACGGGCAGTTCGACCACACGCACCTTGCGCCAGACCACCGGAGCGTCGGCGGGCAGGTCGTCGCGCCAGCGATCGCCCGGCGCGGTCTGGAAGGGGTCGCCGGCGATCACCGGGATTTCGGGCAGAATGTCGGCCAGGGCGCGCACGGCGGTGGACTTGGCGGTGCCCTTCTCGCCACGGATAAGCACCCCGGAGATGCGCGGGTCAATCACGTTCAGGATCAGGGCCAGCTTCATCTGCTCCTGACCGACGATGGCCGCGAAGGGGTAGGGGACCGGCTCCATACTTACCTCGATTGTACAAGGGCGATCAGATCGGCGGCCCGGAGGTCATCGAGAGTGTAGCACACCGCGCCAAGGGCCTCGGCGAGGTCGCGAGCCAGACCGAAGCGGACCGGGCCAGGCGCCTCGGTATCTACCACGATGGGGGTCAGGCGCGGCTCAAGGGCCAGGCGCCCGGCGATGCGCAGCGCCTCGGCTCGCGGGTCGGCGCCGGGGGCGAGGGCCACGTTGGCCTTGCCGTCGGTTATCAGCACCAGGATGGGGCGAGCGGCAGGCTCCTTCGCCAGGTGCAGGCGCAGCACCCGCGCCGCCTCGGCCAGGCCCGCCGCGAGGGGCGTGCGCCCGCCAACCGGCAGGGCGCGCAACTGGCGCGCGGCCAGTTCGATGGAGGCCGTCGGGGGCAGGACCAGGGCGGCCTCGCGGCGGCGGAAGGTGATCAGGGCCACCCGGTCGCGCTTCTGGTAGGCGTCGGCGAGCAGGGCCATGATCGCCCCCTTGGCGGCGACCATGCGCGCCTGGGCGCCCATTGAGCCGCTGGCGTCAACGACGAAGAGCAGGAAGTTGCCGATACGCCGTTCGCGCTGGCGCTCGCGCAGGTCCTGGGCGCGAATGGCGATGGCCATCCCCGGCGGGCGCAAGCGGCGCGGCTGTTCGGGGGCCGCGGCGCGGATGGTCGCGTCGAGGGCGATGTCACGTCCGCCTCGACCGGGCACGGCCCGCACATAGCGGCCCAGGCGCAAGGCGCGGGTACGGGAGCGGCGCCCCGAACCGCGGCGCGTCAGGCGATCGGGGCGGGCCTCGATCCGCCGCGCGGCGAAGCCGCTCCCCACCTCGAAGACGCGCTCCTGGTCGCCCGCGGGCGGGGTGGTTCCGGCGCTCTCTCCGTCTGAGGTAGTGGCGGGGCCATCAGAGTGAGTCGCGTCGCCGGAGGGTTGCGTATCGCGGGGCGGGGCGTGTTCGGGCGGAACAGGCGCCGGTTCCGGGGGCGGTGGTGGCGGCGCGAGGGGCGGGGGCAGGGCCTCGCGCTGGCGGTGGCGCAGCGCCAGGGGGGCCACACGCTCAATGTCGGCCAGAGTGATCTCGGGGCGATCCTCCAGGGCGGCCATGGCCCTGGCCGCCCGTTGCAGGGTCAGGTCGGCGCGGTGGCCGGCGACCTGGTGTTGGGCGCACAGTTCGGCGATGAAGATCCGCAGGCGCGGGGGCAGACCGATGCGGCCCACCCGCGCTCGCGCGGCCAGCAGGCGGGCGCGCAGACGCTCCTCTTCTTCCTCGTACTGACGCCGAAAAGCCTGAGGATCGCGGTCAAAAGCCTCGCGCCGCTCCAGGACCAGCAGGCGGCGCTCCAGATCCTCCTCCGCCCGCACCTCGACACAGAGACCGAAGCGGTCGAGCAGATGGGGGCGCAGTTCCCCCTCCTCGGGGTTCATGGTGCCAATGAGGGTCACCCGCGCCGCGTGGGCGGCGGCGACGCCCTCCCGTTCTACCCGGTGCCAGCCCCTCGACAGGGTCTCAAGCATCACGTCCACCAGGTGATCGTCGAGCAGGTTGACCTCGTCCACATAGAGGATGCCGCCATTGGCCCGGGCGAGGAGGCCAGGCTGGAAGCGGCGGTCTCCGGTCTGGATGGCGGCCTGCCAGTCCAGCCCGCCCAGCAGCATCTCCTCGGTGGCGTTAAGCGGCAGGGTGAGCAGGGGCGTCTCGGGCAGCAGCCCCTGGAGGGCGCGCACGGCAGTGGACTTGGCGGCGCCCTTGCTGCCGCGGAGCAGTACTCCACCGATGGCCGGATCGATCACCGCCAGCAGCAGGGCCAGCTTCATGGTCTCCTGCCCGACGAGGGCGGAGAAGGGGTAGAGGGGGAGGAGGGGCATGGATGCTCCAGGATCAAATGGTACAATCCAACAGACGTGGAATGCTTGCACGAATACCTGCTGAAGCGAGCGAAGAATGGCTGTACCACCAGAACTTAAAGTTCCTTTCGATCTCCCAACGTTGATCGAGATCTGCCGGCGTCACGGTGTCACTATGGTGGGTCTTGTCGGCTCAATGGCGCGCGGGGAGGCAACCGACCGCAGCGATATTGACCTGATCGTTCGCTTTGCCCAGCCGACAAGCCTGATCGGACTGATCAGGCTGGAACAGGAGTTGAGCGGTGCGCTTGGGCGCCGGGTTGATTTGCTCACTGAGTCCGCCCTCAGCCCGTACCTCCGCGACCGCATTCTCCGCGATATGCAGGTGGTGTATGCCGCGTGATGAAATAGTTGTCTTGGAAGGGCAGAGCCCTCCCAAACCCTGCGCCCACTCCAAACGCCTGTGCTTACCTCTCCGGCTTGATCTGCCGGTAATAAACAAGTTCGTGGTCGGGCAACAACTCCGGGTGGAAGATCTTGATCAGGTCGGCCAGAATGATGTCCGGGTTGGCGACGCCGCTCTCCCAGTAGTCATTGCCACCGGTGGCGTTCAGGCGCAGGTTGTTGTTGTACAGATGCCCGTTCTGGAAGGCGGCGAACTGCGCGTAGCGCTCGTCATCCTTCAGCACATCGCTCGCGCTCGTCCAGAACTGGCTGCCGTTGACCCAGAAATCGGCATCCTGGGCGCGTTCAAGCACCTCCTCGAAACTGAGCTGGGGGCTTCCGGTGGTGTCATTGTCGGCCCAGAGGTAGTCGGCCCCCGCGTCGGCCAACATCCGCGCAAAGTAGCTCTTGCCGCCCGACACGTACCACGAGCCTTTGTACATAAACCCGGTAAACACGGAAGGCTTATTGGCCACCGCCCTGGCTTTTTCGGCCATGGTCGTGTAGCGTTCCTCCATCTCGGCGAAGACCCGTTCGGCCTCGGCCTCCTTGTTGAAGAAGAGGCTCGTGTATTTGATCCACTCGGCGCGGCCCAGCGACTCCTCTTCGAGCCAGGCAGAGTTGATCACCGCCTTCAGCCCCACCTCGATCAGCTTCGGGTGATCCCATTCCGTTGCATCGGAGCCGGCGAAGGTCATGATCAGATCGGGTTGCAGGTCGAGGGCAGCCTCAACGTTTATTTCGCTGTGACCGCCACCAATTTCCTTCAGCTTGCCGGCTTCGACCAGGGCCAGCACTTCGGGAGAGTTGATCTGCTTGAAGTTCTGCACCGCCACCAGCCGGTCCAGCACGCCCAGGCGGATAAGGTCGGCGAACTGCGTTGTCGAAAGGGCGGCAACGGTTTTGACCGGAACCTCGATCACCTGCGCGTCGCCGACATCGCTCGGGACAGGGGTGCCGCACTGCACCAGGATGTAGCGGAAGGTCTCCGTGGCGCCTGGATATGGCTTCAGAACGGTGACCTCTTTGTAGTTGTTGAAGTACTCGACCTTCCAGGCCGTCGAGTGAGAGAGGGTCACTTTGTCAGGGAAGTAGTCAACATCCGGGTCATAGTCGGTGACGCATCCCTCGGTCAGGTTGGCGTCAAGGGCCTCGGCCACAGGTGCAGCGGTGGGCGCGGGCGCAACGGTAGGCGCAGGCGCGGCGGTGGGGGCGGGTGCAGCCGTGGACGCCATGGGCGCGGTGGGCGTGGGCGCGGCGGTGGGCGCCTGGGCGGCCGGCTGGCTGCCGCAGGCCACCAGCCCGGCGATGAACAGGAGCGTGACGACCAGGGTGCTGAGGCGTTTCATGGCGTGTTCCCTCCTTGCAGCTCGGACTACGAAAGCGTACAGGGCAACGACAGGCTAATGCCATCGGCGACTGGTCAGGTTGCGTTGAGCGTGGTAGTGGGCAGTCCAGACGAACGATTCGGCTGGCGGCGCCACGCTGACCTGTCCAGGCGCCCCACATCTAATCCCCAATCCAAAGACTGCCTTCTGAAATCCCCCTAGCCGTGCTCGAAGCGGGTCGCGCTGCGATCCTTCGGGTCGGGTTCCAAGCCCAGGTACTGGCTTCGCAGCTTATCCCAGAGGGCCAGACGTGACCAGTCGGGCGCCTCGAGGCGTTGCATTTCGTTTGAGTAGAAGGGGTTAGGCAGGAAGATGGTGATCTGCTGCTCACCCTTGCCGTTAAAGAGGCGTATGCCCCAACTGCCGGGGCTGCCATCGGCATTGAGCCGGCGGTAGAACTCGGCGCGGGCAGTGCGGCGCTGCCGCGCCAGTTCAGGATCGATCGGGTTCTGCGGCGAGCCTTTGTACTCTCCGATACACAGGTGGAAGTGCCAGGGGCCAAAGTCTACCGTCAGATAGCCATTGTTCAGGCTGATGCGCGTGGGGGCGTTGGGGGCCTTGATTTCAAACACCGCGCCCTGGATATACGGACCGAAGATGAATTCGTTCCAGTGATTGCTGAACAGATCGCTGAAGAGGCGGTAGAGCGTCTCTTCGGTTGGCTCGAATGGAAAGATCTCCAGCGTGCCAACGCCCGGTTCGACGACGATGCGCGGTTCGGTTGTAGCCATCGTGCGATCTCCTTCATACACTTCGCGCCCTTGCGCCTTTGCGTCAACTTTGCCAAGAAGCGCGCCAGGCGTTCCCTCCTCATCACGCTGCTTCCTCCATCACCGCCCGCTGGCGGATCAGGGCGACCAGTTCGCGCAGCGAGGCCACCCGCTGCGGCGCGGCCCCGTCGAGCCAGACGTTCCAGCGCGGCGCTGGTTCGCTGCCGGAGATGATCACCCGTATCGGCGCCGGTTCGTCGCCGCCGACGACCAGGCAGCCGGCCCGCTCCAGGGCGCGGGCGGTCCACACGCCGACCAGCCCGTCGCCGACCAGGGCCACGCGCCGGTAGGCCGGCGGATGGACGTGGAAGTGGCCCTGATGCCGGTCAAAGGTGATCCCCTCACTGGCAAAGGCGGCCTCGAAGGCCCCGCCGAGCACCAGGTCCTCTGGCGCGCCGACGCGCATCACGCCCCCCGGCGCCAGTAGCCAGAGAGCATCGGCGCTGCGCAGGGCCAGGTCCAGATCATGGGTCGAGAGCAGCAGCGCCCGGTTGGTCTCGCGGGCCAGGCGGCGCAGCAGGCGCATCATCTCCACCCGGCGCGGCAGGTCGAGGAAGGCGGTTGGCTCGTCGAGGATCATTACCAGCGGCTCCTGGGCCAGCGCCCGCGCCACCATGACCCGCTGGCGCTCGCCGTCGCTCAGTTCGTGCACCAGCCGGGCCGCCAGGTTCACCGCGTCCACCGCTTCCAGCGCCCAGCGGGCAACTTCTTCGTCACGCGGCGTCAGCCGGCCGGTCCAGTCGGTATGGGGGTGGCGCCCCAGGGCCACGAGGGCGTAGGCGGTCAACTGGCCCACCTCGATGCGCTCGGTCAGCACGACGCTGAGGCGCCGGGCGATCTCGCGGGCGCTCAGGGCGGCCAGGTCGGCCCCGTCGAGGAACACCCGCCCGGCCAGGGGCGGCTGCATGCCTACCAGCGTGCGCAGCAGGGTGGACTTGCCCACGCCGTTGGGTCCCAGCAGGCACACCACTTCCCCGGCGTGGAGGGCCAGGTTCAGATCCTCGGCAATCACCCGCCGCGGCCCGCGGCGGGGCGCGTAGCCGATGCTCAGGGCTTCGGTTGCCAGTACCGTTGTGCTCATGGGCGTGCTTTCGCTACACGAATGGTCCGGGAAGAGGGTTTCCGGGAGGGCGTAGCCCCTCCCAGGCCCTTCCCACGGGCGGAGGCTTGGGGAAACCTGGTTTCCCCACATCCCTCCAACCGGCGGTTCGTGGCGCCCGTGGCGCCTTCACGTTCCTCAAAGCGAGCAGTTGGGTTTCCGGGAGTGCAAAGCCCTCCCAGGCCCTCCCCGCAGGCAGGGGCGTGGGGAAACCGGGTTTCCCCACATCCCATCAACCGACCTGAGATTGCGGAGAGGCGCGGCCTCCTCGCGCCCCGCCGGACAGAGGTAAGCCTGGTCATACGCCAAACGTTCCCCTTCCTACGCCGCGGCGCAGAATGATCCACACCACCACCGGCGCGCCGATCAGGGCGGTAATGGCGTTCAACGGCAGCACCACGTTCGTGCCGGGGGCCTGGGCGACCAGGTCGGCCAGGAGGGCGGCGGTGGCGCCGACCAGGGCGCAGGCGGGGATGAGGACGCGGTGGTCGGCGCTGCGCAGCAGAGCGCGGCAGAGGTGGGGGATGGCGATGCCCAGGAAGGCAATTGGCCCGCAGAAGGCCGTCACCGTCCCGGCAAGCACGGCCCCGCTGGCGACAATGCCCACCCGCGCCTGGCGGATGTCCAGCCCCATGCTGCGGGCATAGGCTTCGCCCAGCAGCAGGGCGTTGAGGGCCTTGGTCAACACCAGGGCCAGCAGCAGGCCGGCGAGGATCGTCGGGGCCAGCACGCGCATCTGCGTCCAGGTCACCCCGCCGAAGCTGCCGAAGCTCCAGGCGACATAGGCCTGAATGCGCTCGGCGATGCTGAAGTAGAGCAGCAGACTGACAATCGCGCTGGTCAGATAGCCGATCATCAATCCCAGGATGAGCAGGGTCACGCTGCTCTGCACGCGCCGGGCCAGGGCCAGCACCAGGATGAGCACCGCCCCCGCGCCGAGGCTGGCGGCGGCAACCAGGCTCAGGTTGCCCAGCAGGCCGGCGACGGCGAGCAGGGTGTTGTTGGCCGCGCCTACGGTCAGCACCACCAGGGCCACCCCCAGACTGGCCCCGGAGCTGACCCCCAGCACGAAGGGGTCGGCCAGCGGGTTGCGGAAGAGGGTCTGCATCTGCAGGCCGCTGACGCCGAGGGCGGCGCCGGCCAGGGTGGCGGTGAGCGCCTTGGGGAGCCGGAAGTCGAAGATGATCGTCTTCCACGTCGCGCGCTCCGGCTGGCCGCCGAGCAGGATGCTCAGCACCTGCTCCAGGGGGATGCGCACCGATCCCAGACTCAGGCTGAGCAAAAAGGCGCCGACGACCAGGCCAAGCATTACTACCAGGGCCAGGGGGCGCAGCCCCAGCCGCGGCCAGGGGGAGGCGGTGGGAGTCGCTTCAGAAGTTGAGCGGGTTATTTCGGCCATACGTGCTCACTTTCGATACGGCACATCCGAGGCATGTGTCCTATATTCTTAATCTTCATCTAAACCTCCCCCGCTGGGTGAGGTAGCCCGGCTCCTCCCCCCGGCGGGGGGAGGCTGGGAGGGGGGCAGAAAGACAAACGGGCCAGAGTCCTCCCGAATCCTGCACGCGACCCGCCAGCTTACGCTACCTGGCCTTCGCAACCCTCCGGGTTGCGCTACTGCGTCCAGATTTGATGCGCCCAATCCAAAATCCGAAATCCAAAATCGAAAATCTCGCTCTACTGCGCCCGCAAACGGTGAAAGACATGCTCCTCTACGGGCTGGTTCCGCTCAAGATGCTCACGCACGATGCGTTCGAGCACGGCTTCGTCCACGTGGTGGTACCAGATCCCTTCGGGATACACCACTACAATCGGCCCGCCGGAGCAGACGCCAAGGCACGCGGCTGTGCCCCGCTTGACCCGCCGGGGATTCTCGTAGTGTCCCAGCGGGCCGAGCAGGCGCGGCAGACGGGCGTAGAGCGCCTCCGCCAGGCCTCGGGGGTCGCAGTAGCTCCCCGTGCAGATAAAGATGTGGCGGGTGTACGGGTTCATTGTGGGTGGTTCAGGCACGGTCAGCCTCCCCTTACCATTTTGGATTTTGGATTTTGGATTTTGGATTGCCGAATATGGCGCCCTGGTGAGACCTGGCGCTGATGTGTTTGAGGTTCGTTCAACAGGATCTGGTACTACTCATTAACCATCTCCATCATCTTCGTTCAGGCTGCGGCTGGCGCGACGTTGCGCCAGGATAAGGGCCAGCAGCGCCAGCAGATACACTCCCAGTCCAAGCCCCAGCCAGAGGACGAAACCACGCGGCAATTCGGCCCGGCGTGGCGAAGCTGCTGGCGAGGCCGGGTATGCCAGCGGCGCCGGGTACGGCATGGCCTCGGGACGCGCGACCCCGCCGGCGGCAGGTCGGGTCGGGCGGGGCGTCGGCGTGGCGCGGGGTGGCGCTACGGTCTGGCTCGTCGCCGAAGCTCCGCCGGTATTTGACTTCCCGCCGGCGCCCGTGGGCGTGGCCGGGGCAGGCGGGACGGCAAACTCGGTCTGGAGGATTGCCGCCGTGGCCGTCAGATCGAGTCGTGGCGTCGGCGACGCCGGAACGATGGCGGTGGGCGTTGGCAGCGCGGTAGCTCGTTCAAGCGCTACAACCGGGGGTGTATCAATCGGTGGGGGCGGCTGCTCCGCCGCGCCGCGCACCAGCGGCAGATGGACCGGCCATGCGGTAGCCGCCGGTCTCGTCTCGCGTGCCGGAAGCGTGGCCGTAGGCGAAGGTCGCACGAAGGTCGGCAACGACTGGCGGGTTGGCGATGCCGCCGGCAGGATAATCGGCGCGTTCTGCTCCAGCGGCGGCGTCGGGGGAGCGGGCGCCGGCGGGGCTGTGTCGGCGGGACGTGGCGTATCGGTGGGTGCAGGGGTGTCGGTTGGCATAGCCGTATCGGTGGGCGTGGGCGTCGTAGTGAGCGTTGGCGCGGGCGTCGCCGCGGCGCAGATCTGCGCGAAGGCGATCACCCGCGACGGCTGCGCGGCGCCCTGACCGTGCCCATCGCCGGGGTAACCCCAGACCCACGCTTCGACATCGCCGGGGAAGACCCGCCGGCGGCTCAGGTTGACCTCCGCCGGCTCGGGGCGCTGCCAGACCCCGTTGCGGAGCCGATAGCTCATCCACAGGCGGCTCTGCGGCGCGTCACCGGCGTAGGCGCACAGACAATTGTCTCGTGGGCATCCCCTGTCGCCGATGCGACATACGAAAATGCTGCCGTACTCGCGAAACATCTGCGTCTCCAGCGGCGCGGCCAGCAGGAGCTGTTCCGCGGTCATCCCGAACGGGTCGCCGGTGTCAACGCAGAAGGTCGCGATGCGGCCATCGTCATACTCGATAACCAGCCCGGCCTCGGTCGGCTGATCGGCGCGGCTGGTGGGGGAGGCGCTCTGCATTTGGGATTTTGGATTTTGGATTTTGGATTGCTCCATATTTTGGATTGGGGATTTCGGATTTTGGATTTGGGATTGCTCTGTATGGCGTTCCGAAGGGACTGAACGGTGATGCGCATGCACTGTGTTCAATCGAAGTTCATATGACGCCGGTACCAGGCCGACCCCCAGCGCCAG
The DNA here is from genome assembly GCA_025057155.1 of Chloroflexaceae bacterium. Taxonomy (NCBI): domain Bacteria; kingdom Bacillati; phylum Chloroflexota; class Chloroflexia; order Chloroflexales; family Chloroflexaceae; species Chloroflexaceae bacterium. The sequence goes on from JANWYD010000003.1 coordinate 50,468, forward strand.
CAGCGCCAGAACGCCAACAAGTATGCTGGCGGCGACGGGTTGCCGGGGGCCAGGTTGTCGGGAGTGTTTCATTGGTTGTGGGTGGTAGTCCTCACCCTCCCCCCGGCCCCCGCCCACTCCCCCGCCGGGGGAGAGGGAGGGGGCGCCGAGCGTAGCGAGGCGGGAGAGGGTGAGTACAGAAAAACTCACCTTACCAGCGGTACATACACACGCCAGTTCGTCGTCGTCTGACAGGGATTGCCAAAACGCTCGTCGAAGCGTGGTCCGTCTGCCTCACGCAGCCAGACCCAGCCGTCCACATCGCCGTCGCGCACCACGCGGCCGCTGGCGCCCACGGGCGAAACGCGCCAGCCATTGCGTTCCAGCAGCCAGTACTGCCAGTAACGGGGCGGGTAGGCGCACAGACAGCGCTCCGCCGGGCAGCCCACGCCAGCGATCCCGCAGATGAAGGCGCCGTAGCGTTCATCGTTCACGACAGCGAAGGGTACGCCCGAACGCTCGAGCAAGGCCAGCCCGCTGATCTGCGGCTCCTCGAAGCTGACGCACCGCGTAATTGCCTCGCCATCACCCGTTTGCACGATCAGCCCGGCCCGGTTTTGGCGGGAAGCCCCGGCGGAGGGCGTCGCCGGGGGCGGAACTGCGAGCGCAATCAGCAGCAAGGCCAGCCAGGCGCACCGGAAGGCAAGGCGGCGTAACCGTCTGGCGCGGCGCGCTGCCACCTTCTGTCGCCTCCCGTTCTCCCATTGTTGTGCTCTGCCCCACCGTGTCATAGTGCTTCGCATATCGGTTGCGCCGCATCCTGGATGAAGCGCAGCCGGGGAGGTGACGCAAAGGCGCAACGACGCAGAGCGTAACGCCCGGTCTCTGGTTGGTGTGGCGTTGCTCGAAAAGGTTGAACTGCATTCATGGCGGCACGAGCGCCGCGAGCCACACGGCTCAATGTTCTCAGTGGATCAAGCATTCCGGTCCAGCGCTCTGGACCCTTTATGACCTTTGCGTCTCAGCGTCTTTGCGTCTCACAATCGGCATGCCAGATCACCACCCCCGCCGCCTGCTGGTAGACATAACGATACCCATCTTCATGCGGTGCAAGCAGAGGCGCGAGGTCATACGCCAGCGCCGTGACGACCTCTGGCGGAGTGTTCAACGGCGCCAGTTGGCCGGCGATGGCGTGCGCCGTTTCCCCCGCGATGATGCGCGTCTCGGTCACGATCCGCACCTCGGCCAGCAACCCCTGTTGCCAGAGGGCGCCCGCCAGGTAGAGGTGGTTGGGGAGTTCCGACTCGCTCCAGGCCCCGAAGTAGCGCTCGAACAGCGGGCGATGCGGCGGATCGTTCCCTACCCCATCGAGCACCACAAGAGTCCGTCGGGTGACGGCGACGAGCCTGGCGAGGGCCGCGCCAATATCGAGCTGGCGGTAGAGCGACCAGGCCGCCAGCACCACATCGTGCGGTTCGACCGATGCATTCGGCCAGTCGGCTTCGACCCGGCGGATATTGGTGATCCCGTGGAGGGACGCCTTACGCTCGAGCATATCCAGCATCGCCGCCGATTGATCGAGCGCCGTCACCGAGCGCACGTGCCGGGCCAGGGGGAGGGTGAAGCGCCCCGTGCCCGCGCCAACATCGAGCAGCGTATCGTCAGGGCCAAGCAGGCCGGCGACCAGCGCCAGGCAGCGGGGCACCGCACCCGCCGATCCGGCGCGCACATCGTACTCCGCGGCATACTGCTGCCAGAAGGCGCGATCCTCGGCCGGATCGAGGCGCTTGCTCGGGCGCCGGCGCATCGCGGCGGCCCAGGCGGCGACAAAATCAATCGGCGACGTGCTCACAGTGATTGCTCCTACAGGCTCTCTCCTGCATAACGGCTGTTCGTCTTCGCGCCGTTGCGTCAACCTTCCGCCGCTACGGTGCGGATCCGCGCCAGCACTACCGTCTTGACGCTGGCGATCCCGATGAGGACGAGCTTCATGAACAGACTTTCCGCCAGAAACAGCGCCGCGCTTCCCAGCATGAGCCAGACCAGCGCCAGGGTGACCAGTTTCGCGCGCAGGGTCATTCCGCGTTGAGTGCGCCAGGTTTCGAGGACCGGCCCGAACACGCGGTTGGTGATCAGCCAGCGGTAAAGCCGCTCGGAGCTGCGCACGTAGCAAGCTGCTGCGAGGAGCACAAACGGCGTCGTTGGTAGTCCCGGTACCACTGTTCCGAGCGCGCCGATCCCCAGCGACAGCGTGCCTATGCTGAGGAATAGCCAGCGAAGCGGGCTGGCGCGGGGTTGCGGTGGGTCCTCGATAGGTTCCATTACCGTCTCGCTCGTGAGTCTGTGTGTTGTGCCAAGTCAACGCTCGCCTACAGTGCGTCTCGCCAGTTTCTCGCCCGGAATCATCATTACCGCGACTCCGCATCAACCCCCTCCGTCATCATCCCCAGAGGGAGAAACACCACGTGCAGCCGCCCGGTGGTCGGGTGGGGCGCCACTTCGGCCCGCACCCTGTAGACGGAATAGATTAACTCCGGCGTCAGCACTGCCTCGGGCGGGCCGCTCGCCACCACCTGACCGCCCTTGAGCACATAGATCTGGTCGCAGTACAGCGCCGCCAGGTTCAGGTCGTGCATAGCGGCGATGGTCGTAACTCCGAGTCCGCGCACCAGGTCGAGCACTTCGAGCTGGTAGTGAATGTCGAGGTGGTTAGTTGGCTCATCGAGCACCAGAAAGCGCGTTTGCTGCGCCAGGGCCCGCGCCACCAGCACCCGCTGCTTTTCTCCGCCGGAGAGGGTCAGAAAACTGCGTTCGGCGAAGGAGCGCATCCCCACCTTGGAGAGAGCGTCATCAACGATCCGCATATCCTCGGCGGTGTCGCGGTCGAGCAGATTCTTGTGCGGTGAACGGCCCATCAGCACCATCTCGCGCACGCTGAAGTCAAATTCGCCGCCGTGCTCTTGCAAGACAACCGCGATGCGTTGCGCGGCCTTGCGCGCACTCATGCGCCAGACATCGTCCGCGTCCAGCAGGATGTGGCCGGCATCGGGTTGCAGGACACGGTAGATCGTGCGCAGCAGCGACGACTTGCCGCTGCCGTTTGGGCCGATCAGCCCCACGAAGCTGCCGGGGGCGCAGCGCAGACTCACCTCGCGCACGATCTGCACCCCGGCGACGCTCCACGACACATTCGTAACGTCCACCTTCATCGCCCGCCTCCCAGCGCCCCGCTGGTGCGGCGCATCAACCAGATAAAGAAGGGCGCTCCCAGGAGCGCGGTGATGATGCCAATCGGCAGTTCTTCCGGAGCGACAATCACCCGCGCCAGCACATCCACCCAGATCAGGAAGATCGCCCCGCTCAAAGCGGCAACCGGGAGCAGGCGCCGGTGATCGGCTCCGACGAGGAGCCGCACGATATGGGGCAGCATCAGCCCGACGAACCCGATGCCCCCGCTGACAGCGACGAGCGTGCCGGTGAGCAGCGAGGTCAGGGCGAAGATCTGTTTCCGAAAGCGGTTGGTGTCAACGCCCAGGGTGACCGCTGTCTCTTCCCCGACGCTCAACGCATTCAGGGAACGCGACTGCACCGTGAGCGCCAGCGTGCCGGCAATCAACGCCACAGCCGGCAGACCAAGAAACTCCCAGCGGGCGCTGCCAAGCCCGCCCAGCATCCAGAAGAGCACGCTGCGCACCTGGTTGCCGTCGCGGGCGTTGTAGATCAGAAAGTTAGTGAGGGCGGCAAGGACATATGAAACCGCGACGCCGCTGAGGATCAGCCGGCCGGTTGTTAGCCGCCCGCCCTGACGCGCCAGTGCGTAGACGCAGATGAAGGCGAGCAATGCGCCAAGAAAGGCGGCAATCGAAAGCGAGAAGACGCCGAACCAGGTAATGCCGAGCAGGATCACCGCAACCGCCCCGAGTGAGGCGCCCGACGAAACCCCAAGCAGGTAGGGGTCGGCCAGGGGGTTGCGCACCAGCGCCTGCATGGTGGCGCCCACCACCGCAAGCCCCCCGCCGACGACGGCGCCCAGAAGCACGCGGGGAAAGCGGATTTCCCAGATAATGTTCTCCTGGAACGCTTCCCAATCAGGCTCGATCAGTCCTGGCGCGAGCTGGTGCAGGGCGACGCGCCAGACCAGATCGGGCGCCAGGGGCACCGGGCCGACCATGACCGCCAGGGTGATCGACAGCAGCAGCGCGCCGGCGAGAACCGCCAGCAGTGCGCCAAAGCCGAGGCGCGACGCGGCGAGCGGCTGTGTTGTCGCCTGGACTGACGTTGTGGTCGCCTGGCTCATTTAAAGGCCTCCGGGAAGAGCGCGCGCGCCACCTGCTCCACCGCGGCAGGGTTGCGCACGCCGGCTACTACGCTGGAGAGCGGCAGCACGGCGAAGCGCTGGTTCTTGATCGCGCTCACATTGGCCAGTGCCGGATTGGCCAGCAGGAACGCGCGCTTCTGCTCGGCAGTGGTATCACCGTAGTCGAAGATCAGGATAACCTCGGGGTTGCGGGCAACTACTTCCTCCCAGCTCACATCGCCAAACGTGTCCGGGAGGTCGGCAAAGATGTTTTCGCCGCCGGCCAGGGTGATGATATTGTTGGCGATCCCATTGCCACCCGAGGTAAAAGGCTTGTCCTCCCCGCTATCGTAGACGAAAACCCGCGGCGCCGGGCCGGCAGGGATCTTTGCCTTCACCGCGTCAATCTGCGCCTGCATCTTGCGGATCTGTTCCTCGGCCCGCTCGGGCACGCCGAAGATGGCGCCGATCTTCCTGATGTCGTCGTAGACCGTCTCCATGGTCACGGGGCTGTCGGTGCAGTACTCGGTCGAGAGGAAGGAGTTGGCGCCGCTCGCGGCCAGCCTCTCGCGGGTGCGGCCCGATTCCTCGCTGAAGGCGCTACGGAACCCTCCATAGACGAAATCGGGTTGCGCGGCGAGGAGCGTCTCCAGCGACGGATACTGGTCGGAGAGCACCGGAATGGCTGCGTAGGCCGCCTGGAACTCAGGCAGAATAGCGTCATCGAGGTAGGCGGTGCCGACCATGCGATCCTGGAGACCAAGGGCCAGCATCACCTCGGTGACGTGCTGGTTCATTGTCACCGCCCGCTGCGGCGGCGCAGCATAGGTCTGGGTCAGGCCACAGTTCTCGATTGTCAGCGGGAAGCCGTTGGCGGTGGTGGTGACAACCCGCTCGGCGGACACCGGCGCCGTTGTGGCGGGCGCCGCCGTTGGAGCAGGGCTGGTAGCCGCTGGCGCAGCGCCTTGATTGCCGCAGGCCGCCAGAATCAGGGCCGTAATGATCAACAGAATGATCAGATATATGCCCGGTATACGATGGTTTGTTCGGTTCATAATATTATGCCCTGGCGCGCAACCCGGAGGGTTGCGCGCACAATGCTCATTGCACCACCGTTAACGCCTGACAACCGGCAGATACAACCGCTGCGGCCCCAGGTCGCCGATCACGGCTGCCGGATTGGTCGTCAGGGTCGCGCCGTCCTGAACGCCATCGGGGTCGCTGAAGGTCGCCCGCGCTCGCAGCGTGTCGAAGGGGCCGAAGTTGGCGCCGCTGAGGTTGATCGTCGCCCGGAAGGCCCCTGGCTCGCGCGTGGCCGGGGCGCTCTGGAACGCTGCCAGTTCTCCAGCTCTTGCCGGGCCGCGGATGACGTCCCACTCGATCGTCGCGCTGCCATTGCCGTTCAGATCGCTGCCGAAGGGCGCGATGATCGTGGCCTGGGTGCGCTGGGGGTTCAGTTGGATGATTAGCGGCGCGGTCACCAGACGGTCCGGGTCAGGCCCGCGGTTGATTGGCGTGAAGTTCGAAGCCAGGGGCCCGCTGGTCCGATACGGGTAGAAGGCCCCGAGCAGGGCCGGGATGCTCTGCTGGGTGGCGAGGAGGTTGTTGGCCGCGGGGTTGAAGCTGCCGCTCGCCGGGCCCCAGTGGTAAACGAAGGGGCCGTTGGGCTTCTGGAAGCTGGCCAGCGCGCCCAGGGGCCAGCGGCCCTGCTTGCGCCACTCCGGCCGGGTCAGATCCACCCCGGCGGCGAGCAGCCCCTGAATGGCGTAGGCCGTCGAGTTGCTGTTCACCGCGCCAAAGGCCTCCCATCCTCCGGTGGCGGCCTGGGTGGTGCGCAGATAATTGACGCCGTTAGTCACAGAGGGCGCATTCGGCGCGACGCCGGCAGCGATCAGCGCCTGTAATGCCAGACCGGTCTCATCCGGGCTTCCCCAGCTACCACTGGCTGTCTGGAGGCTGGTCAGGAAATTGATCGCCGCCTGGGGAATCGACTGGCCGGCCGCGACGAGGCCCAACATGGCGAAGGACTGGTTCGTGACGCTGGGCGTGCCGCTGGCAAAACCTCGTTGCGCGTCGGTGCTGTAGGAGCCGTTGGTCTGAAGGGTGGATTGCAGATCGCTCACTAGATTGAAACCCCCAAAACTGGCGGGATTGCCGCCCGCGGCCACCACGCCGATGATCAGCTTGCCGGTCTGGGCCGGGAAGATCCGGTTGCTATCGTCGCGGGTGTAGGTCGGCGCGGCGGTGGCCAGGTAGTCGAGGGGCCCGTTGTTGGCCGAGCTGCGGATCTGATTGGGGTTGTACCCGGCGGCCACGAAAGCGAAGAGCGTATCCAGCGTTCCGCCGGGTGACGAGGCGCTCCCGAAGTCGGGCCAGCCGCCATCGGCATTTTGCAGCCCCCTGAGGTAGGCCAGCGCCCGCTCGACTCGCAACGTGCGCCCCAGGAACAGGGGCTGGTCGGTGAGGCCGTAGAGGGCCTCCAGGGTGGCGTAGGCATTGAAGAAGCGCAGGGCGATGACGCCCTCGCTGTTCTGCAGCCCGCGCAGCGCCTGCCGCGGATTGGTTCCGCCCGTGCCCCAACTGCTGGTCATCGGCACGTAGCCATAGGCCGACAGGGCGGTCATAGCCCAGCCGCTGCTGTTGGCCGGTTCGCCGCTGCCGATGTCTCCCCAGAGGGCCGTGCGCGAGGTCTGGTTGGCGCGGAAGAAGGCCACAGCCCGTTGCACCGCCGGATGGGTCGGCGGCACGTTGCCGCTGCCGATCAGCGCCAGCAGGCCGTAGCCGGTTACATCAATGTTGTTGATCCAGCTCCCGTTCTCGCGCTGCCGCTCAATCAGCCACTGCGTCGCCGCAGTGGGGATGGGGCGTCCCGCGGATACCAGGCCCAGGATTGCCAGGGTCTGGTTGATCTCACTGGCGCGCCCGCTGGCAAAGCCCTCGACCGCATCGGTGCTATACGTGCCATCGGCGCGGTAGACCCCCTCGAGCGCGGCGATCAGGTCCACGCCGCCGAAGTTGCGCGGGTTCAGCCCGGCGGCGCTCACCGCTCCCAGCACCAGCCCCGCGCGACCGGGGAAGAGATTGTCGGTTGCCGGCGTATCATCCTTATAGATGTAGCCGACGGTTTCGGCGGCCAGATAGTCAGCCAGGGTCCGGTTGTTACTGGAGACCAGGGCATTGGCCGGGTAGCCGACGGCATTCAGCGACATCAGCAGCCGGCTGGTGCCGCCGGGATCGGCGCCGGCCCCGAAGGAGTTGATGCCCCCGCTGGCCACCTGCTGGGTCCGCAGGTACCCGACGGCCCGTTCAATCGCCTCACTCTCGAAGTAGGGATAGGTGGCGCTCGCCGACTGGGCCGGCTCGGTCGCCAGGCTTACAGGTGCGCGTCCAAGCGCAATTGTGCCGAGCGCCAGGGCAATAACGAGCGTCAGCAGCGCCGACCAGGAGCGTTTGCGGTTCATGGCTCGTTTCTCCGATACTACAGCGACATCTCGTCGTGGCGGGGATTTTCGGAGGGGTGAAGCCCCTCCGAGCCTCCTCATTAAAGAAGAAGTATCGTTAACGTGCTTTCTTGGGAGGGCTTTGCCCTCCCCTTTGGCAGAGACGAGAAGGAATGTCTCCGGTCCTCCCACCTCCACACCTCCACACCTCCACACCTCCACACCTCCACATCTCCACACCTACTCCAGGCGCTGGTAGAATACGAACTCGTGGTCCGGCAGCAATTCAGGGTGGAAGATGGCGATCAGGTCGGCCAGCACGAGATCGGGGTTGGTCACGCCGGTTTCCCAGTAGTCATTGCCGCCGTTGGCATTCAGGCGCCTGTTGTTGTTGTAGACCCTGCCGTTCTGGAAGGCGGCGAACTGGGCGAAGCGCTCGTCCTGGGCCAGACCCTCGGCCAGGGTTTTCCAGGAACCGGGGTTGACCCAGATGTCGGCGTCTTTAGCGCGGTCGAGCACCTCCTCGAAGCTCAACTGCATACTGCCGGTCGAGGTGTCATCGGCCCAGAGGTAGGCCGCCCCTGCGTCGGCCAGGAGCTTCGCGGCGTAACTGTTGCCGCCGGGCATGTACCACGTGCCCCGGAAGGGCGCGCCGGAGAAGACCGTGGGCTTGTCGGTCACCGCCTGCGCTTTTGCGGCCATCTCGGCGTAGCGCCCGGCGATCCCCGCATACACCTCGGTGGCCAGCGCTTCACGGTTGAAGAAGGCGGCAGTGAACTTGATCCACTCGGCCCGTCCCAGAGGGGTTGGTTCCATGTACTCGCTGTTCATGGCCACCTTCAGGCCGGCTTCGAGCAACTTCGGGTGCGAGTCGAACTCCGGGTTGCCCACGCCGTAGGTCATCACCAGGTCGGGTTCGAGATCGATCGCCTGCTCAACGTTCAACTCGGCCCCGCTCCCGATCTCCTTCAGCTTGCCGGCCTCGATCAGCTCCACCACCTCGGGCGTATTGATGTACTTGAAGGTGTCAACGCCCACCAGGCGATCCAGCAGATCGAGTTCCTTCAGGTGCGGCAACTGGGTGGTAGACATGGTGATGATGGACTTCACCGGCACCTCGATCACCTGGGCATCGCCCACGTCTGGCGGGGCGGGGGTGCCGCACTGCACCAGCACGTAGCGAAACTGGACATCGGCGTCGCGCCAGGGGTTGAGCACGGTTATGAGCTTGTAGTTGTTGAAGTACTCAATGGTCCAGCCGGAGGCATCTTCGAGGGTGACCTTTTCAGGGAAGTAATCGAGGTCGGGGTCGTAATCGGTGACACAGCCTTCGGTGAGGTTGGTGACGGGCGCTTCGAGAACCGCCACCGTGGGCGCGGGGGTAGGAGGGGCGGCAGTAGGCGCGGGCGGAGGGGTTGCGGTAGCCGGCGCCGCTGGCGTGGCCGTGGGCGTCTGAGTGGCGCGCGGGCCGCCACAGGCGACGAGGGCGATGGCGAGGAGCAGGGTGGCCATCCAGGAGAGTCGGAAACGCGACATGGAGTTTCCCTTTCGTACCGAACTGGGGAGCGGACCTGTCCCTGGGTATGTAACGATGAGGCGTGGGCGCCTCATCACGGGCCACGTTCATCAGCGCAGAACCACGGCGATGAGCGCCGCAGCAGGCGCAGCAGCGCCGCCTGGCGCGACCGTTCCCAGGCGAGGCGCGTCAGCGCGGTATGCGCGGCGGCGGTGGGCAGCCAGCCGAGCAGTTCCATCTCCTGCTCGGCCTGCGCGGCGCGTTCCATGCTTGCCGCCAGTTCGTGCCAGAGTTCGTCGTCGAGGTGCATTTCTGTCCTTATGTGTCGGGCGGCCTGACCGCCCTAGTAGTCTGTGCACGAAGTTTCCCGGTATTCTGCCCGCCCGGTCATGCTGAGCGCAGCGAAGCATCTTCCGCCTTCTGATGCGGTAGACCCCTCGCTGCGCTCGGGGTGACAGGCACCGGGAAACTTAAGTTACAGACTACTCAGTAGTCTGTGAACGAAGGTTCCTTTCATTTCCGCCCCCCTCCCAACCTCCCCCCGTTGGGGGGAAGAGCCGGACTCCCTCCCCCAGCGGGGGAGGGGGCGGAGTTACCGAAAAACTTCGTTCACCGAGTACTTAGACTCGCTACCGCGGACGGCCTTCGCGTCTTAATTGATAGTAGTAATCATTAATCTTGTGCCTGACAAAAGGGATTGGACAGGTTCTGCCCACCTCATCCCTCCTATGGCTAGCCGGAGGGCTGCGCTGTGATCCAACAAAAAGCCCCCGCCTCATCAGAGAACGGGGGTGACGGGTACGACCGGCGCCTGTATGGAGAAGGGTGCTGGGGCGCGGGCCATGTTCGTCCTCCTTGGCTCGAGAAGGGCGGAACAACAACGTCGCGGCAGGCATCCTGACTTCCGGCGTTCGACTGAACAGCCGGTTACAGTTGCGGCACAGCGCTGGACTTGCACCAGCTTCCACCTTTATGCCCTGGCATCCGGGCCAACGGGTCACCGCGACAGGTATTGGGTTGCGTAGGTGCTGATGGCGCACATTATACGCAGAAGCGTCGAAACGTGCAAGGGAGGCGTCAGACCATTCTGGATTGTGGATTTTGGATTGTGGGGGTCTGATGAGACCTGATGATGATGCGCAGGCAGGTTATTGAACGGGCATTCAGGGCCTTCCTCCTTATGTGATCCGCACATCAACCCGGTCGCGCAGGGCGTTGCCCAGCACGTTGACGCAGAGCACAACCATCGCGATGCAGAATCCTGGAGCAAGCATCAGCCGCGGCACGCGCTGGAAGAGCGGACGGGCCTCATTGATCATATTGCCCCACTCAGGAGTAGGCGGCGGCAGCCCCAGTCCGATAAACGAAAGCGCCGAGAGGTTGAGAATGACCGCGCCCAGGTTGATGGTCGCTACGACCAGGGCCGGCCCCAGGATGTTCGGCAGGATGTGGCGCGCCAGCAGCCGGCCCGTGCTGACCCCGATCGCGCGGGCGCCTTCGATGTAGGGCGCGGCCAGTTCGCGCACGATCAGGGCGCGGTACATGCGCGCGTACCAGGTCCAGTTGGTCAGCACCAGGGCCAGCACGAGGTTGCCGAACGAGGGGCGCAGGAGCGCAGTGAGGGCGAGCGCCAGCAGCACCCCCGGTACGGCCTGGAAGGTCTCGGTGATCCGCCCGATCACTCCATCGAGCCAGCGCGGGCCGAGCGCCGCCGCTGCGCCGAGCGCTCCGCCGATGCCAGTGGTGCCCAGGCAAACCAGCAGCGCTCCCAGCAGCGACCAGCGTCCGCCCGTCAACAGGCGCGCCAGGGTATCGCGTCCGTACTGATCGGTGCCCAGCGGGTGGGCCAGCGAAGGTGGGGCGAGGCGGTTGTCAATCGCCTGGGCCAGCGGGTCGAGCGGCCAGAGCAGCGGCCCCACTACCACCAGCGCCACCATCAGTGCCAGACCCCCCAGAGCCGCCCGGCCACTGGCGCCCAGGCCGCGCTGCCGGCGCCGTTCCACCGACGACCGGACGGCGCCCGGTCGCCGTCGGCCCTCGCCTGCGGTAACCGCCGGGGCAGCCCTGGAGGAGACGAGACGATCGCTCATATGCTCCGTACCCGCGGGTCAAGCGTGAACATCAGCAGATCGGCCAGCCAGTTGCCGAGCACGTAGATTCCAGCAGCCATGAGCACACAGAGAGCCAGCACCGGCATATTGCCCAGCAGGGCCGCGTCCACCGCCAGCCGGCCCACCCCCGGATAGGCGAAGACCGTCTCGATGATCACCGTGCCGGTGAGCAGATAGGCCGCCTCCAGGGTGATCGCGGTGACCACTGCCGGCCACACGTTCGGAAGACCGTGGCGCCAGACTGCTTCACGCGAGCTGTATCCCTTGGCCTGCGCGGTAACCATGAAGGGCTGGCCGAGCACGTCCAGCGTTGCGGCGCGCACCAGCCGCGAGAGCACGGCCACGTTCGGCAGGGCCAGGGTGATCGCCGGCAGGAGCATGCCGGCCAGGGTGGGGCTGCCCAGGGCAGGCAGCCAGCGCAGGGTGGCGGCGAAGACCAGCATTAGAATCAGGGCCACCCAGAAGCCGGGGGCAGCGGCGCCAAGCACAGCCAGCGCCTGAAGCAGAGCGTCGAGCACGCTGCCACGCCGGATGGCGGCGATCAGCCCGAGTGGCAGCGCCACCGCCAGGCTCAGGGCCAGGGTCAGCCCCGCCAGCATCAACGTGGCCGGGAAGCGCTCGCTGTAGATCGCCCACACCGGGCGCCCGCTGCGGTAACATGCCCCGAAGTCGCCCCGCAACGCCCCGGACAGCCAGTGCAGGTAGCGCGCTGGCAGCGGATCATCAAGTCGCAACTCGGCCCGTTTGGCGGCCACTAGTTCCGGGGTTGGCATGGTCACCCCTTCGGCGATGAGCAGCAGGCGCGCTGGCTCGCCCGGGGCCAGGGCCATCAACCCGAAGGCCAGCAGGCTGACCAGCCAGAGCGCCAGGAGGCCGCCGCTAATGCGGGCCAGGAGTTGCGCCAGCATTACCGTGTCACCTTCAGATCGCGAGTGACGAGGTAAAGATCGTCCGGGTGGGGCGTATAGCCGCTCACCACTTTGCCGTTGAACGCAGTGATCAGCGGTGGGACTACCAGGTAAATATTGGGCGTATCCTTCGCGACGATCTCCTGCATCTGGCGCGCCAGCTTCTGGCGCTCGGCGGGATCGCTGGCGGCCTGGAGTTCCTTGAAGAGCGCCTCCAGCGCATCGTTGCGGTAGCCGCCGTAGTTATAGGAGGCCCCTTCAACCAGCGTGACGCCCGGCATATACTGGGGATCGCTTGCCACGCGCACCGAGAACATACTGGCCTGGAACTCGCCACCCTCGATCTGCGAGGTGATGTCCTGCACCTCCTCGACCTTGACTGCGAAGCCAATCGCGCCGAGCTGAGCCTGGATGGCGATGGCGATCGGCGTCAGTTCCGGTCGTCCAGGGTAGCTATAGAGCGTGAACTCTAACCGCTGGCCGTCCTTTACGCGCACCCCATCGGCGCCCGCGACCCAGCCGGCCTCGTCGAGCAGCCGCTTCGCTTTCTCAACATCGGTCGCCTGGGCGGGTACAATCTCGATGCCCACCGAGGGCGGGTACATATTCGCGGCCACGCTGCCCTGGCCGTTGAGGGTCGCAGCCAGCAGCGCCTCGCGGTCAATCGCCCACGCGGCTGCCTCGCGCACCTTCACATCATTGAAAGGCGCGCGCGTATGGTTGAGGATCATATAGTGCAGGCGCGTGCCGGGCACGCTGGTCTGGGAGATGTCGGCGGGCAGGCTGGCCGCGATATCCGGGGGCACATTGGTGAGCATATCCAGGTCGCCACTCTGAAGGGCCAGGGCGCGCGCGTTACCGTCGGTGATCTTGCGCACGATCAGCCGCGCTAGCGGCGGCGGGCCGCCCCAGTAGTCGGCGAAAGGCTCCAGTACGAACTCCTGGTCCTTTTCCAGGCTCACCGGACGGTACATGCCAGTGAGGATCGAGATCCCGTCCTGGGCGGGCCGGTGGATGACGAAGTTCCAGTTTGCCAGGCTGTAGGGCAGGTTGCCCGCCGGCGCCGGCGTGCGCAGCGTGAGCGTGCGTTCATCAATGACGGTGATCGCAGTGTCGGCCGGTACGAAGTTCTTGGCGCCGGGCAATGCCGTCAGACTGTCCTGGAGCGAGGCGGCAACGGCCTCAGCAGTCATCGGGCTGCCGTCGTGGAAGCGCACGTTCTGGCGCAGCGTCACCTGCCAGGTGTTCGGGTCAAGCTCGGTGATCGTCTCGGCGAGCCAGGGCTCGAGCTGTTGCTCCGGGGTCAGGCGGGTCAGCGTCTCGCCGGCGCCGTAGGTGATCATGGTGAAGCCGGTCGAGCCCTGGGTAACGTCCAGGGTGGCGGGGATGCTCAGACCGGTGCCGATACGCAACTCGCCGCGGCTCGCAGCCGTTGGCGCGGTCGGCGCCGTCGTCGCAGCGGGTAACTGGGCGCCGGGGGTCGCGACCGGCGTCGTCGTCGGCGCCGCGCCACAGGCGACGAGAACCATCAGAGCGAGCAGGGTGGTCAGGTAGTGAACGAGTGATCGCATAGGCTTCTCCATGACAAAGATGGCGGCAACTCAAGAGTTAGTATATGCTAATTTAAAAGATTTTAAAGTGCTTGCATTAATGCCTGGCACCGTTGAGCGTCTCAACCGGCGCGAGCTTAATCCGGGGGCCACTCTCCCTGGACATACGGGTATACGTACCTGATAGTATACATCATTCAAAGCCGCCGCCGTCCAGTGTGGGATCGGCTCGTGATGGCCCTTCTCCCGAAACGCACCTTACAACGTAGCGCCGGCCACGGCGCTTGCTAGCTCGCGCGCAAGTTCAAAGGAGCGCCGGGCCACGCTCTCCGTCAGCAGGCCAAGCCCGCAGGTCGCCGTGATTATGGTGTGCTCCTTCAGCGCGATACCAGGCGGGCCGCTGCGGCTGGCGACGATCCAGCGCACCAGAAGGTCGGCGAGAGAGACACTGGTCAGATCGCTGAACGTGGGCACGATGCCAAAGGCCAGAACGCCGCCACTGGCAAGAAAGCTCCGCACGGCCGGCTCGGTGCAGAAAGCCTCGCTGCGCTGGTAGGCGTCGAAGGAGACGACGTCGGCCCCGGTCGCGCACAGCAGCGCCAGCGGCGGCGTCCGGTCAGGCAGGGTCGCGCAGCAGTGAACGCCAACCAGCGCCCCCGCGGCCCGCAGCGCCCGGCTCAGCCCCTGCACGATTGCCAGCATCTGCCCGTCCCCCGGCTCGGGCAGGAAGGCCAGGCAGGGTTCGTCGAGCATCAGCAGCACCGGCGTGCGCCAGCGGGCGAGGCGGGTGATCTGCCAGCGCGCCAGACTCTCGACATACGCGCTCACCACGGCCAGCCCCTCCGGATCGTACAGCAATGGCTGCTCGTCTACGAAGATCTGGGCGGCGAGGGTCAGCGGGCCGATGATCTGCCCCTTCAGCGCGACCGCGCGAGGGAAGGCATTCGCCGCCAGGGCCGCCTCGAGGGCGAAGAAGCCGGCAGCTACCGCCGGGGTCAGTTCGCCGCGGGCATCGGCGAGCCGGTTCAGCAGCGTCGCCCGGTTGCGCGCCTCGAGCTGGTAGCCATAACGCCCCTCGCGGGTCCGCAGCAGGTCGGCAACCGGGACAAGCGCCTGCGCGACCATCAGTTCGCCTGGGGCGCGCTGCGGGAGCTGTGGCCAGAACGGGATCTCCGGGCAGAATTCGGCCACCAGTTGTACTGCGGCTGCCGGATCGGCGTGCGGCAGGCTGCCGATGCCGGTGATTGCCCCGCCGCCCAGGGTGGCGCAGGTCAGGGCCGTCGTGATGTGCATGCTTTCCTCACAGTGATACGATAGCGCCGCATAGAGGAGTTTCTGGGGGGCATGCCTGCCGCCTGGAGGCAGGGGTGTGGGGCAATCTACGTTTCCCCCCACCCCTCCGAGTCGCCGCGCGCACGTTAGACGCTCATGAGGGCGCATCTTCGCCGTTGCTGGAGGAGGCCGCGCCTCCTGGAGTGATGCGATGTTCCTCGACTGGCCGGCCTGCCACCAGGTGCTCGGCCACAATGCGCCTGATTGCGTCCGGGGTCAGGTGACCGTACCAGACCCCGGCAGGGTAGACCACCAGCACCGGCCCACAGCCACAGGGGTAGAGACAACCGGTGGCGGTCACGAGCGTGCGCTCAGCGTTGCCGCGCAGACCATGTTCGTCCAGGCTCGCCCGCAACTGGCGCCAGCATGCGCTTGCGTCGAGCGCCGTGCACCGGGGTCCCCGGCAGGTCAGCAGGTGGAACTGGTGCGCTGGCAGGATCTGCCAGCTCTCAGGGTCGTGCTCCCAACCCTCCGGAGGCAGGCTGCGCACGTCCGTCCCTGTCTCGGCGGCCTGCGCAGCAGCTAGCAAAGCCGTGGCGAGCGCCGGTTGCTCAATCAGGCCCGCACCCATCACGATCGCCAGGTTGCTAGCCGGGTTGGCCGCCTGCCAGCGTCGCGCCACCCTGGCCATCCAGGTCTGGAGTCTGGGTTCCCGGGGAATGCTGACCGGAATGACCAGCGTGCGGCTGGCCCCGGCGACTGCGCAGGCGTCCAGCGCCTGGGGCAGCGAAGGCTCGCCCTGGTCAATCAGCGCCGTCAGCACGAGCGCGTAACGCCCGCTGGCATACACCATGGCAGCCATCTGCTCGAGTTGACGGCGTGGCGCAGGCCCATGGTTCCCGCGCCCGAGAAGGATGACGACATCGTGCATCAGGCTGCTCCTATGCTAGATATGGCGGTACAGGCCGTTCAAGATGTGTTCAAGGATAAAAAGCGCCCCCTCGGCCCCCAGCAGCTTCTTTGGCATAACATCCAGGTAGCTGCCGCCGGGCATGGCGATCTCGACCCCGGCCACGCGCGCGCTGCTGCTGCGCGCCCGGTCGTTCAGGGCCCGGCTCCCCACCACGGCGTCCGGCATCCGGTTGGGGTCGATCTCCACGCCCCAGGCATCGGCGCAGCCAATAGCGGCCAGATACTCGCGCAAGGGCCGCGCATACGCGCTGTTCTCGTCGCTGAGCCGGATTGCCAGCGGTATCATCCCCAGGTAGCCGTGAAGCCAGCGTGTGAGCGGGTAGGCAAGCGATCCCTCTGCCTGCAACGCGAAGGTCGCGCCCTTTGGCAGGCCCGTCAGCGCATTGAAGCGGCTGATCGCCTCGTAGCTCAGCTGCCGGGCCGACCGTACTGCAGCGAGAGCCGGGGCGGGATCGGCGTTGACCGCCTGGCAGACCTCCGCCAGCCAGGACTCCGTCGCGTCGAAGCCAACCGGCGCCCCGTGCTGTGGAAACACCCATTCCATGCCATAGCGCTCGTGCAGCCAGGCCGCCAGCCTGCTGCCATACTCCTCGTGGATCAGACGATGCAGACCACATCGGCGTAGCCGGCGTGCAGGGGCACGGCGAAGCCGCCGCAGACCACGTCGCCCAGCACATCGTAGAGCACCACGTCGAATGCCGCCGTATCCAGCCCCAGCCGGTCGAGCAGGGCGAAGGTGCTCAGGATGCCGCGTCCGGCGCAGCCGACGCCCGGCTCCGGCCCCCCGGCCTCGACGCAGGCCACCTCGCCGTACCCGCGGTGCATTACATCGGGCAGGCGCTGCCGATCAGGCGGGGTGTCGCGCAGGTACTCAAGCACCGTTGTGATCCGCCGGCCGTCCAGCAACAGCCGGGTCGAGTCGTGTTTGGGGTCGCAGCCGACCTGCAGGACCGTCCGGCCCCTTGCGGCAAAGGCCGCCGCCAGGTTGGCCGCGATGGTGGATTTGCCGATGCCGCCCTTGCCGTAAAGCGCAATCCGCATGATCACCTTACCTTTGGACCACCGGTCTCAATGGGCCTATCGCTAGAGGGTGAGGAGTGGAACATCAAAAAAACCGGCCTCTTGCGAGAACCGGGAAAGAACTCACACTCAGCGCCCT
This sequence comes from Chloroflexaceae bacterium, assembly GCA_025057155.1. Classification (NCBI taxonomy): domain Bacteria; kingdom Bacillati; phylum Chloroflexota; class Chloroflexia; order Chloroflexales; family Chloroflexaceae; species Chloroflexaceae bacterium. Next base: position 67,672 of record JANWYD010000003.1, read on the forward strand.
GGATGGGGGAAGGTATCGGGGGCGTGGTCCATGTTCGTCCTCCTTGGCTCGAGAAGGGCGGAACAACAACGTCGCGGCAGGCGTCCTGACTTCCGGCGTTCAACCAACGGCCGGTTACAGTTGCGGCACAGCGCTGGACTTGCACCAGCTTCCACCTTTACGCCCTGGCATCCGGGCCAACGGGTCGCCGCGACGGGTATGCGTTGCACAGGTGCGAGATGGTAGCGATTATAGCACAGGCTCACGCGGCCTGCAATGTGTACGGTTCTCAACTCAGCGTTGATGCAAAGTCCAACGCCGCCGGCGACGTGTGTGGCGGCTACACCACAAGCGCGGGAGCCTTTCGCAGTGGAGGCCCCCGTATTGCTGCTCCCACTACGACCCTCCCGTAAGCGAGGGGACCTTACGGGAGAAGAAGGCGAGCTCTCCTATTCGACCGCCGGCAACTGCGGCACGGCCACCGGGTGGTCCTCGTCGTCAAGGGCCACCAGGATGCACTCGGCCTGGCAGGCCAGCACCCGTTCGTCGCGGTCCATCGGCTCCCACCACATCTCGACGGCGACATGCATCGAGGTGCGCCCGGTGCGCTTGAGGCGCGCGATCAGTTCGACGATTGACCCCTCGCGCACCGGGTGGTGGAAGTTGACCTCGCCGATGTGCACCGTCACCACCTTGCGCCGGCACCAGCGCGTGGCGCAGATGAACGCTGCCTGGTCAATCCAGGCCACCGCCTGGCCGCCAAACAGCGTTCGGTAGTGATTGGTGTCGGCGGGGAAAATCGGCAGGACCATGCGCGTTTCGGCGCGGTTGGCCTCAGCCATTGGCTGCCTCCTCGAACGCCTGGGCCAGAGCCTGGGCCCCCGCCGTCACCGGGAGCGTCCCGGCGACGACTGCGGCCTCGATCTCCGGCAGGCGCGCCTTCACCGCGGGGTGGTTAAAGAAGCGCGAGCGCAGGTAATCCTCGATGAGCGCATGCAGCCAGTCGCGGGTTTGCTGGCGCCGCCGCTCCTGAAAGACCCCGGACGCGGTCGTGACCTCGCGGAAGCGCTCGATCTCCGCCCAGATCTCGGCGATCCCCTCGCCGGTCACTGCCGAGCAGATGCGAGCGCGGGTCTTCCAGCCGGGGGTGGCGGGGGCCAGGTAGTGCAGGGCCTTGTTGTAATCGGCCTGGGCGGACATGGCGCGGATGCGGTTCTCGCCGTCGGCCTTGGTGATCACCAGGGCGTCGGCCAGTTCCATGATGCCCTTCTTGATCCCCTGCAACTCGTCGCCCGCCCCCGCCAGCATGAGCAGCAGGAAGAAGTCCACCATCCCCCGCACGGCCGTCTCGCTCTGGCCGACGCCCACGGTCTCGACCAGGATCACGTCGAAGCCGGCCGCCTCGCAGACCAGCATGGTCTCGCGGCTCTTGCGGGTGACGCCGCCGAGACTGCCGCCGGTGGGCGAGGGGCGGATGTAGGCGTTGGGGTGCCGCGACAGAGCCTCCATGCGTGTTTTGTCGCCAAGGATGCTGCCGCGGGTGACGCTGCTGGAGGGGTCCACTGCCAGCACGGCGACGCGATGGCCCCGTTCGCAGAGCATCACCCCCAGGGCTTCGATGAAGGTGCTCTTGCCCACGCCGGGCACGCCGGTGATGCCGACGCGCAGGGCTCCCCCGGTGTAGGGCAGAAGGGCCTGCAACACCTCCTGGGCCTGGGCCAGATGGGCCGGCGCGTTGCTCTCGATCAGCGTGATGGCCCGGGCGAGGATGGTGCGGTCGCCGCGGCGCACCCCTTCCACGTAGTCAGGCGCCGTCAGATGGCGCCGTCGCGCCACCGGTTTGGAACCCCCGCCGCTGCTCTGACCCGGAAGCCCGTCGTGGCCGCCGGCCACGCCGTCCATCACCGACGAGGCGAAGACCGCGTCCTTCGGCGGTGTGGCCGGTTGCCATTCGGGGCGATGCCTGCCGTTGCTCATACGTCGTTCCTTGTCTCCGCGCTCGCCGAGAGCGCCGGATCGCTTTCCGTCGCTTCGCTCGCGTGGAGGCGGCGACGCAGTTCGTTGAGCAGCTTCTCGGCGGCAACGGGGATGATGGTGCCGGGTCCGAAGATCAGCGCCGCGCCGTGCTCGCGGAGGAAGGCGTAGTCCTGCGCCGGGATCACCCCGCCGATGACCACCACGATGTCCTCGCGACCGAGCTTGCGCAACTCTTCAACCAGTTGCGGCAGCAGGGTCTTGTGCCCGGCGGCCAGCGAACTGATCCCCACTACGTGGACGTCGTTTTCCACCGCCTGGCGGGCTACTTCCTCCGGCGTCTGGAAGAGCGAGCCGATGTCCACGTCAAAGCCCATATCGGCGAAGGCGGTGGCGACCACCTTGGCTCCGCGGTCGTGGCCGTCCTGGCCGATCTTGGCTACCAGGATACGCGGGCGCCGGCCCTCCTCCTGGGCGAAGGCGTCGGCCAGGGCGCGCACGCGGTTGATCTGCTCCGCGTCGCTGTACTCACTGCTGTAGATGCCCGAAATGGCGCGGATGGTGGCCTTGTAGCGGCCAAACACCCGCTCCATGGCCATCGAGATCTCGCCCAGGGTGGCCCGCGCCCGCGCCGCCTCGATGGCCGCCTCCAGCAGGTTGCCTTCGCCGGTCTCGGCCACGCGGGTCAGGGCGTTCAGCGCCGCCTGCGTGCGCGCCTCGTCGCGCTCGGCGCGCAGCTTCTTCAGGCGCTCGATCTGGGCCTGGCGCACGGCGGTGTTGTCCACCTCGAGGATCTCCAGCGGCGGCTCGGAGGGCAGGCGGTACTTGTTCACCCCGACGATGGTTTCCTGCCCCGAGTCGATGTGGGCCTGGCGGCGCGCGGCGGCTTCCTCGATGCGCAGCTTGGGCAGGCCAGCCTCGATGGCTTTGGCCATGCCGCCGAGGGACTCGACCTCCTGAATGTGGCCCCAGGCCCGTCGCGCCAGCTTGTCAGTGAGGCTCTCCAGGTAGTAGGAGCCGCCCCAGGGGTCCACGATCTTGCAGATCCCGGTCTCCTCCTGCAGGTAGAGCTGGGTGTTGCGGGCGATGCGCGCCGAGAAGTCGGTGGGCAGAGCGATGGCCTCATCGAGCGAGTTGGTGTGCAGCGACTGGGTGTGGCCCAGGGCCGCGGCCATGGCCTCGATGCAGGTGCGGGCCACGTTGTTGAACGGGTCCTGCTCGGTCAGGCTCCAGCCCGAGGTCTGGCAGTGGGTGCGCAGGGCCATGGACTTCTCATCTTTGGGATCGAACTGCTTGATGATCTTGGCCCAGAGCAGGCGCGCGGCGCGCATCTTGGCCACTTCCATGAAGTAATTCATGCCGATGGCCCAGAAGAAGGAGATCCGCGGGGCGAAGCGGTCGATTGGCAGCCCCGCCTTGAGACCGGCGCGCACGTACTCCAGCCCGTCGGCCAGGGTATAGCCCAGTTCCAGATCGGCGGTGGCCCCGGCCTCCTGCATGTGGTAGCCGGAGATGCTGATGCTGTTGAACTTGGGCATGTGCTTCGCGGTGTAGGCGAAGATATCGGCGATGATGCGCATCGAGGGCTCGGGCGGGTAGATGTAGGTGTTGCGCACCATGTACTCTTTCAGGATGTCGTTCTGGATGGTGCCGGTGAGCTGATCCTGGCGCACGCCCTGCTCCTCGGCGGCGACGATGTAGAAGGCCATCACCGGGATCACCGCCCCGTTCATGGTCATCGAGACCGACATCTGATCGAGCGGGATGCCGTCGAAGAGGATCTTCATGTCGAGGATCGAGTCGATCGCCACGCCCGCCTTGCCCACGTCGCCGACGACGCGGGGGTGATCCGAGTCGTAGCCGCGGTGGGTGGCCAGGTCAAAGGCCACCGAAAGGCCCTTCTGGCCCGCGGCCAGGTTGCGCCGGTAGAAGGCGTTGCTCTCTTCGGCGGTCGAGAAGCCGGCGTACTGGCGCACCGTCCAGGGCTGGGTGACGTACATAGTCGGGTACGGCCCGCGCAGGTACGGCGGAATGCCGGCAGTGAAGCCAAGGTGCTCCAGTCCTTCGAGGTCGGAGGCGGTGTAGAGCGGCTTGACATCAATCTGCTCCATCGTCCGCCAGACCAGGTTCTCAAGGGGTTGCCCGGCCTCCTGCTCGGCCAGGGCGCGCCACTGCGCCAGGTCGGGCGCGGCATTGTCGTCGCGGTAGGCGATTTTGGTGAAATCGGGGGTGGTCACAGGGCCACTCCTTTCAACTGCTGAAGCCGGGCCAGGGTCGCGTAGCAATCGGCGCGCAGGTGGATGAACTCGTCCACTCCCGCTGCGCGGTGCGCTTCAACCTGGTCGGCCGGGTAACCGGCCAGCACCACGGTCATGTCGGGTCGCCCCTCCTTGAGCAGCCGCACTAGCGGCGGCACAAGCTCGGGGTAGGTCTCGTCGGTCGAACAGATGACGGTAATCGAGGCCCCCGAGGCGTGGGCGGCCTCGGCTGCCTCTTCAACCGTCTGGAAGCCAGGGCCGGCGATCACCTGGAAGCCGCCAGCCTCGAAGAAGCCGGTCGAAAAATCGGCGCGAGCCTTGTGCTGCGAGACCGGACCCATTGTAGCAAGAAATACCCTGGGGCGCGAGCCGGTGCGAGCGGCGTATGCTCTGGCGGCGTCCTGCAGGGCCTCGAACATTTCAGCGCCGCGATGGGCGGAAATGGGTTCGACGGTGATGCCAGCGTCGCTCCCGGCTGCCAGGGCGGCGGTCAGCGCCCCCAGGGTCGCCCCGGCGCGCGCGGCGGCGATGGCCGCCGGCAGCACCTGCTCGGGCGTGCCAGCCACGGCGCGGGCCAGGTCCTCGAGCGCGGTCCCGGCATCGGCGCCGGCGCGGAAGCGCCGCAGGGCCTCGGCGCGCTCCGCGTGCAGCGCGGCATGATCCACGCTGCGGGGGGTGAAGGGCTGTTCCTTGATATTGACGTACATGTTCGCGCCGACGATCACCTCGCGGCGCAGGGCGATCTGGTTCATGCGCTCAGTACGAACCGAAGCCGCCTGCGCCTGCGGGAAGCCCGCGATGAGAGCCGCGGCCATGCCCCCCTGTTCCTCGATGCGCTGGAAGAGCGCCCAGGCCTCGCGGGCGATCTCGTCGGTCAGCGTCTCCACCGCCGCCGAGCCGCCGGCGGGGTCTACCAGACGGTAGAAGTTGCACTCCTGTTGCAGAATGATCTGCACGTTGCGGGCGATGCGCCGCGAGAACTCATCGGGCAGGCCGATGGCCTCATCGAAGGGACTGACGTGGAGGCTGTCGCAGCCGCCCATCACTCCGGCGAAGGCCTCGGCCGTAGCGCGCAGCATGTTGTTGTAGGCGTCGGCGCGGGTCTTGGTCCAGGCCGAGGTGCGCCCGTGCAGGCGCAGTTTCTGGGCCTGAGCGTTGCCGCCGAAGGCCGCCACCACCCGCGCCCAGAGCATACGCGCCGCGCGCAGCCGGGCGATCTCCATGAAGAAGGTCGAACCAAGCGAGAAGGCGAACTGCATCCGCGGCGCTACCGTATCCACATTCAGGCCGCGGGCCTGCATCGCCCGCAGATACTCCGCCCCGGTCGCCAGGGCGAAGGCCAGGTCCTGCACGGCGCTGGCGCCGCCGTTGTGGTAGGGGTGCAGTTCGACCTGAATGGTGCGCAGGTCGGGCGCATGGGTCGCGGCCCAGGCGGTCAGCCAGGCCATGGCGTCGTAGCTCCGCTCGAGCGCGATCGGCAACGCGCCGTCAGCGGCCAGGGCGCCGAGGGGATCGGCTCCGATGCACCCCTGCAACTTGCTAGGCTTGACGCCCTGGGCCTCGGCGGCGGCCACGATGAGCGCCGCCAGGGGCAGGGCGACGGCCCCCGCGGGGAAGAGCAGCGGCGTCTGCGCCAGGGGGATCTCGGCGAAGAGCGCGGTGAAATCGTCGCGCGTAGCCAGCGAGGCGCCGCCCTGGCCGACGGCCTCCGGCGCGGCCTGGTCAGGGTCCTGCCCCAGCAAGGTCGCCCGATCCAGCCGCACGTGGAGCGTGGTCAGGCCGCGGGGCAGATCCTCGCGGGCGGCCTGGTTGACCTCCGCGGCGGTGGGGTAGGGCATCTCCTGGGCCACCTCCCACGGGCGGATCAGGTAGCCGAGGGCGCGCGTGCCCCGGACATAGGAGGGCAGACCGGGCAGCGAGGCGGCGTGGGGCAGGCTGGCCGCGTCGGTGAGATTATAGATCGGCTGCAGGGTAATCCCCTCGTAGGTCCGCGTCAGCAGCCGCTTCTCGAAGGGCGCGCCCTTCAGCGTCTTCTCGGCGGCGGCGCGCCACGCTTCGGGGCTGGCGGGCTCGAACTCGGCGAAGAGGCGCTCCGGGACGTCGGGGCTGGTCGCCTGGGTGTCCTGGGTCATGGATCCACTCCTTCATCGGCGAAGCGGGCCGGCCAGCGCTCAGAGTCCGTGCGACATGAGCGTCTCGTGGCACAACCCTGTCGGGCCATCTCACACATGGCGCAGGCTGAACAGCAACGCCTCCAGATCTTCCGGATCGATACGCACGGTCGAGAAGAGATCCGAAAGCTCAAAACCCTCATGGGTGCGGCGCACATACAGATCGCGGTTCCGCGAGACGCGGCGGAAGCCAATCGCGCACATGCGCTCGGTGATGGAAGCCTGCGCCCAACGATCATAATCGAAACTAAGCCCGTTTGCCAAGAGGGAAAGGGACAATTCTCGGGCTCGATCGGCGGCGATCGGCTCGAGCAGGTGCAACGCACAGGCGGGGGCCCGATGAATCCATGTGGCGAACTCCTGCTGATTGCGTTGGATGCGTTCGTGCACCCTGCTCAACTCGGTACAGATATCGCTCACATCACAGCGTAGCATGGGAACCTCCCGTGGGGGGCGCGCCGGTAAGGGCGCGGCACTGGATGCCGAGGTTGCGCTCCAGTTCGTCGCGGTCGTGCCGCAACAGTTCGTGGGTGATGATCCCGGGGCGCACCGCGGCGACGATCTCGCGGCAGCGCGGGCTGGTGAAGGGCCGGTGCTCATCAATCCGCGCCACGTGGTTGCGGGCCAGGCCGTAGCGTTCAGCGAAGGGCAGCGCGGCGAAGCCGTCGGGCAGCGCGGGAGCGCTGCGCTGGTAGGCGCCGGAGAGACTGAGGCTGAGGTGCAGCCCTTCGATCCGCGCCCGCACCTGCGGGGAGAGGCGGGCCAGCCGTTCCAGCACCAGATCTACGGCCGCCTCTTCGTCGGTTATGTCGGGACAGGTGTTGATCAGGTGGCCGGTGTCGAGCACGAAACCCCAGTTCTCAAAGCGCAGGCGTCGCACGAATGCCTCGGCCAGCGCCGGATCGGCAAACGTCAGGCCGGGCCACCAGAGATTCTCGAGCCACAGGCGCACCGGCGGTTCACCGCCGGGGAAGGTCGCCGCAGTAGCATTGAGCAGGTCAATGGTCGCGCCGACCACCAGCTCCGCGCTGCACGCGTAGCGCCGGGTGAAACTCTCCTCCAGGGCGACATGGCTGACGTGGAAGACCGCATAGCGGGGACGCAGGGCCGCAGCCTGGCGCCACAGGCGCCGCTGGAGGGCGACCATGTGCGAGGCATCGCGGGCGCCCCCGGCGAGGAACTCGCGCTCCTCGGCGGAAACGGCGGCATCGGCGCCGGCGCGCCAGATTTCCACCCAGCGGATCCAGTAGGGCAGATGGACGCCCTGAACCAGGCCCGCGGGCAGATCAGGCGGCGGATCATCGCCGATCAGCAACTCGATGCCGTCAAGCCCCAACCGGGTGACAAAGGCGCGAACCTGCTCCCAGTCGCGCTCGAACTGGTCGAGATGGATCGCGTGGGTTGAGAAGTTGATCAGGTGTTGCATGGCTCCCGCAGATGGTTTACGCAAAACCCCGGCCTCAGGCGAGCAACGGGGCACGACACGGTCCAGAGGACCATCAGGCGGGAGACGGTCACGGGGCGCGGGTCATGTTCGTCCTCCCTGGCTCGAGAAGGATAGAACAAACAACGTCGCGGCAGGCGTCCTGGCTTCCGGCGGATTAGCGCCGGTTACAGTTGCGGCACAGCGCTGGACTTGCACCAGCTTCCACCTTTACGCCCTAGCATCCGGGCTGTCGGGTCACCGCGACGGTTAGTTGCACAGGTGCAGGGGCTGCGGAATTATACCACGTGTTGCGCCAAAGTGGGAGAGGGTTGATCAATTAACTGAACAAATACTATCATAAGGTTGTGATTATTTAACCAGAAAGCGAGGGGCGGAGAGGAAGTGACCCTCACCGTCCCTCGCTTTCTGGAACGTGCCCGATGCACCGCTAAGAATCGGCCAGCAATGGGGTAAAGAAGGCATCCCCAAACGCCACCGTCTCCTCCAGACCGAAGAGACTCGTGTATTCAGCATCACCGGCCTGCCACTCCCTGGCCCTATCCTGATCCTTGAGAAAGATCATCTCGGTGCACATGCTATGCGCGGCGTGGCAGGTCGTGGGCGCGGCCCAGCGAATGCCCACCAGCGCGCTCGCAGGCCGGGCCTCGAGGATTGAGCGTCCATGCTGGCGGATATGGATCGGTTCGCCGCTCATGCGGCATACCGAATTGATCTCCACCTCCGCGCCAAACATCGGTCCGACGGTGAGGGCATCAAGGGCGCACATGGCATTGATAGCGACGCCGTTAACGACCAGATGATGGGGCGTGTCTTCGAGGGTTACCGGATAGGCGCCGACGATCCGCTTCTCAGCGTCGAGAATGATCATATCGTCCCGATTGAGGCGCTCGAGCGCGGTCTCGAGTTGCTCGGCCGCCATCTCCGTCGCGAACAACGCGCGTTCGAGGGGTTGGCTGCGTTGGATGATCATGCGCAGAATGGCCTGATACAGCCTGCGGGTCGCCGGTTCCAGGGCCGCGAAGCGAGCATGCAGCGGGAATTGCTGCTCGAGCCGCCGCACCGCACTTGCCACGACTTGTTCCTGCGAGGTGGTCATTGAACTCTCCTTTCCTGATAGGCCCCATGCGGTTTCGCCGCACAGTAACGAAATGGAAAAAAGTCCTCTGGACAGAGCGTAGCCCTCTCTAACCTTCCCCTCTGGGCAGAAGGCGGAGAAACCAGGCAGGTTTCTCCGCTTACGCCAGGATCGCATTGAGGACCAGCCCCAGCGCGATCACATACGCCGCGAACCAGCCCACGACCCTGACGGTGGCGCTCCGGCCCAGCAGCCGGTTAAGCATGGCCCACTCGGGGATTGATGACACGGTGGTGGCCATCATGGCCGCCACCAGCGTGCCCGGCGGCACGATCTGGTGCAGGGCCACGAGGATGGGGGCGGTCGAGGCGGCGTTAATATCGAGGGGCAGGCCGAGGATGACGGCCAGGATCGGCCCCCACCAGGCCGCCCCGGCCCGGGTGAGGCCCTCAACCAGGGTCAGGTTGAAGTTGACCAGCAGGCCCGCCAGCAGCCCGCTCAGCAGCACCACCCCCAGCAGGCGCCGGAAGAGGCGCCAGGTCTCGCGATGGGCGCGGAGCAACAGGTTTTCGCGTGGGATGTCGCGTCGGGGTTGCAGCGGGATGATCTGCCCGATGAACCGCTCGGGTTGCAGCCCCAGCAGGGGGGCCATGTAGGCGGTGAGCAAGGCCGCAAGCAGCCCCCCCAGCAGGTAGATCCCGCCGCCGAGCGGCCCGGCGACGGCGAACATAAAGATGATCGCGAACTCATTAAGGGCCGGGCTGGCAAAGAGAAAGGCTGCCGAGGCTCGCTGGCTGGCCCCGCCGGCAACCAGCCCGGTGTAGATGTTGGTCACCGTACAGGAGCACACCGGCGTAAACATGCCCAGCACGGCCCCGCCCCCCGCGCCGATGAGATCGTTGCGGCCCAGAGTCCGGTCAATCCACTGCGTGCCGATGCTGAGACGCAGCAGGGCCATCGCGTAGGTGGTCAGGAAGAGGATGATCGGCAGCTTGAACCATTCATAGAGGGTGTAGGCCGCCGTATACCTCACGTCCAGCGGGCCGAACGGCGTCGGGATGCGCCACTGCGGCATCCAGGCCGTCAGCGCCGCGCCGAGAGCCTTGCCCGCGCTGGCGATGGGGGCCTCGAAGACGGGGATCACCCGGTTAAGCTCGGCGCCGGAGAGCCAGGCCTGAAGGCTGGCATAGAGCACCTGGCTGACAATCAGGATCAGCAACCCCAGGGTGATGATCGGCAGAAAGCGCTCGATACGATTGCTGAGGGTCTGGTGGCGCATCGTCGGACTCCGCGCTGGCATAAAATGATAGATAATATCAATTATCTGAGGGATGATAACGCAGCGCGCGCTCCCCTGTCAAGCGGCGGTTCAGATCTTACGAATGGTTGAACGGCTCCTCACCGCAGAGGGCGCAGAGGAGGGGCTGCTTACGACTCTCCGCGCTCCTCCGCGTCCTCCGCGGTAGCGCCGGGCAGGCGCCGGATCTGCCCTTACTTGACCGGTCGGCGAGATGCGACTATCCTCGAAACAATCCGCGCGGTATCCGCGTTCTCATCATCCGGCTGGCGCAATTCAGAGGATTGCGCCGACACACGGAAGAAAGGAATTCCCTCCATGACCAGTTCAACGCCAACCGGCGCGATCAGCCAGTTTCTGCGCCATCACTTTCGCCATTTCAACGCGGCGGCGCTGATTGACGCCGCGGAAGCCTACCGCGCCCATCTTGAGCAGGGCGGGGCGATGCTGATAACCCTGGCCGGGGCGATGAGCACCGCCGAACTGGGTCTCTCGCTGGCCGAGATGATCCGCCAGGAGAAGGTGCACGCCATCTCGTGCACCGGCGCTAACCTGGAGGAGGATATTTTCAATCTGATCGCCCACGATTTTTACGAGCGCGTGCCGCACTACCGCGACCTCAGCCCGGCGGAGGAGCAGGCGCTGTTTGAGCGCCATATGAACCGCGTCACCGACACCTGCATTCCCGAAGAAGAAGCCCTGCGCCGCCTGGAGGGGGCGCTGCTTGAGGAGTGGACGCGCGCCGACCGGGCCGGCGAGTGCTACTTCCCCCACCAGTTCATCTACCGCATCCTGCGCTCGGGCGCCCTGGAGCAGTACTACCAGATTGACCCGCGCGACTCGTGGGTGTACGCGGCCATGGAGCGCGACCTGCCGATCTATGTGCCAGGCTGGGAAGACTCGACCACGGGCAACATGTACGCCGCCCACTGCATCACGGGGGAGATCCGCAATGTGCATACGGTGCGCGGCGGGATCGAGTACATGATCGAGCTGGCCGACTGGTACACCCGCACGGCGGCCCGGCGCTCGGTCGGCTTCTTCCAGATCGGCGGCGGCATCGCCGGCGACTTCCCCATCTGCGTGGTGCCCATGCTGCACCAGGACTTGCGACGGACCGATACCCCGGTCTGGGGCTACTTCTGCCAGATCAGCGACTCGACCACCAGCTACGGCTCGTATTCGGGCGCGGTGCCGAACGAGAAGATCACCTGGGGCAAACTGGCGGTCGAAACGCCGAAGTTCGTCATCGAGTCCGACGCGACTATCGTCGCGCCGTTGATCTTTGCGCTGGTGCTGGGTTGGTGACGGCGGGGTTGCTCTGCCATTGCCGGGCAGGCCGTGGCGTGTAGAACCTGGATTCCCCGCGTCCTCCGCCGACCGGCGCTTCATCGCCACTTCGGAAAACGACCGTTATGGATTTTTGGGTGGTTTTGGCGGCGCAACCGCCGAAACCGCCCAAAATTATTCCCCGGCGCGGCCAGGCCGCACCGGGCCCCCCAGGAGCACACGACCGGTCGCCCCTGCTGCCTTCTGCGGCAGGGTGTGCAGCTTGCCCCTGTAGAATAAGCCCTGACTGGCTTCCTGCTGAGTATTGACAAAAATTGAAGATTAGTATATGCTAATCACCACCAGTCGCCTACACTCATATCCAGTTGTTAGCGGGCCGACTCTGGAAAGTTGTGATAGGTATGCTCCTCGACGTTCGCTCACTTTCCTACGTTGTCAACGGTCATCGGATCATTGATGACGTGTCTTTTTCTCTGAGCTACGGCGAGGTCATGGTTCTCGTTGGTCCGAATGGCGCCGGGAAGAGCACTTTGCTTGGCCTCCTGGCGGGCGATCTGCGTCCGACGACGGGTGATGTGCTGCTTGAGGGCGTATCTCTCACGCAACTCTCGGCTCTGGAACAGGCCCGGAGCCGGGCTGTCCTGCGCCAGCGCCTCGGGGTCGCGCTGCCGTTCACGGCCTACGAAGTGGCGCTGATGGGACGGCATCCTCGGCTCCGGGCCGATGTGGAACGTCCAGTTGACCATGCGATTACCCGTGATGCGCTGGCTTCCGTGGAGATGTTGCCGTATGCCGGGCGCGCGTTTCCAACGCTTTCGGGCGGCGAGCAAACCCGCGTGAGCCTGGCGCGGGTGCTGGCGCAACAGGCCCCCCTGCTACTGCTGGACGAGCCTACCGCGGCCCTGGATCTGCGCCACCAGCATGGCGCGTTGCACCTGGCGCGAGCCATTGCCGCTCAGGGAGGCGCTGTGTTAGCGGTGCTGCACGATCTGAATCTGGCTGCCTGGTACGCTGACCGCATCGGGGTGCTCCACCGAGGCCGGCTCGTGGTCTGTGGCCCGCCGTGGGAGGTGTTGCGCCCTGAGGTGCTTGGTCCGGTCTACGGGGTTACGGTCGTTGTTACGCCGCATCCGCACGCGGATGTGCCGGTGGTGTTCTCGCTGCCCAACGTAAGCGCCGCGCAGGACGCTGCGCGATCGCTGCCGCCGCCGGAACGTTCCCGAGCGCACGCTGTGGATGTGAGCCGGTCATAATAATGGGCATAACACGCCTGGACGGCTGATATGACTGAGCAAAGCGCCAGATCAGAGGTCGCCATTTGTCGGTCGGCTTTCCATAGCGCTACATTCTGGTGTTCCCTGCTGTGTATGATCCTTCTGGCGGGCTGTGGCGCAGCCACCTCGACGACCGGCGTCGCAGCGCCGCCAACCGCCCCTGCTTCCCCCGTCTCCCCTCCACCCGCCGGCGCGACGGCAGCGCCCACCGTCGCGCCGGTCCCCTCTCCCGGTGCGGAGGCGCCCCGCTTGCCGGTCACCGTAACGGATTATCAGGGTCAGCAGGTCGCCATTACCTCTATCGAGCGGATTGTCAGTTTGAACGGTGATATTACCGAGATCATCTTCGCGCTGGGCATGGGCGATCGAATTGTCGGTGTGGATAGCAGCGCGACCTATCCGCGGGAACGCACCAAAGCTCTGCCCAACGTTGGCTATCAGCGCCGGCTGAACGCCGAGGGCATTCTGGCTCTGACTCCCACGCTGGTCATTGGTGATGAAACTGCCGGTCCTCCCGAGGCTCTGGCGCAGATCCGCTCCGCTGGCGTGCCGGTGGCGCTCACGGCCGATCCGCCGGATCTTGCGGCGCCGATGGCCAAGATCCGCTTCGTGGCCGCTGCTCTTGGCATACCCGAACGCGGCGAGACGCTCGCAGCGCAGGTTGAACGCGAGATCACTACGGCGCGCGCCGCGGCCCGCGAATTGTCCGCTGCCCCCAGGGTGCTCTTCCTCTACCTGCGTGGTACGGACGTACAACAGGTGGGCGGGAGCGAAACGCCGATTGATGCGATGATCAAGGGCGCCGGGGGCGTGAACGCTGCCGCAGAGGCGGGCATTGTCCAGTTCAAGCCTTTGAGTCCCGAGGTTATTGTTGCCGCCCAACCTGACGTGCTCCTCCTGCTGGAGAAAGGTCTCGAGTCGGTCGGCGGAGTTGAAGGATTGCTGCGCATCCCCGGTCTCGCCGACACCCCTGCCGCCAGACACCAGCATATCGTCGCGATGGACGATCTGTATCTCCTGGGTATGGGGCCGCGCACCGGACAGGCGCTGGCCGATCTGACGATGGCCTTTCGCGCCGCTATGCTCCGGGAGGCGGGACGATGAGCACCACCGGCCAGACAATCCCCGTCGCCAGTGCTGCACACCCTCGGGGCAGGCGCCTGCTGATACCACTCTTGCTGGCGTTCCTGATCGGGTCGCTGTTAGTTGGGGTTGGTCTCGGACCGGTCATTGTGCCGCCTGAGGTGGTTATAGCGATCCTGTTGAGCAAGTTGGGGATTACGCTCGATATTCCGGTCACTCAACAGCAGATGGCCGTGCTCTGGAACATCCGCCTGCCGCGAGTATTGCTGGGGGCCTTGAGCGGGGCGGCGCTGGCAGTCAGCGGCGCGTTGCTTCAGGGCGTGTTCCGTAACCCCCTGGCCGACCCGGGGCTGATCGGGGTGAGTAGCGGTGCAGCTCTTGGCGCCGTGGCGGTGATCGTCTCCGGGCTGGCGCCGCTGGGGTTGTTCACCCTGCCCTTCGCGGCCTTCGTGAGCGGCGCGGCGACGACATTGCTGGTCTATCGCCTGTCGCGGCGCCATGGGCATACCGATATTGCGATGTTGCTGCTGGTGGGCCTGGCGCTCAACGCCGTTGCCGGCGCGTTCACCGGCCTGCTCACCTACCTGGCCGATGACGCGGCACTGCGCTCGATTGTCTTCTGGACCATGGGCGGTCTGGGCGGCGCGCTGTGGGAGACGCTCCTGGCCGCGGCGCCGGGGATTGCGCTGGCATTGCTGCTCGCTCCGCGTCTGGGCCGGGCGCTAAACCTGTTCGCGCTCGGCGAAGTAGAGGCTCGCCATCTGGGGGTAACGGTGGAACAGGTGAAGCGCGCGGCTGTGCTTCTTGCGGCTCTGGCGACGGGCGCCTCGGTGGCGCTGGTTGGGCCGATCGGCTTTATCGGGCTGATTGTCCCGCACATGGTGCGGCTGGCGGCAGGGCCGGATCACCGGCTGTTGTTGCCGGCCGCCGCGCTCGGCGGCGCCGGCCTGCTGATCCTGGCTGACCTGGCGGCCCGCACCGTTGCTGCTCCGGCCGAGGTGCCGGTTGGGCTGATAACCGCGCTGGCCGGCGGCCCGTTCTTCCTGGCCCTCATTTTGCGCTCGCGCCAGCGCTACGGGTGGGAATGAGCGCTTGCCGGTTGTTCAAACCAACATTCATATGCTGATCCCTGCCGAGGCTGGAACGGGAGCGGTTGCAATGGCCTTTCACCAGGCGCCATTTCGAATCCTGGCCCACAACGGACGAAACTGGTACATCCTGCACCTGGGCGACGGCCGTGTGCAGCTCGACTTCGGCCCCTTTGCCGTGGCTTTTCCCCGCGAAGCCTTTCAGTTGATCCACGGCCTGGTTGAGGCGGCCGTGTCGGAGCCGACCGTCCCGGGTTGTATGGCGCACGCCGGTGTGGAGCGCAGCGTCTGGTTCGATCCTCAGCATGGCACGATCCTGCTCGTTTTTGAGGGGATGATCTTGCGCTTCCTGCCGCACGAAGCAGTGGCCTTTGTCAGTCTGTGTCGCGAGGCGGGCAACAGGCTCGGCGTCAACCCTACGCCTCCGCCTTCAACCTTCAGTGGTTTGAACTGAAAAGTCTGGAAAGCGAGCCGTGACATGGCGCTCAGAACGCTAGGCAAGCTGCTGATCGGCCTGTGGATGGCCGGTGTGATGATCGCGACCTTTGTGGTAATCCCCTCCTACCAGGGCCTCGGCGACGCCGGGCGGATCGTGATCCTGCACGTGCCGACCGCCTGGGTCGCCGTAGTCGCCTTTACCGTGTCAGCCGTTTTCAGCGGGTTATACCTCTGGCGTCGCCGCCTCGCCGATGATCATCGGGCAACCGCCGCAGCCGAGAGCGGGCTGTTGTTTACCCTGCTGGCGACGCTCACCGGAATGATCTTCTCGCAGGTGGCCTGGGGCATCTTCTGGAACTGGGATCCGCGGCAGGTGACGATCTTTATCCTGCTGCTGATCTATGCGGCCCTGTTCGTGCTTCGCGCGGCGATTGACGATCCTGACCGACGCCGCACCCTTGCCTCAGTCTATAGCCTCTTCGCCTTCGTCACCATGCCGTTCCTGATGTTCGTCGCGCCACGTATGGCCGAGAGCACGCTTCACCCGAACTGCGCCTTTATCCGGGGTAGCGACTGTGACGGCATTACGCTCCAGGTAGGCCATGTGGGGGTGCTGGGCGATCAAAAGGTGCAGTTGCTCGATCTAAGTCAGAACGGCGATCTGGTAACCGCTCGCGTGCAGGTGAGCGCGCCGGGCCTGGCCAGCGAAGCCGTTCTGACGCCGGGCTTTGATCTGGCGGCAGGCGCGTACACTGATCGGCCTGCCATCCCTGGCCAGCGCTTCACGCTGGCTCTGGAAGAGGTGGATATAGCCAGCGGCACGGTGCGCCTGAACATCGAAGCGCCCGGAACCGGCCTCCTGGCTAATCAGCGCACGCTATGGGTTTTCCTGGCGGCCAATCTTGGCTTCACGGCCCTGTTCGTCTGGATGTTCCTGGTACGGTCGCAGGTGCTGGATCTGGAAACCGCCGTGGAGCAGCGAAAGGTGGCATGGGCATGACCGAAGGAGCGACAGCCGTATACATCGCCCTGGCGACGACCCTGGTGGTCTGGGGAACAATTGCGCTCTACCTGGGGCGGATCTACGCGCGGTTGCGCGAACTCCGGCGCGCTATCGAGGCGCCGCCGGATCCGCCCGCGTCTTCGACCGGCCCCTCCGCCGCTCCCACTGTGACCGAGTCATCAGTGGCGTCACCCGTGCCTGAGACGCCCGTCACGAACGACCAGCCATTCCAGTGGCTCATGGCGCTGGTCGCGCTCCACTGCGGCTGTAGCGGGCCGATGTGGTTGCCCGGCCCGCACCATTCGCTTTCGTCCCAGATCCGGAAGACCCGGGAGGAGCGATGAGTCGCGTTTTACCCCCCCGTCACTTGCTTGCCAGTGATGGCCGTGGCTGGCAGGTGTGCGAACTGCTCGATGGAACCATCCATCTTACGCTGGGACATCCGGGGCTGGTCTTTCAGTGGAGTGAGTTTACGGCCTGGTTATATCTCCTGGAGGCGGCTGCCAGATCGCCCTCGGACGCTGGCGCGCCTCTCGCGGCGCTCAATCCGTCGCGGGCGGTGAGTTACGTAGAGGCGCTGGAGCGCTACGTGATGGTGTTTGACCAGTTCATCATCATCGTGAGTCGCGTTGATCTGCACATGCTGGCGAACATCTGCCGGAAGGCCTACGACGTAATGAGCGCGCAGCGCTTGACTAATGCACCGTCACCATATGGAACTGAGTAGTCTGTAACGTGAGTTTCCCGGCATTTCCGCCCCCCTCCTGGCCTCCCCCCGTTGGGGGGAGGAGCCAGACGCCCTCCCCCAGCGGGGGAGGGTTAGGGAGGGGGCGGGGTTAGCGAAAAACTTTGTTTACAGACTACTGAGGCAGGTGTAGTTAAAAAACGATCGCCTCATCCCAGAGTTGGGGATTCGTGTCGCTGTCTAGAACAGGAGTATCAGGTATGGTTCGCATGATCAGTCCAATCGTCGTTCGTCTGGCCGTCGCGCTTGCTCTCGTACTGCTAGCCGTTGCCGGCGGCGGCAGCCCGGCGGCGGCGCAGTCGGCGCCGCAGGTGGTCAACATCTACTCGGCGCGCCATTATGGTGCGCTGGAGAGCGTGTTCAAGCGCTTCACCCAGGAAACCGGCATCGAAGTGCGCCTCTCGCAGGGTTCGGTGCAGTCGTTGCTCGAACGGCTGCGGGCCGAGGGGCGCGCCACCCCGGCGGACGCTGTGCTCTTCATTGATGCCGGCGGGCTGTGGATCGCCGCCGAAGAGGGTTTGTTGCAGCGCGTCGATTCGGCTGTCCTGCGCCAGAACGTTCCCAACGCCCTGCGCGACCCGACCGATCGCTGGTTTGGACTGACGCAACGGGCCCGGGTTATTGTTTACAACGTGAACCGGGTCCGCCCCTCGGAACTCTCGACCTACGCGGCTCTGGGCGATCCCAGGTGGAATGGCCGGCTCTGTCTGCGTCCCAGTTCACACATCTATACCCAGGCGCTAGTTGCGCATTTTATTGCCCTGCACGGCGAGAAGGTCACGGAGGAGCAGATTGTTCGTCCGTGGGTGCGGAACAATCCCCGGTACATTGATAGCGATACGCGCATCCTCGAAACCATCGCCGCCGGGGGCTGCGACGTCGGGATCACCAATCACTACTACGTAGCCCAGCAACTCGCCCGCAACCCTGATTTCCCGGTGCGCATCTTCTGGCCAAACCAGAATGAGGCCGGCGCCCACGTCAACGTGTCGGGCATGGGCGTTACCACTGCTGCGCGGAACCGGGACAACGCCATCCGGCTGCTCGAATGGCTCTCCACCGACGGCAAGGGCCAGGGCGCCGCACCGGACACGCTCTCGGGCGGCAACTTCGAGTATCCGGCCAACCCGGTCGCGCCAGTGCATCCCATCGTCGCCGGGTTTGGCACATTTAAGATTGACCCGATCGGCAAGTTCGAGTATGGTCGCTTCCAGCCCGCCGCGATCCGGTTGATGGAACGGGCCGGGTATCGGTAGGCGACGCCTCTGGTGACCGTGGGAGGGGTGTGGGCCAGGCAGGTTTCCCCACACCCCTGGCCCCCGCCCGGTGGACGATTCTGGAAAGGTATAGCCAATCTGGGAAGGTCGCTTATTAGTTTGCAAACAAAGTCTTTCGCTAAACCTCCACCCCCTCCCCAACCCTCCCCTGCTGGGGGAGGGCGCCCGGCTCCTCCCTCCAACGGGGGGAGGTTGGGAGGGGGGCGGAAAGGCCAGGAAACTTACTTTGCAGACTACTTAATATGTCGAAGTTACAGCATTTCTTGCATACCTTGAACCAGGGCATGGTCACTTGTGACCACTGGGACGCAATGGCGCCAGGGTCTGGCATCACTGCCGCAAACACGTTGCGCCTTCACGCCGTTGCATCAACCTTTCTGAGAAATGTTCCAGGCGCTGAAACCGCATAGGGTTGGTATGGGGTACGTATATCGTCTGTTGCTGATCGGCCTGGCCGTCGTGATCATGGCCCCCCTGCTGCTGGTGGCGGCGAACCTGCTGCGGCTCGATGCCACGAACTGGGTCCATCTGTGGGAGACCCGCCTGCCAGATATGCTGCTACAGACCACCCTGCTGGTTGTGGCCGTCGGCGCGGGCACGCTGGCCCTCGGTACAGGTCTGGCCTGGCTGGTGAGCGCCTACCGCTTTCCGGGCTGCGGGGTCGTGTCCTGGCTGCTGGTGCTTCCCCTGGCGATGCCGAGTTACGTGTTAGGCTTCGTGTTCATGGCCACTTTTGACTATGCTGGCCCGGTGCAAACGACCCTGCGGGCCTGGTTCGGCCCCGAGACCTGGTTCCCCGAGGTGCGTTCCATCGGCGGGGCCGCGCTGGTGCTGACGCTGGTCTGGTACCCCTACGTGTACCTGCTGGCGCGGGCCGCTTTTGCCGAGCAGTCCTCGGTCACGTTCGATGCGGCCCGCGCGATGGGGCTGAGCCGCGCCGGAGCCTTCATACGGCTCGTCCTGCCGCTGGCCCGGCCCTCGCTGGTGGCCGGCGTCACCCTGGTAGCGCTGGAAACGCTGACCGATTTCGCGACGGTGCGCTATTTCAACGTCATGACTCTCAGCGAGGGGATCTTCCGCGTCTGGGAAGGGATGATGGATCGCGATACCGCGATGCAACTGACCACGTTGCTGCTCCTGGTCGCGCTTGGCTTGATTCTGCTCGAGCGCAGCCTGCGCGGCCAGGCGCGCTACACCCAGGCCGGCGGCGCAGTGCAGCGTATGCAACCCACGCCGCTGCGGGGCTGGCGCGCGGCGGCGGCCCTGGGGGTCTGTCTGCTGGTCCTGGCGCTGGCCTTTGGCCTTCCGGCGTCACAGTTGATTGCCTGGACCGTGGCCGAAACCCGCCAGCCAACGCTCCCCACCGCTGATGGCGTCGCCTGGCGCTACATTGGCGTTACCCTGGCCCTGGCGGGCGGCGCCGCTCTGCTGACGACGCTGGTCGCCCTGCTGCTGGCGGTGCTCGGGCGGCTGGAAGGAGGGCGCTGGCAGCGCATCGCTGTACGTCTGGCAACCTCGGGGTACGCCATGCCCGGCGCGGTGGTGGGTGTCGGCGTGCTTACCTTCCTGGCGACGGTAGATCGGGCGCTGTTTGGAGATGAGTTGTCCGCCGCACTGGTGCTGACCGGTTCGCTGACGGGTCTGTTGTACGCCTACCTGGTGCGCTTCCTGGCGGTTGCCTACAGCAGCGCCGACGCGAGCGTCGAGAAAGTGACCCCGCGGATGGTGGAGGCGGCCCGTTGCCTCGGCGCCGGCCGGGGACGCATCCTCTGGCACATTCATACGCCCCTGGTGCGCGCGGGCCTGCTCGCTGGCGCGATACTGGTCTTTGTCGATGTGATGAAGGAACTCCCGGTTACCTTAATGCTGCGTCCCTTCGGTATGGATACGCTGGCCATCTGGACCTACATGCTCGCCGCCGAGTCGTACTGGCAGGCGGCAGCGATACCGGCTTTGCTTATCGTACTGGCAGGGGTCGCGCCAGTCGCCGTGCTGGTGCGCGCTGGAGAACGAGGTCGAGTAGTGCCATGACCCTGGCTATTGCCCTGAACAATGTGTGGAAGACCTATCCCGGAGGGCCGTGCGCGGTCGCCGGTGTGACGCTGGAGGTCGCCGCGGGGAGCGTGCTGGCCCTGCTCGGTCCGAGCGGCTGTGGTAAAACCACGCTCCTGCGCCTGATTGCCGGTCTGGAGCGTCCGGATCAGGGCTTGATTCAGGTGGGCGAGCGTACCGTGGCCGGCAACGGGGTCTGGGTCGTGCCGGAGCAGCGGCGGGTGGGGCTGGTCTTTCAGGAGGGGGCATTGTTCCCGCATCTAACGGTTGCGGAAAACATCAGTTTTGCCCTCAACGGCCGGCCTCGCGGGGCGCGCGAGCAGCGCGTCGCCACGTTGCTGGCCCTGGTAGGGCTTGAAGGACTGGCGAGCCGTTATCCACACCAGCTTTCGGGGGGGCAGCAACAGCGCGTCGCGCTGGCCCGCGCCCTGGCGCCTGAGCCGGCGGTCGTGCTGCTCGATGAGCCGTTTGCCAGCCTCGACCCCGCCTTACGCGGCGAGTTGCGCGAGGAGGTGATGCAGATCCTGCGCGCGGCGGCCACCACGACCGTTCTGGTCACCCACGACCAGGAGGAGGCCCTGAGTCTGGCCGATCAGATTGCGCTTATGCTCGACGGCCGCGTGGTGCAACATGCCTCGCCCTTCGTGATCTACGACCGTCCAGCGACACGCGCCGTCGCCGACTTCATCGGCGCGGCTAACTGGCTGCCCGGGTATGCCGAAGATGGGCGCGTCCGCTGCGCGCTGGGCGTTGTTCCTCTTGCCGCGCCGGCTCAGGGGCCGGTTGATGTGCTGATCCGGCCCGAACAACTCTGTATGGCGCCGGACCCTGCCGGCGCCTGGCGGGTACGCGAGATGCGCTTCTTTGGTCACGACACCCTGGTCACGCTGGTCGGCGACACGGGCCTTTTGCTGCGCGCCCGGCGCCTCGGGCAGGCGCATGTTAGCGTTGGAACGGCAGTTCAGCTTCAGGTATGCGGCGCGGTCAGCGCCTTTCCGCGGGAGCAGAAGCCATGATTACCACTGCCAACCGGATCTACGTCCATCCCGACTACGCCGATCGTTTCGAGGAGACCTTTCGCACCCGCGCACGGCTGGTTGATCGGATGCCCGGCTTCGTCAGCAACCAGTTGTTGCGCCCGGTCAATCCTGGAGACCCCTACATTGTTCTAACCGTCTGGGAGAGCCGCGCGCATTTTGAGGCCTGGGTCGGCTCCGAGGCCTTTCGCCAGGGCCATGCCCGCTCGGGGACGCTGCCGAAGGAAGCGTTTACGGCCCCCAACCGGCTCGAACTCCACGAGATCATTCTCGACACCACGCGCCCGGATCTTGTGCCAGAGCCGCGCGGTGTGCCGTTTCAACCTCACGCGGAAGGAGAGCGCTGATGTGCCAGCACATTACCATCCTGGCCGCCGATGACGCGGCTCATCGGATCGCCCAGTGCGAACACGGGACTATTCATCTCTTCTGGGTGCGGGCGAACATCTTTCTGATCCCCGAAGACCTGCTCAACCTGCTGGCGCTCCTTCAGAGCTGGAAGCCCAACCAGCCCTATGCCGAAAGTGAAGGCTTTGCCGTGCGCCGTATGGCGGGAGGATACATGCAACTCTGGTGCGCCTGCGCCGGTCTGTTGCTTACCGAACACGAACTGATGCAACTCCGAGATTTGCTCTGGCGAGCGGCAGGAAAGCTCCAGCTCCTCAACACTGCGCCGCGGCGCTCAACCCGTCACTGGCTCGATGACTATCTGGTGATGACAGGGGTGGCCGAACACGCTAATGCCCGGAATTAGAGACAGAAACGTTGACGCAACGCATATCCGCCCCTGCGCTTCCGCGCCAGTGCATCGGCTTCGATGGCGTGCTCGTCATGGATGAGAAGCTATGGAACAACCAGCAAAGGCTTCGGTCTTCCCCGCTACGGATCGCTCCTCCTGGCAGGCGTTGCTGCTGAGTAGCGGGGTCCTGATCGTCTTGATCGTGGGTAGCCTGATGTTTGGCCCGGTGGCATTAACCCCCGGCCAGGTCGTGACGGGGCTGTTCGCTCCGGCGGCCGATCCGCCGGCTGCGGCCATTGTGCGCAACCTGCGCCTGCCGCGAGTGCTGCTGGCGGTAAGCGCCGGGGCGCTGCTGGGCGTCGCGGCCTTGCTGCTGGGGCGCCTGAGCGGCGCGCAGGCGCGCGATCCCGGCTGGAGCGGGGTGCTGGCGCTCGGCGCCCTTGCCGCGGTCATTCTGCTCGTGGCGGCGCCCGCGAGCGCGGGCTGGGCGCTGGCTCTGGCCGTCGGCGCTGGCTGCGGGTTGGGCGTGGCGGCGCTGGTGAGCGCCCATCGCCGCTGGCCACTCGCGCCACGCCGCGTCATGGCCCTTGGATTGGCGCTGGCCATCGTGGCACCGGCAGTTGCCTTCATCTTGCTGATCCGCGACGTGCGCCTGGCGACCTGGGTGCGCTGGTGTCTGGGCAGTCTGGAACAGCGTGACTGGGCCACCTGGCAGCAGGTCTGGCCAGTGACCCTCCTGGCGCTCATAGCGCTGGCGGTATGCCATATGCGTCCCCGGATGCCGATCGCGCTGGGAATCGCCGCAACGCTTGCCGCCACGTCGGCAACCCTGGCAACGGGGGCCATCGGCCTGATTGGCTGGTTAGCCGGGCGACGGGCCAGCCTGCTGAGCCTCAGCAGCGGCTGGCAGCTGGTTCTGGCGGCGATCATCGGGGCCACCTTTTTGCTCGGCGCCGATCTGATCGCCCGCGGCCTCACAGCGCTGCTTCCCTCGCTGGGACTGATCAGCGAGGCGCCGGTTGGCGCGTTCCTCGTTGTGGCCAGTCTGATGGTCGGAGCAGCGACGTTCAGGAGGCGCCGCGCATAGACCCGGGATTGGGAGGGTCTGGCGGGAGGACGCAGCGCTCCCGAGAAAACCGTATGCAAGCAAAGGAGGCGTGATGAGCTTCCGCACGGTCCGCACGACACCCCTGCGCATTATGGATGACGCCCATACCGGCGATCACAACCTGACTCCCGCCGAGCGGGCGTATCTGGAAGTGATCGCCTATCTGGAAGCCCGTCGTGAGCCGGTCCTTTCGGTCTCGATCGCTCGCTGGTTGAAGGTGCGGCCACCCACCGTCACCCATATGCTGCAGCGGCTTGAGCAAAAAGGTTTGATCCGGCGTGACGGCGGGCACAGCATCGCCCTGACCTCCGAGGGTGCGGCTATCGCGGAGCGCATTATCCGCCGTCATCGCCTGCTGGAATGTTTTCTCCACGACGTCGTGGGCGTGCCCTGGCACGAAGTGCACCGTGAGGCCACCCTGCTCGAACCCGTCCTGTCGTCGGTGTTGGAAGCGCGGATCACCGAACTGGTTGGGCAAGCCACCGTCTCGCCGCACGGCAACCCTATTCCGGGCCGCGGAACGCCGCCGCCCGATGATCTGCCGCTGGTCGTCGCGCCGGTAGGCGACTGGTTCGTGATCACCCGGATTGACGAGGAGGCGGGTGAGGACAGTTGCACGCTCCAGTTCCTCTGGACTCACGGCCTGGTGCCCGGCACGCCCCTGGTGCGCATGCACGATGCCCCCGGCAGCGTGCGCATCCAGCGCGCCGGGCGGCGAGTGATCCTTTCGCGCCGGGTGGCGGGCTTTCTCTGGGGCGTCGTTAGAAATTCAGGCAAGAGTAACGTATGATACAGCCTGCCTCTGATCCGTTCGGCGTCGTCGCCGCCGCTGCGACTGAGCATATGAACCGGGACCACGCCGACGCGGTACTGGCCTATGCGCGTGGTCTGGCCGGGCTGGAGTGGGCAGAGACGGCCCGCATCAGCGCGATTACCGCTGAAGGTCTAGAACTGCACGTCGAGGGTCATGGTCAGACCGCTATCGCTCGCATCCTCTTTGACGCGCCCCTGACCGATCCGGATCACCTCCGCCCGACGTTGATCGCCCTGGTGCAGCGCGCCCGCAGAGTTGTCTCAGAGGCGGATCTGCATCAGGCGCCTCCGCCTCAGCGTGATCCAGACCTGGCCCGGCGCCTCTTCAACGTGATTGCCACCCGGAGGAGTTTCAGACTGGAAGATCTGTCGCCGGAGCCTGTCGAATCTCATCTAGTCACCCAGATGCTTGAAGCCGCCAACTGGGCCCCAAGCCACGGTCGGACAGAGCCCTGGCGCTTCGTGGTTTACACCGGTACGGCGCGCCGGATCATTGGCGATGCTTTTGCGGTCGCCTATCGGCAATTGCACCCGGATCAGCCCGCCGGAAGCCCCGGTGAGCAGGCTCGGCGGGAACGGGTCTGGCAGGCGCCAGTCTGGATCGCGCTGGGAATGCGGCCCGATCCGAAGATGCCAGAGTGGGAAGAGCTGATCGCCTTCGGCTGTGCAGTGCATAACATGCACCTGATGGCCAGCGCGCTGGGGTTGGCTGGAAAATGGTCGAGCGCGGCATGGGCGCTCCATCAGCACGTTGCCGAAGTTGTCGGGTTCGGGCCGGAGACCCGACTGTACGGCTTCTTCTATGTCGGGCGACCGGCTGTGCCCTGGCCTGAAGGGCGCCGCCGGTCAATCGTCGCAAAGGTGCGCTGGATACACGAGGACGGTAATGGGATCCCATCGGGTTATAGCGGATGATGTGCAGGCGACGATCGCCGAATGCCCATTTTGCGCCGGGTTGGAGCAGGCAGTTTTGTGTGATTTAGCTGGCACGGCTTCTATCCGCGAGGTTGACGCTCAGCGCTTTATCTTCCATGAACACGAACCGGCAACGACGTTCTACATCCTTATGCACGGGCAGGCGCTCTTGAGCAAGCTGGCCGATACCGGTCAGCAGGTCATCATCCGCGCCGTAAAACCTCTGGATGCGATCGGGGTTATCGCCAGCCTGTCGCAAACCGTGTATCCTCTTTCGGCGCGGGCTATTCTGCCCTGTACCTTGCTGGCGTGGGATCATTCTACGCTCACAGGATTGATGGATCGGCACCCTGTTCTGGCGCTACGCGCCTTGCGCTTACTGGCCGGGCGCTTCGCCGATCTGCAACATCAGTATCTGGAACTGGCCACCCAGCGCGTCGAGCGCCGCATAGCCCATACGTTACTGCGCCTGATGCAGCAGGTCGGGCAGCCAGTGACTGCCGGAACACTGGTTGACCTGCCCCTGTCGCGGCAGCAGCTTGCCGAAATGAGCGGCACGACATTATATACGGCGAGCCGGGTGTTGAGTCGCTGGGCGCAGCAAGGCATCGTTGTCTCCGCCCGTGAACAGGTCATTATTTGCGACCCGCACCGAATGATGCAGATCGCCGATAGTCCTCCAGCGTAGTTCTGGGCAAAACATAGATATTTTGCCGCAGGTTTATATGATCCTGTGGTCTGGTTCAGGTTTTCCAATTTATTATACTAGAAAATGGGCATTCCTGCTGTTAGCGGGAGACGATCTCTGCGTTCGTCGTCGTTTTATTCATAAAAAGCGGCGCTTCTTTGCTTGCTTAGGATGGAATAGTGCTGTTTGAGCGGTAATATTCCTGTCTTTGCGCTAACGCAAAGACAGGATTTCAGCGAGGCGCTATGCTGTTGGCGTACCTGTAGGCTGTCCGAAATGATCACGCGCAGTACTGACAGCCTCGATACAGTCCTTTGATTATACGCGTCTCGTCTGAAAGGAGAACGAGATGGCCTCTCAGACTGAAGAGTATGTGCCCGGCGCCGGTCTGGATATGGCCAGGATGCCGGGTCACTGGCTTCTGGCTCGCATGGGCAAGCGGGTGTTGCGCCCTGGCGGGCTGGAGTTGACCCGGCGGATGCTTGACGCTCTGGCGCTCAACGCGCGTGATCACGTAGTTGAATTCGCCCCCGGATTAGGGGTAACGGCGCGGATGGCCCTCCAGGCGCGACCGGCGTCGTATCTCGGCATCGAGCGTGAAGAAGCTGCTGCCGCCAGGGTGCGCACATTCTTAGATTATCCGAACTACCGTTGCCTCGTAGGCTCGGCCGAGGAGACGGGGCTTGAGGAGGCCTCAGCGACCGTTGTATACGGCGAGGCTATGCTCACGATGTATACACCCGGCCAGAAGGCGCGCATTGTGCGCGAGGCCTATCGCATCCTGAAACCCGGCGGGCGCTATGGCATCCACGAACTGGGACTGACCCCTGATTCCCTGGACGAAGCGGTGAAAGAAGCGGTGTTGCGCGATCTTTCGGCGGCCATTCACGTCGGCGCCCGCCCGCTGACTGCTTCAGAATGGCGGGCCGTCCTAGAAGCCGAGGGCTTCCAGGTCCGTGAAACGTTCACTGCTCCGATGCATCTGCTCGAACCCGGACGCCTTATCCAGGATGAGGGCCTGGGACGAGCCCTGCGCATCGTCTTTAATATCCTGCGGACCCCGCCTGCTCGCAAGCGCGTGCTGGCAATGCGCCGGGTGTTTCGCACCCATCAGGCCCATCTGACGGCGATTGCGCTGATTGCCGTGAAACCGGTGATCGAGAGCGCTGACCGGCATGCCTGATCTACTGAGGACGCCAGGCCCCGTGGCTCGCGGCGCTCGTGTCGCCATTGTTGCGGATCAACCTTTTCGAGAAACGCGCTAAGGAGGAAGTATGACCGCGACCGTGTTTCTTGATCTCGCATCAGAGACGACCATTCCTGAGGATGGCACGCTCAGCCGCACCCTCTATCAGGATCACGGCTTGAAAGTGGTGCTGTTCGGCTTCGCGGCAGGCCAGGAGCTGTCGGAACACACCGCGGCGGCGCCGGCAATCCTGCACTTTATCCAGGGCGAGGCGCGGGTGACGCTGGGAACCGAGGTGATCACGGCGCAACCCAACACCTGGGTGCATATGCCGGCCCATCTGCCTCATAGCATTAGCGCAAGCACGCCGGTGATCATGCTGCTGCTTCTACTGAAAGGTGCAACGGCGATCCAGGCTACATAGGAGGCGTGGATGCGAGGGTCATCGCTGGTTCCGTGGGTGGGCTTGTCTGGATTGCTGCTGGTGCTGCTTGCCTGGCATGCAGGTGCGCTGGTCAGTCACCCCCTGGTGATGCCTTCACCATTGGCTACCTTTACGGCGCTCGGCCGACTCTGGGCCAGCGGCGCCGTGGCAACAGCGGTTGTCCACACGCTCGCCCATGCCCTTGGCGGGTTTGCACTGGCGTTGCTTCTGGGCGTGACGCTAGGGTTGCTTGCTGGCGTGCAACCGGTGGTGCGCGCTCTGGTACACCCTGTAGTTGGGGTTGTACAGGGTGTTCCTCCGATTGCCTGGATTGTCCTGGCTCTACTCTGGTTCGGAACTGGTGAACGCACGGCTACCTTTACCGTGATGGCAGCTACCCTCCCGCTGCTGATAATCACTACTATCGGCGGTGTTCATCATACCGATCCGCTGCTCATCCAGATGGCGCGCAGCTATAACGCGCCAGCATCTCTGGTCTTGCGTGACATCTACCTGCCTCATCTCGCGGCTTACCTCTTCCCGACGATAGTCGTAGGCTTAGGCCAATCATGGAAGATTGCTCTGATGGCTGAACTGCTGTCTGGTGCGCGCGGGATCGGCGAACATCTGGGTGTCGCGCGGGTCAATCTTGATACGGCGGCGGTATTTGCCTGGATCGTCATCGTTCTTAGCCTGATGTTTCTGGTCGAGTATCTGATCGTTTTTCCGTTACAGCGCTGGATTGAGCCCTGGCGTCATCGGGGAGATCGTCAGCCTGAACTGTCCTCGCGAGCCGATGTGCGGATTAAGCCGACAGGATAAACCGATGCTTCGGTTGACTGACATCTCCCACCATTACGGGCAAACGCCGGTGCTTGACCGCGTTAGTCTGGAATTGCCGAAAGGGCGGGTGATCTGTCTGGTCGGACCATCGGGTTGTGGCAAGACCACGCTGCTCCACATCGCCGCTGGACTTTTCCCGCCCAGCGGAGGTGAGGTAACGAACCACTTTCGGCGCATAGCGGTGGTGTTCCAGGAACCGCGCCTGCTACCGTGGCGAAACACCCGCGACAATATTGCTTTCGGGCTCAAGGCGCACGGAGTGGTGCGCGCCGAACGGCGCGGCATTGCCGAACGTCTTGGTGCGCGGCTTGGCCTTGACGAAGCACTGGATCGTTACCCCCATCAACTGAGTGGCGGTATGCGCCAGCGTGCGGCTCTTGGACGGGCTCTCGCCGTAGAACCGGAGCTTCTGCTGCTCGACGAACCCTTTAGCGCGCTGGATGTGGGGCTGCGCCGAGATCTTCAGAATCTCTTCCTCGAACTCATTGCCGAACGGGGCCTGGCTGCCCTCTTTGTTACCCACGATTTGACCGAGGCCGTGCGAATTGGTGATGAAGTGATGGTCTTAACCCCCGCGCCGGGTCGAGTGGTTGAACACTGGCAGCAGTCGCGTTCCGCTCCTCAGCGCGATCCTGTGTATGTGTATGAGACGGTCGCTCACCTTTTACGGGTGCCTGCGGTCGCGGATGCTTTTCACGTTGCCGCAAGAGGTGAGCGCGTGTTTATTCCAAGGAGGCCCTATGCTGAGCCGTCGTGACTTTTTGCACGTTCTCATGATTGGCAGCGGGATTACGATAGCCCCAGCACTTGCCGCGTGCGCCCGGCAAACCACGGTGCCTGCGCCAATCGTAACGCCGGCTGTCGGTCAACTGGCGCAGTTAGTAATCAAGGGGCCTACCGGATTGCCGACGATCCCCCTGGTGCGGCTGGCCGGCGACCCCGAACTCAAGAGCGTAGTCGGAGAGGTTAGTTTTGCCACCTGGTCGAATCCCGATCAACTCCGTGCCGACGTGGTAGCGGGCGCTTTACATCTCACCGCAACCCCCACGAACGTCGCCGCAACACTGTATAATCGCGGCATCGATCTGCGCCTGCTTAACGTGATGGTCTGGGGCATTTTGTATTTGATGAGCACAGATGCATCTATCACAGGATGGAATGATCTCCGCGGTCAGACCATTGCTGTACCCTTCAAAGGCGATATGCCGGACATTGTCTTCCGTGTGCTGGCACGAGCCAACGGGCTTGATCCTGACCGTGACATGACGATCCGGTACGTGAGTTCGCCAGTGGAGGCTCAACAACTCCTGCTGGCCGGACAGACGCCACTGGCGCAACTTTCCGAACCTGGCGCTACCGCAGCGCAGTTACAGGGCAAACAGAATAATCTGGACGTCCGCCGGGTCCTTAACATGCAGGAGGAGTGGGGCCGGGCGATGGGACGCGAGCCGCGCATTCCTATGGCCGGTACGCTAGCCGTAGCTGAATTGACCGAGCAGCATCCTCAGGTCGTCAAAGTTATCCAGGAGGGGCTACGTCGCGCCGTTGAGTGGGTCAAGCAGAACCCTAAGGAGGCTGGTTCGCTTGGGGAGCAGCATCTAGCAGGACTCAAGGCCCCGGTCATTGCACAGGCTCTCCCGAATGTGCCCCTGGAGTTTGTGCCGGCAAGCGAAGCGCGGGGAGAACTGGAGTTCTTCTTCACTCAGTTGAAATCCCTGTCTCCTGATCTGATCGGGGGCGATCTGCCAGACGATAGGTTTTATGCGGGCTGATACAGAGTGGACACCTGCCGTGGCAGCACCAGGACCGGGACAGTCCTCCTCTCACCGGGCGGAAGGGTGGCAGGGAGCTCGCTCCTTGACCCTCTCCAGGGAATGGCTGACGCTGAACGCAGTCCGGGGCCTGGGGCTGCCACAACTTTGCTTCTTATGAGAGGCTCGGAGGGCTTCAATCCGCCGAAAGCTCGTTGTTAGTGCAGCGCGATGAAGCCGTACCACATCGGAAGGGGAGATTTCCTGGAGACCACAGACTCCGCAATCATCGCCAAGAGAAGCGTGGTTATTCATTGCGCCGTGATATGATGATATATTTGACTGTTCTGACCCTCCACAACCTGATGCGCTGGATTACCTTGATAGCTGGTCTCTGGGCCATCTACCGCGCCTATCGTGGTTGGTGGGGCAGGCGTCCCTGGACTCCGGAAGACCGGCACGCCGGGCAATGGTTTGCGACAGCCCTGACCATCCAGTTCTTTATTGGAGGGCTGTTCTACTGTCTACCTGGCTCAATGGCCCAGATGCTCATATTTGATCCAGGCACGGTGCTGCGCGTCCCCCCATTGCGCTTCATCGTGCTTGAGCATGCGGTCCAGATGGTGGTTGCCCTGGGTCTCGCCCATGCGGGGGTCGCTCTCGCACCCAGAGCGACACGCCATATCGGCCGGCATCGGCGAGCCGCGCTGCTCTTCTCGCTGGCCTTCGGGATCACCCTGATCGCCATCCCCTGGCCCTTTCTTGACTACGGACGCCCCTGGTTGCGCCTCTGGGGAGGATAGTATGTCAACGCCAACGATAAGACAACCGGTTCGTCTGCGCCCCATCGCCTTGCCGACCGAGCACGGCGGCTGGGGGCTGCTCGGCGCGCCCATCCTGCTCGGCCTGTGGGTGGCGCCCTCGGTGGCGGGCGGCTGGCTCAGCCTGGCGGCGCTGGGGGCCTTTCTGGCGCGCCAGCCGCTCAAACTGGCCGTAGGCGATTGGCGGCGCGGCAGGCGTTTTGCGCGCACGATCTGGGCCGAACGTTTTATCGTGCTGTATGGTGGAACAGCCTTCCTATCGTTCCTGGCGGCGTGGTTTACCGCTGTAGCGCCATTCTGGCCGCCCATCGTCCTGGCGGCGCCGCTGGCAGCGATCCAGTTGCGGTACGACATTCTCAAACAGAGCCGGGCTCTGGCGGCCGAGATGTGCGGAGCCGTGGCTATCAGCGCAACGGTCGCCGCAATGGTGATGGCCGCGGGCTGGGAGTTTCGACCGGCCCTCGCGCTCTGGCTGCTCCTGGCGCTTCAGGCGACCACGGCGATCGTCTATGTCGGCGCGCGGCTGCGGCTGGCGCGGGGCGAGGCGGCCCGCGCCTGGCCGGCCCACGTGGCCCATCTCCTGGCCCTGGTTATCGTCCTCGCGCTGGTCTGGACCGGCCTGGCGCCCCGGCTCAGCGCCGTGGTCTTTGCCGCGCTCCTGGCCCGATCCCTTCTCGGAGTGTTGCCTTGCAGTTTGAAGACCCCCACCCCCCTCGTCGGCATGCAAGAACTAGGCTTCAGCCTGCTTGCCGTGGCGGGGATCGCCCTCGGTCTGCGGTTGGGGTGGTGATCCCTTGCCAGACCGCGTGCCTGACTACTGCGGGAGGGTGAGGCGGGCTGCGTCGGCCCGGAACCTCCTCTCAGGCAGGAGCGTGGAGAAACCCGGTTTCGCTGCCCTCTCGCAGGAGGTGTTCAGGTAGGACCTCGACCTTGTTAACATCTGAGACGCAGTTTGGAGCAGCGCGGGGAGGCTGAGCTTCCCCGCGCTCACTGTTCCGCCCGCGGCGGGGGTGCGCCCTGGCGCACCCAGGACAGGTCTGCCGCCGCGGAGCGAAACGATGTCTCAGGACAAAATTGCTGATCGGCCGAAGAGCCAGGGAGTATAAAAACGATAAAAGTTATGTATTGACAAAAAGAAAAGATTAGTATATACTAATTAAAAATATTTTAAGATGCTTATCACTGCGCTCTACGCTCGCGGATGCTCGCCACTCGCCTGCGCGTGCGATATCGCTACTCCGGAGACGCCTATGGTTGCGGCAAAACATACGTCATCCTCCAACAAGTCTGCTGATCCTCACCGTCTCTACTTCAACCCTCAGCCTCATTTTCTGACAGTGTCGGACAACCTGCGCACCACCTACTCATTTGACGGCGAAGGTCGCCTGCTGGGCGCTTTCCTCGACGGCGTCAATTACCGGCGCGGTCTGGGGGGCGATATTCTGATGAAACAGGTCGTAGGGGGACGCACCAAACGGCGACGCATGCTTTCAACCTTCGAACGCCGGCAGTTGCTGTCGGTCGTCTCCGCCCATGTTGCGGCCATTCGCGAATGCGCCCAGTCGGTTGCCAGCCCTGAGGTGTGCGCCTGGCTTGATCGCGCTCTGACCTGGGACGTTGAGCGGCTTGAGGCCGAGCGTGACGCCTTTCAAGAGATCTACAAGCCTATCAGCATCCTGCCGCCCGATCAGTATCTTGCCCTGGTGCTCCAGGCGGCGGAGGGGTGTAGCTGGAACCGCTGCACCTTTTGCTCCCTGTATCGCGACCGGAAGTTTCGCATCAAGACGCCTGAGGAGTTTCGCCGGCATGTCCGTTCCGTCAAAGCCTTCGTTGGGGCAGGACTGCGCATGCGCAAGTCTATTTTCCTCGGCGATGCGAATGCGCTGATCATTCCCCAGGCCCGGCTGGGTGAACTGCTGGCCGTCGTTCACCAGGAGTTCGTGATTGGCGACAAAGGGTTGAAAGGCATTTATGCCTTTCTTGACATCTTCGGCGCGGAGCGCAAGACGGTCAGTGACTACCGCGAGTTGCGCGACGCCGGAGTGCGGCGCATCTACCTGGGTCTCGAAAGCGGCGACGAGACCGTCTTTCGGTTGCTCAACAAGCCCGGTTCGCCATCCGCCTGTATTGAAGCCGTGCAGGCGATCAAGGCCGCCGGTCTGAATGTGGGCATTATCCTGCTCGCCGGCGCCGGCGGCGCGCGGCTGGCTCCGGCGCACGTCAACCACTCGCTCGAAGCGCTGGCAGCTATGGGTCTGAGCGAAGGCGATCTCGTGTACATCTCGCCGTTGATCGTTTCTCCTACTGGTCCTTATGCCGAACAGTTGGATCAGGCCGGCAGTCCGTGGCTCGATCACGCGGCGATCAACGCTCAACTGACGTACCTGAAGGATGGTGCGCGAGCGCTCTGCGATCCTCGCGCCAAGGTGGCGCTCTACCATATCGAGGAGTTTATCTACTAGCTACTATCTCGCGGCGATGAGCAGCCGCCTGGAGGAGGGCGGAGAAAAGGAGTTCGCGCGGCCCTGCCCCTCTGCGGCAGGCGGGGAAACGGGGGGCGCTACGGCCCTGCCCTCTGCGGCAGGCGGAGGAATTCCCTGCGTCCTGGCTAGAGGAAAGGTCTGGGGAATGCGAAATCCTTCCAAACAAGCCCCTTAGATATACTGCTCAGAAGGGAGCGCTCCATGCGTCTATACGTCCTATGGCTCTTGTCACTTGCCATCATGCTTGCGGGCTGTGGCGGGCAGCCCGCGGCGCAGATGTCTACACCGGGCCCTGCGCGCCCAACCTCGGCGCCAGCCGCGCCGGGTGCGGCGGCCTCCGCCGATCTCGCCGGGATAAAGAAGTACCTGGTAGAGCAAACCGCGGGGCTGGTTGATGCCGTCGCTGACTTGCAGACGTCCGTGGATCGGTATTTCGCCCTGGCCAGAGAGTTGAACTTCGATTATTCCACCCTCTGGGCCAATCGGCGCGATGCCGTCATTGCCGAGCTTGAAGCCGCCCGTGCAGCCTGGATTGTGGCCAGTCCCATCTATGAGAAAATGGAAGGGATTGTCGCCGGAACGCCCGCTCTGGCGCAGTTTGATGTTGATATTGATGCCGGCGCAGCCGCGGCTGACGATCCAGAGAATGCTGTATCTTTCGATCTCGTGTTGCTCGATGGCCGCATCTTTCCGAAACCCGGCAATCTCTTCGGGGTTACGGAAAGCGCTCTCTGGGGCACCGAGCCTGAGTACGCCGCGCCGGTTGATGCCGACTGGAACGGCGATGGAGGCATCACTTTCGGTGAAACCCTCCCTGATGCTCATGTGCTCGAATCAGCCGCGGCGATGCTCTTTGCCAAAGCCAATGAACTTGCCGCCGCCGCTCAGGCCTGGGAACCCACGGAGTCAGACGCCTTTACCGCGCTGGTGGTGATGGTGCCGACGATGAGCGAGTATTTCGCGTCCTGGAGAGACTCGCGCTTCGTGTCGGGTGAGGCTGCAACGCAGCGCGACTTCAATGTCATCTCGCGGCTGGCCGATATTCAAGATATCCTCAGCGGTCTTGAGCTGGTCTACGCTCAACTCCGCCCGCGCGTCGAAAAGGTGGATCCCGTCCAGGCCGAACAGATTGAAGCAGGGTTGCGCGACTTGAAAGCATTCGTCGCCGATATTTACCGTCAAGAACAGAATGGTCGGCGCTTTACGCCCGAAGAAGCCGATATCCTCGGCGTTGAGGCGCAGAACCGCGCGACCGCCATCACCGGTCAAATCAGCCAGATGGCCGGCGCTCTGGGCGTGGCCATCGAGGCGGAGTGAGCGAGGTATGCGTAAGGTTCTGGCCGCCCTGACGGCTCTGTTCTTCTTAATACTTGCCGGAACGCCCGGTGCGTCCTCTCAGGGGCTGGCGCCGGGCGCTGCGGCAGAGGCGATCCGAACAGCGCTGTTACAGGCCCAGTTCGTGATGCTTTCAGAGCCAGCGTCGGCGACGGCGCTCCTGGAAGAAGCCTTTGCCACCTACAGCACGATCCTGGCTGAGCCGCTCGGACACGTGGCGACTACTGCTCCTGAGCGTATTGAGGAAGGCTTCGTGGAAGCCCGTCAGGCTCTTGCCGGGCGCAACGCGCCGGCGTTCGCGGCTGCTCGCGCGCGCATCTGGACGGCGTTGCTGGCGGGCGGGTACGACGCGGTCATGACCGCCCTTGGCGCTGAAGATGCCGGCGCCGCGCAGCTCTGGCTGCCCCTCCGCGAGTTTCGTCATGCGACGCGGTTCTCGCGTCCGGCTGCCGACGCGACGCGAGCGCTGCGCGATATGGCTGCTGGTTCGGTCAGCGCTGCCGATGCGGTGCTGGTGGTGCGAGCCGATCTGCTCGACACCTATCAGGCGCGCCTTACCGAGGCCCTCAATGCCGTCAAAACCGCTGACGTTCAGGGGTTTGCCAGCCGTCGCGCTGAAGCGGCCAGTCTCGCTGAGGGTTATTTCGCCATCCTGGCGCCCGCCTACGCCGAACAGCGCGGTGATGAGGCAATGGCGCGGGCTACAGTCGCCTTCGCCGATCTGCGGAGCGCCGCCGTGCGTGGCGAGCCAGTAGCCGAATCGCTGGCAGCCGTCGAGATGACGCTCAGCGGCTTTCGCGCCGCGCCGCTAAGCCCGGCGGAACGCATCCGGCGCACCGGTCAGATCCTGCGCTTCCTCGGCCTTGTGCCTGTTGAGTATGCACGTGGGGTGCGCGGCGGTCAGGTGACTATTGATCTGGAAATCCGCGAAGCGATCACCTTTCATGCCGGGGCCGCGGCGGCATTCGCCGATCTGCGCGCTGTGCTGGAGCGGCGCGATCCCGCTGCAACAGCGCGGGTCGCGCGACAATTCGCGGAACTAGGAGACATCCTGGCCGCCGCGGGGAGTCGCGCCGCAGTCGCTGAGCCGGCGACCGTTCGCGAGCGTACCGACACGTTGCTCGCCGAGCTGCGGAAGCTTCTACCTTCGGAATGGCAACAGCCAGACAGCGGGGCGGATTTTGATGTCATCCGCACCACCCTGGATCAAATGGCGCAGGCCGCGCGTCTTGGGGATTATGCTCGCGCGGAGTCGGCGCGCCTGGAAGCGTATGCGATGATGGAGATCGGGCCGGAAGTGAAACTGATCGCCTTCGCTCCGCACCTGAAGCCGGTTATCGAGGGCTACTTCTGGTATGGCCAGGATGAACAGAAAGGGTTAGCCTATCTGATCGCCCGCAACGCCCCCTATGCTGAAATCGCGGCGACCCGCGCCGCCCTCGACCGGGCCCTCGCCGACGCTGAACAGGCGCTGGCTGGGAAAAACGCGCCATTCGCCATTGCAACCAATGCCTCGGTTATCGTCTTTCGGGAGGGACTGGAGGCGGTGCTTATTCTAGCCGCGCTGATGGGCAGCCTGAAGATCGGCGCCCAGCGCCGCTTCCGCCGCCCGCTCTGGATTGGCGCCGGTCTCGCCCTCCTGGCGACCGTCCTCACCTGGCTGCTGGCCCGTGGCGCGCTGCTGGCAATGGCCCGCCTGGGCGAACGGCTCGAAGCCATTGTGTCACTCATCGCCATTGCCGTGCTGCTGCTCATTACCAACTGGTTCTTCCACGACGTCTACTGGAAAGGCTGGATGCAGAGCTTTCACCAGCAGAAGCGGCGCATTCTGGGCGGTGTAACCGGACAGTGGGCGGGGTTGATCGCCCTGGGCTTCACCAGCATCTATCGCGAGGGGTTTGAAACGGTGCTCTTCTTGCAAGCCCTGGTTCTAGAGGGCGGGAGCCGCATCGTTCTAAGCGGAGTAAGCGTTGGTCTGATTTTGACGCTGTGCGTCGGGTTTGCCGTGTTTGGCTTGCAAATGCGCTTGCCACACAAGAAAATGTTGATTGTGACGGGGATTTTGATCGGCGCCGTGTTGCTGCAAATGGTTGGACACACGGTGCACGTCATGCAGACGGTAGGCTGGATGTCGATCCACCCGATCCGCTGGCTCGTCCTGCCCTACTGGACTGGTTTCTGGTTCGGGCTGTATGCGACCTGGGAAGGGATCCTGTTCCAGGCTGCGGCGGCGATCTTCGTTATCGGCAGCTACGTTCTGGCTGAATACCTGCACCGGCGGCGGCAGCGCATGCCGGCCTCCGGGTCAACTTTGCGAGAGGCATAGTTCGCTTGTTCTCATGACCCCCCAAAAAACCGCGCCACCGGCGTCGGGAAGTCGGCGATGACCCGCGACGGCAGGCGAGCCTGGCCGCGAAACACCCCCTGCGAGCGATAGGAACCCTCTTCCAGCACAAGCACCTCGACGGTCTGCGCGTGCGGATCGACGATCCAGTACTCGGGCGCCCCGGCGCGGGCGTAGGCGTCCTGCTTCTCGCGCCGGTCGTAGCCGGCCGTGCCCGGCGAGGTCACCTCGACCACCAGGTCCGGGGGGCCGCTGATGCAACTCGGGGTGATCAGATGCAGCCGGTCGGCGCTGATCACCAGGACGTCGGGTTGCACCACGAAGCCGGGGGCGAGTTCCACATCCGTTGGAGCGCTGAAGACCTTGCCCAGGCCGGCAAATTGAACGTGCATCGTGAGAAACGTGGCGATCAGGTTGGTTACGCTCTGGTGTTCGGTGCCGGGGGCCGGGGTCATATACAGCACTCCATCGATCACTTCATAGCGCTGGCCATCATCGGGCAGGCGGGCGTAGTCGGCATATGTCCAGCGGCCCTGGGGCGGGCCGGGGACGTGACTGGCCGGCATGACGGTCGGGAGCGTGTCGGTGAGGGTCATCGGGCGCCTCCATATGGCTCCGGGCGGATCCATTTCAGTGTTATGATAGCACGGCCTCCGCGAGAGGAACTTGCCGGTTGATCCTGTACCTGGAAGGGATTGCCACATTATGCAGCGCTGGAAGGTCAGTATTGGATGGCTCCTTTTCGTGACGGGCATGGCAGCAATGTTCCTGCGAGAACCGTCATTTTTCTTGGAGCCACGATTCTGGGCGGAGGAAGGCTTGCATTATTACGCTTATGCTTTTCAATATGCACATGGATCATTGTGGTATAAAGGCTTAATTAATATTCCACAAGGTTATTTAGCCTTTTGGCCAATTATCGCCTCCGTTATTGCAGCCAACCTTGCTCCGATTGATCACGCGCCGCTTGTGACAACGCTGATGGCATTCCTGGTGCAACTCATTCCGTTGGGCTTGATCGTCTGGGGCGATGCGCCGCTCTGGGATTCGCCTTTGAGAAAAACCGCCGGAGTGCTTGTCGTCTTGTTAACTCCATTAAGTGGTGAGATCTGGTTAAATACAATCAATAGTCAGTTCTATTTAGCTCTGGCGGCTGTACTGATCCTGATGGAACCGATCAAGAAGCGACCTTTATCAACATGGTTCTACAGGTTCATCCTGCTTCTCGCAGGCCTGACCGGTCCGGTGGCAAGCATGCTTGTTCCGGCTTATGGCATCGTGACGTGGTTGACCAGGGAGCGAGAGCGTGGGATTCAGACAGCAATTCTTGGAGTCTGCGCCCTTCTACAAGCAGGACTATTGCTTCGTTTCAGCACAAGCGACCATATGGATTTGCGTTTTGCCGGTCTAGGTCATAGTGGTCTGTTTCCATTGGTGTTTGCAATATGGACCCAGGGCATCGGCTTGATGATATTTGGATCAGAATGGATGCATCAAGTGGCATCCTGGATCGTTGCGGGATATCGAGCAGGTGACATCGCTATTGCGCTCACCTGGATCGGCTTGACAGCATTGACTGCTTCTTTGTTTTGGTGGCTGTCGGTGCGATTGACGGTTCGCGAACGTGTGGTATTCCTCGGGAGTTACGCTCTTCTAGTGGTATTCTCCTATATTGGTGCGTTATCTCGAGATAAACTTAATATCGTCGTCGGCGTAGGAGAGCGGTATTTTTGGGTTCCTAACGCGATATTCGGTTTTCTGTTGATAAGGAATGGTCTTTTCTGGTCTGGAAACAAGTTTCGAGCGGTGTTTTGTTTCATCATATTATTCGTCATTCTGGCTTTTGGCGCTGTTCGATACCGATCGACGCTTATAATTGATCCTGAATGGCCAAAATGGCGCGCGGAAATTGCAGTTTGGCAAGATAACCCAGAATACAAAGTGAAAATATGGCCATCGGGTTGGGAAATTGAGTTGAAGAAGTGAGTGATAAGACCAGGATCTTCTGGAAGCCAATCCGGCAGCAAACTGACCGGCTGGCGGTGGTCTTTCTTCTTGTCGTCGCGCTGCTCATAAGGTCGCACCGACAACGCCGGCGCCAATGAGCGCAATTCGCATAGCTTAAGATTCTAGGGGTCTCACGACCTGGACAGCCTGGTGAGCTCCTGGAACTACTGGTGTCAGGCGTCGTTGCGGATTAGCCGGGGGAAGGGCGTGAACTGCGATCTACACCCTTCCCCCGGGTGGGGTCAGGTTTGTGTTGCGAGCAGCGCCGGGTTGAGCTCGGCCACAATCTGGGTCACCCAGGTGCGGATGCGCTCGCCGCTTAACTCAGTCTGATTGATCTCATCGAGGGCCAGACCGAAGAACATGCCATCCTCGACGCCTGCCGATTCGTAGAAGTCGTAGCCGTCAGTCGGCCAGCGTCCAATAATCGTTGCCCCACGCTCCCGCAGCTTTCGTCCCAGAATGCCCAGCGCATCCTGGAAGTTATCGGGGTAATCGCGCTGATCGCCACAGCCGAAGAGCGCCGCTGTGATGCCCTCAAAATCCAGGTCGTCGAGTTGTGGAAAGGCGTCGTACCAGTCGTCTTGCAGTTCGCCTACGTTCCAGGTGGGACAGCCGAGCAGCAGCACCCGATAGTTGAGTAACGGGCGCAGGTCCTCTTTGATGGCAGCAACATCGAAAACGTCAATCGGCGTACTGACCTGTTTGCGCAGCGTATCGGCAATATCGAGGGCTGCACCGCGGGTGTTGTCGGTCGAGCTTCCGTAGACAATGGCGATCATAGCAGGATCCTCCGTACGGATGGGCTTGTTCAACGATCAACTCTTAGACTGTCAAGCCGTCGGGGTTCGCGCAAAGGCTGGATAGACTATACAGGTTTCGTATATACTAACAACTTAGGTATCTATTTACTAAATATTGTGATTCAACAACCTTCCTTCCTCGATCAACAGGGCTTGAGCAAAGCCGGTCTCCGGCGGCGGGGTGCGGAGCGGCTGCGCTGCCAGACAGGATCGGTTTTCGCAAACGCTCGGTCCGGGGCTCGCTCGCGTCGCATTGGCCCGGCGGTTTGACGCCGAGCCTGGAAGGACGTATCATCCCCTGGCAGGGAGGGCAAGGCCCCTCCAGTGAAGCCAGGATTTCGTTGTCGTGCGGCGCAGCCGAATGATGCCAATCGTCATTGCCAATACCCGGCCCGAACACTTCGCGCAACTGGCGGCGCACCAGCAGCTCTGCTTTCCAACCATTCCCGCCGAGGACTGGATGACCGCCGAGCACTTCGCGGCCCACCTGCGCCTCTTTCCTGAAGGGCAGCACGTGGCCCTCGACGGTGAGCGCGTGGTTGCGCAGAGTTCTACTCTGCGCGTCAGCGCCGAACTGGCCTTCGCGCCCCACACCTATCGCCAGATCACCGGCGCGAATTTCTTCACCACCCACGATCCTGCGGGCGAGTGGCTCTATGGCGCTGATATGAGCGTGCATCCCGACTACCGGGGCCGGCGCATCTCCTCGATGCTCTACGACGCGCGCAAGGCGCTGATCCGCCGCCTGGGGCTGCGCGGCATGGTCGCGGGCGGCGCGCTGCCGGGCTATCACTCCTACGCCGGGCGCATGAGCGTCGAGGAGTATGTCGCCGAAGTGGTCGCCGGGCGGCTATTTGACCCTACGTTAACGACCCAGTTGCGGAATGGCTTTCAGGTGCGAGGCATCCTGCCGGGCTATCTGGGCGGCGGCGACCTGGTGGAA
Source organism: Chloroflexaceae bacterium (assembly GCA_025057155.1). Classification (NCBI taxonomy): domain Bacteria; kingdom Bacillati; phylum Chloroflexota; class Chloroflexia; order Chloroflexales; family Chloroflexaceae; species Chloroflexaceae bacterium. Next base: position 108,363 of record JANWYD010000003.1, read on the forward strand.
GATGCCACCTTGCTCGTCTGGGAAGCCTGAGCGGCGTGTGAACACGATACCGCGGAGGATGCGGAGTCTGTTTGGGGCCGCGTATGGACACGCTTCGCGCGCCTCGATGACGACGGCTGATGTGTACAGGACGACCTGGTTCGCAAGGTCGGGTCCGGGGCTAGCGGGCTTCCCGCCTGTGAACCGGAGGGCTATTACAGGATTTGCCGGAGTTTGCACATAGGACTATGAATCAACTACAGGTGTGCCAGGCTGGCGATTTCTGCGCCGTCACCGACCTTGACGCCATCAGCCAGCACCTTGAAACCCCGGAAACGGTCGTCTGGCTGGATCTGGAGTCGCCAGGCAAGGATGAGATCGCCCTCCTGCAGCGGGAGTTCAACTTTCACCCCCTGGCGATTGAAGACGCGGTGCGCGACCACGAGCGCCCCAAGATCGAGCGGCACACCGACTACTACCTGCTCATCTTCTACGCCGCGTCGTACAACGGCGCGAATGGCGGATTGGCCGCAACCAGCGGTGCGAGTGGCCCCAACGATGCCACGCGCGAGCCGCAGATTGACCTGCGGCAACTGAGTATCTTCGTCGGAAAGAACTTTATCGTGACCATCCGGCGCCAGCCGATCCCCCAGGTGGCTGAGACCATGGCCCGCTGGCGGATGCCGACGATGCCGCTGGGCAACTCCATTAGCAGTATTCTTTATGGTCTGCTCGATGCAATTGTTGATGATTATTTCACTCTGATGGATCAGATCGCCGAATGGGTGGATGAACTGGAGGATCTGATCTTTAGCCGTGAACGCCAGGATGCCATCAAGGAGATCTTCGGCCTGAAGAAGGATCTGCTGCTGTTACGTCGCGTGGTCGCGCCGGAGCGCGATGTGCTCAACATCCTGCTGCGCCAGGAAGTGCCGATTGTGCAGCCCGGCGAGCTGGTCTACCTCCAGGATGTCTACGATCACCTGGTGCGGGTAACCGATAGCATCGATCTGTACCGCGAACTGCTCACCAGCGCGTATGACAGTTACCTTTCGATCCAGTCCAATCAACTCAACCAACTGGTCAAGACGTTGACCCTGGCTTCGATCATTTTGATGAGCGCCTCGCTCATCGCCGGCATCTACGGTATGAACTTCGAGAACATGCCCGAACTGGCCTGGCGCTGGGGGTATCCGATGGCTCTGGGGATGATGCTCGGCGTCGGGACGAGTCTGGCGCTCTTTTTCCGCAGCCGCAACTGGTGGTAGTGGGTATGCCTCTGCCGGCAGGGATGGCTTCGCCCTCCCACTTTGGGGAGCCGTCAGTGGAAGTCAACTTGCCCGTGGATCTGCTTATCAACGGCGCACCGTGCGTCGGGACGACGGAACTCTCCGAGGGCCAGGCGGTCGAGTTCAGCGCCACGCCGCCGCCCGGCGCGACCCTGGCGCTGTGGGCGGGGGCCGCGCCGCTGGAGCCGTTTCTGCGCCCCGGAGAAGTCGCCTGGCGCTGGCGCTGGGCGGCTCCTCAGGCCGCCGGGACGTATCCGCTCCGCCTGCGGCTCGTCTGGTCCGATGGGCGGGTCGAGGAGCAGCGCTATCGCCTGCGGGTGCGGCCGGGCAAACTTGACCAGGAGCGCTACGAGGCCCTGTGCGCCGATCTCCAGCGCCTCAGGCGCGCCCTGGTAACTGCCTTGAGCGGCGGGGCCGAGCCGCTTGTCGCACGCTCGGCGGCTTTCCCCTGGCCTCCCGATCCGGTCGAGGAGTTTCACCGTCTGTCTGGCGCCGAGTTCGAGCGCTTCGCCGCCGCGGTCGAGCGTCTGGCCGCCCGCCCCCCCGACCGGCTGCGCCCCGCGTTGCGCCAGGTGCGGCTGGGCCAGCTCCGCTCGGCGGCGGGTCTGCGCGCTGTGCTTCACGACCGCGACACGGCGCTGATCAGCGCTTCGATAGCGGGCTACGACAGCTACGAGGCGCGTCTGCTGCGGGGACTGCTCGATGATCTGTCGCGCCGTCTGGAGACCCTGACGGCCGCCCTGGACCTCCCCGTTGCCCTGGCGGAGCGGGCCGGCGCCGTCCGCGCCCGCCTGCGCGCCCTGCGCGCCCAACCGTTCCTGGCCGGCGTGCCGCCGCTGGACGGTTATCGCGGCCCTACGCCCCGTCTCCTGCGCGACTCCGACTATCGTATCGTCCATCGCTTCTGGCGGCTGATGCGCCAGCAAGGCGAGGTGCGCTGGGAGGAGACGCCCCTGGCCGTTCCGGTCGCCGATCTGCCCCGGCTGTACGAGCGCTGGTGCGTGGCGCGGGTCGCCCTGACCTTGCTGGAATGGCCCGGCCATACCCTGGTCAGCCAGGCGCTGCTGGCGGAGGACGACGAGGGGCGGCCTGGCCTGACTGAAGACGAACCGCTGGTGGTGCTGGCGCGCCCCGACGGGAGCGAACTGCGCCTGCGCTACCATCCCCGCTACCGGCCCTTCGCCGAGACCGGACGCCCTCCCCTGCCGGGGAAGCCATCCCTGAGCATCGGTTCCCTCGACCGGCACGTCCGTATTCCCGACCTGGGGCTGGAGATCTGGCGTCCCGGCGCGGCGCCGCGGCTGCTGGCGCTCGATGCGAAATATCGCCTCGACGCCGCCGGTGGCGTGCCCGCCGAGGCCCTGGCCGAGGCCTACAGCTATCTGGGCGGCCTTGGCGCGCCCGATGGCGCGCGCGCGGCCCTGGGCGTGGCGCTGCTCTACCCGGGGACCGGCGCGCCAGAATGCTACCCCAGCGGCGTCGCCGCGCTGCCCCTCCTGCCGGGCGCGACCACGGCGCTCACGGCCTGGCTCGCAGAGTTTCTTTAATATGACGGCTGATGACTTTCTCGCTGACCTCAAGACCCAATCGGTGGAATCCTCCACTGTTTCGGCGCGGTTCTGAGGCAGGCCAGTACCTGCGTCCGTGCGTCGCTGTTGGGCCGAAGGATTGGCTGCGCCGGTCCTTCGCCCACGGCGGGCGAAAGCCGGTATGTGCTCGGATGAAGCGCCGGTCATCCTCTGTTCGCTGCGGTCTGCTATAGTATCACTGACAACTCTGCACCTGTGTGGTTTGACGATCCGGCTGTGATGCATCCGTGTTTTGCACGCATGGCTTCGCCCTCCCCTGCTCCCCGCTACCGCGGAGTCGCTCTATGCACCCATCCCGTCGTCGCCTGACCCTGTGGCGTCTGATCCGTGACGTGACGCTGGCCCTCTATCCCCTGGCGCTGGTGCTGTTTGTCCTGGTGACGCTGATCGCCCCGCAGCGGACAGGTGTGGTGGCCCTGGCCCAGGTGTTCGCCCATTACCTGTTTGCCGCCGCCCTGTTTCTTGTACCTCTGGCGCTGCTGCGGAACATGGTTACGTTACGCATGGCCCTGGCGGCTGCCAGCGTGACCTTTCTCCTGGTCTACCCCCCGGCGCTGAACTTCGCTCCGCCCCCGACAGGCGCCCGCGAGGTGACGGTGCTGGCCTGGAACCTCTACTTCAACCGTGTACCCGCTGAAGAGGTGCTGGCAGTGCTCGACGCGCGCCAGCCCGACGTGGTAGCCTTCCAGGAGGTGAACGCCCAGGCCCTGGGCGCGAATGCCGCGCTGGCGGCGCGTTTTCCCTACCAGGTTGTCCGCCCCGAACGCGATTCATTGGGAACGGCCATCCTCAGCCGCTACCAGGTGCTCGAATCAGGCGTGTTTGAAGGTCCACAGGCGACCGAATTCGCCCTGCGGCTGGTCTGGGCGCGGCTGGACATTGATGGGCGTCCGGTGACGGTGGTCAATGCCCATCCGGTGCCGCCGCTGATCCGGGTTGATGGCTGCCGCCTGGTGTTCTGTTACAATACAGGCATCCGCGATCGGCAGATCAGCGCCATCCGCGCCTTCATTGACGACCTGCGGGCGCGCACCGGCGACCCGCTGATCGTTGCCGGGGATATGAACGTGACCGAGCGCGAACAGGCGTACTTCGACCTCTCCAACGGCCTGCGCGACGCGCATCGCGCCGCGGGGGTCGGCTTCGGCTTTACCTGGCGCCCGCGCGCCATCACGCTGCCGTTCGGGCTGATCCGCATTGATTACGTGTTCACGAACGACCTGGTTCAACCATTGGCCTTTGAGACCGACTGCACCTTTCGCGGCAGCGATCACTGCCTGAATGTGGGGCGTTTTGGGTTGTAGCATTGCGATGCAGTTGCCATTCTTCGTCTACGGCACCCTGCGGCCCGGCGGGATCAGTTACCGGCAGTATCTGTTCGGGCGCACCAGCGCCGAAACCCCGGCTGTGTTGCGCGGGGCGGTCCTGTTTACCCCCGGGCCATTCCCGTTTCTCACCACTGTTCCCGAACTGGCGGCCCCCACCGATACGGTCCGCGGCGACCTGATCGCGGTTCACCCCGCCTTCTATCCGGAGACCCTGGCCGCCCTCGACCGGCTGGAGGGGTTCGTTGCCGGGCGGGCGACCAATCTGTACGAGCGAGTAGCTCTGGAAGTCGAGACGGCGGACGGCCTACGGCGGGCCTGGGTGTACGTCGCAGCGGAGCGCCCCCTGCGGCTCATTCGCCAGGGGCGCATGCGCCGCGTGCCCGGCGGCGAGTGGCTCCTGTAACGAGAATTCGGCTCGGCGGGGGCTTGGGGGCCGGCGGGGTCCGGAGTCTTCGGATTTTCACGGAAAGTGGCCAGGAGAGATTCCTGCATGTCCGCCCCCCTCCCAGCCTCCCTCCGTTGGGGGGAGGCGCCAGGCGCCCTCCCCCAGCGGGGGAGGGTTGGGGCACTGGGAAGGCGCCGCGCACCGATCCGATCCTGCCCTCCCCCAGCGGGGGAGGGTTGGGGAGGGGGCGGGTGGTTGTCGGAAAACGTAGTTCAAAAACCACTCACACCATCCGCAGCACGAGGCGCTCGACCGCCTCGGCCAGTTGCCGCAGGTTGCGGACTACGTGCACACTGTCGCAGAGCGGGAGATAGGCCGGCAGGTCGCTGTCGCCCGTGCCCCAGTCGCGGGGCGACTCGGGGGTGAACCAGATCACCTGGCGCGCGCGGGCCTTGATCTGGCGAAGATGGGCCAGACCGGGGTCGCTGCGGTTGTTGCGCCCGTCGCCGAGAATAAGGACGGTGGCGCGCCGATCGAGCGTGTGGAGATGGTCGCGGATGAATTGTTGCAGCGCCGCGCCGAAATCGGTGGCGGTATAGGCGGCGTCAATGCGCCGCAGGACCGCGCTAACGGCCTCCGCCGGTCGCGCGGCGTGGAAGTCGGCGCTGATGTCGTAGAGTTCGGCGATGTAGGCAAAGGCGCGCGCGCGGCGTATGTGGTCGTGCAGGGCGTAGACCAGGTGGAGCATGAAACTGGCGACCTCGCGCATCGAGGCGCTGAGGTCGCAGAGGATCACCAGCCGCGGCGTCAGCCGGCGCCGGCGGCGGCGCAGGTCCACCGGCACGCTGGCGTAGCGCAGGCTGGCTCGCAGCGTGCCCCGGGGGTCGAGGGCGCCCCGGCGGTTGCGGCGACGCTGCAGGGCGGCGTGGGCGCGCAAACGGGCCGCGAGCCGGGCGACTTCGCGCCGCAGGGCGGCGCGCTCTTCGCTGTCGAGCAGGTGGAAGGGGCGGTCGAGGAGTTCCTCTCGCGGCAGAGGCGCATCTCGCCGGGTGGCGGCCCGCCGTTGCATGCTGAGGGCCACGGCGCGCCCGATCTGGCCGGCCTGGGCCTCCTGGTTGAGCCGCGCGGTCCGGGCGATCGCTTCCAGCGCCTCCGCGCGCATCCCCGCGGCCCGCAAACGTTCCAGCAGCTCGTGCAGCAGCCCCTCCAGGCGCTCGAACTGCACCTCACGCAGCGCCCGCCGGGCCATCCACGGCTCGAAGAGCGGAGCGCTCACCTCGAGCTGGTCCACCCCTGCCAGCAGAGCATCCAGTTGCTCCCGGCGCAACGGCTCTCCGGCAATGATGGCAGTGAAGAGCCATGCCAGGGCGGGCGTGGGCGCCGCGGCAGCCGCCTCTACAACGGCCCGGCGCAGATGCTCGCGCTCCGCAGCGCTCAATGCGCCATCGTCGTCGGGCGTGACAAGGGTGACGCCGTTGCCGCCGAAGTAGAGCGGAAACAGCCGCTCGAAGACCGGCAGATCGGCACGCTCCTTCACCAGCGTGGCGCGCAATGCTCTACGCAGCAACCCTTGCTCGGCCACCCCGGTATGCTCCAGCGCGCGCAGGGCGTCAATGCTCTCCGCTACGCTGACCCGCAGGCCCGCCGCGCGCAGGGCGGCGATGAACTCGAGGATGCGTTCGTCCATGCGACTTAGCGTACCAGGTTGTGCTCCGATACGCAAATGTCGGTGCGCGGGGGCGGGCCGTCTCGATGCGTTCGCCCCGTCGGCGTCTGTGGTATCATACAGGCACGTCGTCCAGGGCCGCGACGGTCGTAGAAAGCGGAGAGGTATGGCCAGGCGATCGGTCGTAACCGTCGGTCTGGTGCAGATGCGCTGCACCGCCGATCCCGAGGAGAACATGGCGCGGGCGATCGCCGGGGTGCGCGAGGCTGCTGCCCGCGGCGCCCAGGTGATCTGCCTGCCGGAGTTGTTTCGCTCGCTGTACTTCTGCCAGCGCGAGGAGTACGCCCCCTTCGCCCTGGCCGAGCCGGTTCCCGGCCCCAGCACCGCGACCTTCGGCGCCCTGGCGCGCGAACTGGGCGTGGCAATCATCGCCAGCCTCTTCGAGAAGCGCGCCGAGGGCCTCTACCACAACACCGCCGCGGTGCTCGACGCCGATGGAAGCTACCTCGGCAAGTACCGCAAGATGCACATCCCCGACGATCCGCTCTACTATGAGAAGTTCTACTTCACCCCCGGCGACCTGGGCTTCAAGGTCTTTCCGACCCGCTTCGCGCGTCTGGGAGTGTTGATCTGCTGGGACCAGTGGTACCCCGAGGGCGCCCGGCTGACCGCCCTGCGCGGGGCCGATATCCTCTTCTACCCCACCGCGATTGGCTGGCATCCCGCCGAGAAGGCCGAGCACGGGGCCGCCCAGCACGAGAGCTGGGAGTTGATCCAGCGCTCCCATGCCGTCGCCAATGGATGCTTTGTGGTCAGTGTCAACCGCGTGGGCCACGAGGGCGACCCCGCCAGCGGGATCGAGTTCTGGGGACAGAGCTTCGTCTGTGATCCGCGCGGCACAGTGCTCGTCCGCGCTCCCGCGGACGAGCCGGCAGTGCTCGTGCAACCGCTCGACCTGGGCATGCTCGATGTTCAGCGGACCCACTGGCCCTTCCTGCGAGACCGCCGTATTGACGCCTACGGGGAACTAACCCGGCGTTTCATTGACGAATGAAGACACCACGGCAGCTTGGCTATCGCATGCCCCCCGAATGGGCCCCGCACCAGGCGACCTGGCTCTCCTGGCCGCATAAGGAGGAGAGCTGGCCGGGCCGGCTCCAGGACGTGTTGCCGGTCTATGCCCGGGCGGTGGCCGCCCTCAGCCGCTCCGAGGCGGTGCATATCAACGTGAACGACGCGGCGATGGAGGCCGCGGCGCGGGCGCTGCTCGCCGAGGCGGGCGCCACGGGCGACATCCGCTTTCACCGCTTTCCGACTAACGACGCCTGGTGCCGCGACCACGGAGCGATCTTTCTGGTGCGCGAAGAGGACCCGAAGCTTGCCGCGGTGGACTGGGATTTTAACGCCTGGGGCAACAAGTATCCGCCCTACGATCTTGACGACGAGATCCCGCGGCAGATGGCCGCCTACCTTGACGCCATCTGCTTCCCCGGCGGCATGGTTCTTGAAGGCGGCTCGATTGATGTGGACGGGACCGGTCTCCTGTTGACCACCGAGCAGTGCCTGCTCAACCCCAACCGCAACCCGCACCTCAGCCGGGACGAGATCGAAACGCGCCTGCGCGAGAACCTGGGGGTGGAGAAAATCCTCTGGCTTGGCGAGGGCATTGCCGGCGACGACACCGACGGGCACATTGACGACATCGCGCGCTTCGTCGCCCCCGGCACGGTGCTGGCCGCCGTCGAGGAAGATCCGCTGGACGAGAACTACCATCCGCTCCAGGAGAACCTGCGCCGCCTGCAACGCATGACCGACCTCCGGGGGCGCCCGCTGACGGTGCTGACCATCCCTATGCCGCCGCCGCTGGTGTACGAGGGCCAGCGACTGCCGGCCTCGCACGCCAACTTCTACATCGCCAACCGGGTGGTGCTGCTGCCGACCTTCGGCGGCGCCAGCGACGCTCGGGCCGCCGAGGTGCTGCAACGCTGCTTTCCCGACCGGGAGATCGTGGGTCTGGATAGCACCGTCGTGGTCTGGGGTCTGGGTGCCTGGCACTGTCTGACCCAGCAGGTGCCAGCGGTGGGGCAGGGTTGCCCGCCATCTGTGGGCGAAAGGGCGTAACCCTGTTCAGCGGTGCGGCAGGGGCAACCGGCCGGTCGCCTGTGCCTGATCCGCCTCTCAACCGTTTTCCTGGAGAGTGAGTCGCTCTTCGTGTGCCCGGTCCTGTGCGCGATGCTCCAGCGGGTCCCTGACCATCGGGCGGCGTCTCTACCGCGCACCCCGCCACGAGAAGGGGAACGACGCGCGAGTCCTGTCTGCGCACCGGGCGCCAAGAAACGTTCTGCAGGCATCTCTCGCTCGGAGGATAATTAGTCTGTGAACGACGTTTTTCGCTAAACCCCCCACCCCCTCACCAACCCTTCCCCGCTGGATGAGAGCGCCCGGCTCCTCCCCCAACGGGGGGCTCTCAGGTGCAGGGTTTTTCGAGCGAGAAGGGGTTTTCGGCATTCCAATGCGCTTACGATCCTCACCCCCCCGCCCCCCCTCTCCCGCGAGCGAGAGAGGGGGGAGTTGGGCGTCCGAATGCCCCGGATGGCGAATGCGACGCGAGCATGCGCCGGAAAACCCTGCACCTGAAAAGGGGTCGGGATGGGGGTGGAAAGGCAAGGAAACGTTGTTAACAGACCAATCAGGCGCCTCGCGGACCGGTGGGCGGCGCATGCAAAAAGTTTCGTCATACCCCTGCGCCACCCTTTCTGTAGCCCCACTGGCCCGGGTATGGTAGACTGGTTTATCAACCTGGACCCGATCCTGCAAGCCTTGCTCGGCGGGTGCTTCACCTGGGGCGTCACGGCCCTCGGCGCGGCGACGGTCTTCCTGCGGCGCGATCCGCCAGCGGCGTTTCTCGACGCCATGCTCGGCTTCGCCGCCGGAGTGATGCTGGCGGCCAGTTTCTGGTCGCTGTTGCAGCCGGCGATTGAACTGGCGGAGGCGCAGGGCGCGCCGCCCTGGTTGCCCGCCACCGTTGGCATCCTTAGCGGAACAGCCTTTCTGCGTGTCGCCGACCGGCTCCTGCCGCACCTGCATCCCGGCCTGCCCCTCGCCGCCGCCGAGGGGCCGCCCACCGTCTGGCGGCAGTCAACCCTGCTGGTGCTGGCGATCACCCTGCACAACGTTCCCGAAGGGCTGGCCGTCGGGGTGGCCTTCGGCGCCGCTGCCGCCACCGGGAGCCAGGGCCTCCTTAGCGCGGCCCTGGCGCTCACCATCGGCATCGGCTTGCAGAACTTTCCAGAGGGGGTGGCGGTGGCCATGCCCCTGCGCCGCGCCGGGGTTCCCGCGACGCGCAGCTTTAAAGCGGGGCAGCTCTCGGCCGCGGTCGAGCCGGCGGCCGCCGTGCTGGGCGCCTGGGCGGTGCAGATCATGGCCCCATTGCTGCCCTACGCCCTGGCCTTCGCCGCTGGCGCGATGATCTATGTCGTCGTCGAAGAACTCATCCCCGAATCTCAGCGCGGCGGGCGCACCGATATGGTGACCGTCGCCACCATCGTTGGCTTCGCGGTCATGATGGTGCTCGATGTAGCCCTGGGGTGAGTGGAGGCAGGGTGCGGGGAAACCTGGTTTCCCCTCTCCTTCAACCGATGCTTCCTGACGCATACAGCGTCTTCGTGTATGCTTACAGCGAGAACGAGGCTTGCCGGGATCGCAGAAGATGTCCAGATAGGTTCCAACTCATGAGAAAGAGGCAATGAGCAGTGCTCTGATGATACCTGAGGCTGAATTGGTCGCGTTTTGTCGTCGTTATCGGGTGAGGCGGCTTTCCCTCTTTGGTTCGGCGCTGCGCGAAGACTTTGGGCCGCAGAGCGATGTGGACATGCTGGTCGAGTTTGAGCCTGAGGTTGCAGTGGGGTTTCTCACTCTGAGCCGGATGGCGCGTGAGTTATCCGATCTGTTGGGAAGACCCGTGGACCTTGTGCCCCGGAGTGGTCTCAAACCCTCGATTCGCGAAGCCGTGCTGCATGGAGAGCAGGTAATCTATGCGGCCTGAGCGTCTCTATCTGACCGATATTGTGGATGCTGCCGACGCCATTGCCCGCTTCCTGCACGGTGTAGATGAGGCTGCTTTTATGCAGGATGAACTTCGGCAAAGCGCCGTGCTGCAGAAACTCATCGTCATAGAAGAGGCAGCCGCTCGTTTACCCCGCGCTTTTTGTGAAGCACATTCCGAAATCCCCTGGCCGGACATCGTAGCTAATATCGCCATACACGAGTATTTTGCTGTAGACTGGCGCATTGTCTGGGTGACGTCGACGCAGGAGGTCTCGTTGTTGCGACAGCAGATCGGACGCTTGATTGAGGGGGTTGACGATGATGGCTGAACCTCCGAATCGTGGTTGAACTGGCGGCCGGCGATGGGTCGGGTCCGACACACGTGCTATTGTCGCCGGCCCGCGATGCCTGTTCGCCAGCGTTATTTGATGTTACGTTACACTCAACTGATGTCCGTTATACCTTGATTCCCGACTCTACGCCTACACGAGGGGAGATAGCCACAGTGAAAAAGCTGATCAACGCTCCCGAGAACATCGTTCGGGAAGCCCTGGCGGGCATGGCCGCGGCGCATCCGGACTTGCTGCGGGTGCACGTTGACCCCGACTACATCGCGCGCGCCGACGCCCCGGTGCGGGGCAAGGTGGCCCTCGTCTCCGGCGGCGGCTCCGGCCACGAACCGCTGCACGGCGGGTTTGTCGGCGACGGCATGCTCGACGCGGCCTGCCCTGGCGCAATCTTCACCTCGCCGGTGCCCGATCAGATGCTCGCCGCCGCCCGCGCCGTCCACGGCGATGCTGGCATCCTCTTTATTGTGAAAAACTATACCGGCGACGTGATGAACTTTGAACTGGCCGCCGAACTGGCTGCCGCCGAGGGTATTCCCGTGGCCTCGGTGGTGACGAACGACGACGTGGCGGTGCGCGATAGTCTCTACACCGCCGGCCGGCGCGGGGTGGGGGTGACGGTGCTAGTGGAGAAGATCGCCGGCGCGGCCGCCAGGGCCGGGGCTGATCTGGCGACCTGCCAGCGCATCGCCGAGAAGGTCAACGCCCAGGGGCGCTCGATGGGCATGGCCCTCACCAGTTGCACCGTGCCCCACGTGGGCCGGCCCACCTTCGATTTGCCCGATGACCAGATGGAGATCGGCATTGGCATCCACGGCGAACCCGGTCGCACCCGCCAGCAACTCGCTTCCGCCGCCGCCATCGCTGAACTCCTGGCCCGGCCCATTCTGGAGGATCTGCCCTTCCAGCGCGGCGATCAGGTCCTGGCCTTTGTCAACGGCATGGGCGGCACGCCGCTGATTGAACTGTACGTCATGTACCACGAACTGAGCAAGATCCTCGCCGGTGAGGGCATTACCATCAGCCGCAGCCTGGTGGGTAACTACATCACCTCGCTGGAAATGGCCGGCTGTTCGTTTACCCTGCTCAAGCTCGATGAGGAGTTGACCAGGTTGTGGGACGCGCCGGTGTTGACCCCCGCGCTCCGCTGGGGCATCTAGGGGATTTTGGATTTTCGATTTTGGATTTTGGATTTGGCGGGGCGGGTCCGGGGCGGTGGGGGTCGCGTTGATGCCCGAGGGGAGGGTCTGGGAAGGCGCACCCCGCCCGGCGGGAGGGTCTGGGAGGGATGCGCCCTCCCAGAAACGCCCTTTTCTTCATGCCGTGAGCGTGCGTGAAGCGTATGGACGGCTGATGGTTCCACAGAGGAGTGGCTTCCATGCAGATCGAGTCCGATTGTGTGCTCAAGTTCCTTGAAGTGGTTGCCGCCCGTATCAAGGAGCAGCGTGACTATCTCACCGAGTTGGACGCGGCGATCGGCGACGCCGACCACGGCGTGAACCTCGACCGGGGTTTCAGCGCAGTGATGAGCAAGCTCCCCACCCTGACCGGCCGTGACATCGGTTCGATCCTGCGGACCGTCGGCACGACCCTGGTCTCGACCGTTGGCGGCGCGAGCGGGCCGCTGTACGGCACGGCGTTCATCCGCGCCGGAGCGGCTGCCGCTGACCGCTTTCAACTCGACCCCTACGAGTTTGTTGTTGTCCTGGAAGCGGCGCTGCGGGGCATCGAGACGCGGGGGAAGGCGACGCGCGGCGAGAAGACAATGCTTGACGCCATCGCTCCCTTTGTGGAGACTCTGAAGGCCGGCGTAGAGGCGAATGAAGATCCGCTTATCGCACTGCGAAAGGCCGTGGCGGCTTGCGAGGAGGGCATGCGCGCCACCATTCCGATGCTCGCCACCAAGGGTCGCGCCTCGTACCTGGGCGAACGCTCCATCGGCCATCAGGACCCCGGAGCGACCTCGGCCTATCTGATGGCCCGCGCGATGCTGGATGTGGTCGAGGAGCGCAACGCAGAGTAATGATTGACGCTTCCGGTGACTGTGATGTAGAGGTGTGGAGGTGTGGAGGTGTGGAGCACGTGTCCGTCTGGTCTTCATCTCCACAGCTCTACAGCTCCACATGAGCTGCGCGATGCGCCATTGCCGCCATCCGCGCCGGTCTAGTCTTCATGCCACAGCTCTACGGCTCCACACCTCCACGGATCGGTTAGACAGAGCGAGGGCCTATGTCCAGGTTTGTCGCCGCCATTGACCAGGGCACCACCAGTACCCGCTGTATGATCTTCGACCACGGCGGGCAAGTGATTGCCTCTGACCAGCGTGAGCACCGGCAGATTTACCCTCAGCCGGGATGGGTCGAGCATGACCCTGAGGAGATCTGGCAGCGCACCTGCGAGGTGATCCGCGCCGCGCTGCGGAGCGGCGGCCTGACCGCTGGCGATCTCGTCGCCGTTGGCGTGACCAACCAGCGCGAAACTACGGTGGTCTGGAACCGCTATACCGGCCAGGCGATCTCTAACGCGCTCGTGTGGCAGGATACCCGCACCGCGCCCCTGGTCGAGGAGCTGACCCGCGCCGGAGGCCAGGACCGCTTCCGTGCGCGCACCGGGCTGCCCCTGGCGACCTACTTTTCCGGCACCAAGATCGCCTGGCTCCTCGACAATGTTGCCGGTGCGCGCGCCGCTGCCGAGGCGGGCGACCTGATTTTCGGCACGATTGACACCTTCCTGACCTGGCGGCTCACCGGCGGTCCCCGTGGCGGCGTGCACGTCACCGATGTGACCAATGCCTCCCGTACCATGCTGATGGACCTGACCGCGCTGGACTGGGATGAGGAGATTCTACGCATCCTGGGCATTCCGCGGGCCATGCTGCCCCGGATCATGCCCAGCAGCGCGGTCTACGGCCACGCCGTTGATCCGTTGGAAGGGGCGCCTGTGGCCGGTCTGCTCGGCGATCAGCAGGCGGCCATGGTCGGCCAGACCTGTTTTGCCCCCGGCGAGGCCAAGAACACCTATGGCACCGGCTCGTTCCTGCTGCTCAACACCGGCACGAGGCCGGTCGCCTCGCGGCACGGCCTGCTCACCACGGTCGGCTATCAATTTGGCGACGCGCCAGCGGTGTATGCCCTGGAAGGCTCGATTGCCATCACCGGCGCCCTGGTACAATGGCTCCGCGACAATCTGGGCCTGATCACCTCCGCCGCCGAGGTGGAGGCGCTGGCGAGCCTGGTGGAGGACAGCGGCGGCGTTTACATCGTGCCCGCCTTTTCGGGCCTGTTCGCGCCCTACTGGCGCTCCGACGCACGCGGGGTGATTGTCGGCCTGACCCGCTATGCGAACAAGAGCCACCTGGCCCGCGCCGCGCTGGAGGCCACCGCCTACCAGGTGCGCGACGTGACGGAGGCGATGGAACAGGACTCGGGGGTGCGCCTGTCGGCCTTGAAGGTAGATGGCGGCATGGCAGCAAACAACTTGTTGATGCAGTTCCAGGCCGACATCCTCAACGTGCCGGTCGTGCGCCCGCGCGTTATTGAAACTACCGCCCTGGGCGCGGCCTATGCCGCCGGGCTGGCGGCAGGCTACTGGCGGCATCTCGACGAATTGCGCGCCAACTGGAGCGTGGACCGCACCTGGCACCCACAGATGGACGATGCCCGGCGCGAGCGCCTGTACCGTGGCTGGAAAAAGGCCGTTGTGCGCACTTTTGAGCCGTGACCCTCGCCGGGAGGGTGTGGGAGGGCCAGGCGCTCCCTGGCATGCTATATGCAACCTATTGAAACCGAAGTCCTGGTCATCGGCGGCGGCGCCACCGGTCTCGGCTGCGCCCTGGATCTGGCCCTGCGCGGCATACGCGCCGTCCTGGTCGAAAAGGGCGACCTGACCCACGGCACTACCGGACGCTACCACGGTTTGCTGCACTCCGGGGGCCGTTATGTGACGAAGGACCCCCAATCAGCCAGCGAGTGCGCCCGCGAGAACGCCATTCTGCGCCGGATCATGCCCCACTGCATCGAGGACACCTCGGGTTTCTTCGTCATCACCCCCTGGGATGACCCCGCCTACGGGGACGTGTTCGTGGCTAATTGTCGCCGCACCGGCGTGCCTGTGACCGAGATCAGCCTTGCCGAGATGCTGCGCCGCGAGCCGCTGCTCAATCCGCGTATTTCGCGGGTCTTCGAGGCGCCCGACGCCGCTGCCGACTCCTTCCTGGCGGCTCGCTCGGTGGCCCTCGCCGCCCGCGAGGCCGGCGCGGAGATTCTGACCTACCACCACGTCGTGGACCTGATCCGCGTGGGCGACCGGGTTGTGGGCGCGAGGGTAGAGGACCTGCGCGATGGGACCCTCAAGCAGATCGCCTGCGCCTGCGTGTTGAACGCCACCGGCGCCTGGGCGGGCAAGATCGCGCGCATGGCCGGGCTAACGGTGACCGTGGTCCCCGGCAAGGGCACGATGGTGGCGATGAACCACCGCATGGTCAACACCGTCATCAATCGCTGCAAACCGCCCGACGACGGCGACATCCTGGTGCCCATTCACACCGTCGCGGTGATCGGCACCACCGATACCCTTGTACCCGACCCTGACGTGTACCGCATCGAGCCTGAGGAGATCCAGCTCATGCTCGATGAGGGCGAGAAACTCGTGCCGCGGTTCAAAGAGTATCGCGCCCTGCGGGCCTGGGCGGGGGTGCGCCCGCTGTACCGTGAGAGTGAAGCGGTGCGCGACCGCGATATTCCGCGCACCTTCAAGCTGCTCGACCACGAAACCCGCGACGGGGTCGCCGGGATCGTCTCCATTGTCGGCGGCAAATGGACCACCTACCGCCTCATGGCCGAAGAGACGGTCAATCTGGTCGCTCGGCGTCTGGGCAACACCCGGCCCTGCCGCACCGCCATAGAGGTGCTGCCGGTCCCGCCCTTCGAGCAGCATGGCCCTCCCGCCGCCTCCGGCGGCGCGCGCCACTACTGGCTCGGCAAGTCTCTGGCTGCGGTGGAGGCGGAGCGCGCCTACGGCGAGCTGATCTGCGAGTGCGAACTGGTAACCCGGGCGCGGCTTCTGGCGGCGATTGACAGCGGTGCGAAGAACCTGGACGATCTGCGCCGCGACGTGCGCCTGGGCATGGGGCCGTGCCAGGGAGGCTGGTGCGTGTACCGCGCCGCGGCCCTGCTCTACGAGCGGCGCCACCCCGCCGGGCTTGGCCATGCCCACGCCAACCAGGCCGTGTTGCACATGCTTCAGGCTCGCTGGAAGGGTATGCTGCCGGTGCTCTGGGGCGATCAGTTGCGCCAGGCGCGCCTCGATGAGTTGATCTACCGCGGGGTGCTCGGCGTGCAGCACCTCGAGCCATTCGCCGAACCCGGCGGCGGTCTGGTCACCGAGCATCCTGCGGTAGTGACCGAGTGAGGCGTGGGGAAACGCTAGTATTTATATCTTCTAACACGATATAGTCTGCGAACCAGGGTTCATTGCATTTCCGCCCCCCTCCCAGCCTCCCCCCGTTGGGGGGAGGAGCCAGACTCCCTCCCCCGGCGGGGGAGGGTTGGGGAGGGGTCGGGAGTGAAGCGAAAAACTTCGTTCATAGACTAATGAACCTGCCGCAGAGGGTTTCAACAGGCCCCTCCTCCGTGTACTCTGCGGTAAGCATCCAGAGAAACCAGGCTCCCTCTTGACCGCGCTGGCGTGGAGCCTGGCGTGGCCATATAGCGAATAATATGCCCTACGATACCATCGTCATAGGCGCCGGCCTGGCCGGGCTGATGGCCGCCCTCGGGCGCGCCGGGCAGGGCGAACGTGTGCTGGTGCTGGCAAAGGGACACGGGGCGACCCACTGGGCCTCGGGCCAGATTGATGTTCTGGCCGGCGATGCCAATCCCCTGGCCGCGGTGGAGCGCCTGAGGGTCGAGCGCCCCGAGCATCCCTACACCCTCGTGGGAATGCCGGCGCTGGAAGCGGGCATCGCGCATCTTCGAGCGCTCTGCGCCGACGCTGCTTATCCCCTGGCGGGCAACCTCCACCAGCGCCTGCTGCTCCCCACGGCCCTCGGCGCCCTGCGGCCCACCGCCCTGGCCCCGGCCACTATGGTCGCCGGCGAATCGCGGCAACTCGCCGATGGCCGCCCGACGCTAATCGCCGGCTTCCCTGAACTGCGCGACTTCTTCCCGCCCCTGGCGGCGGCCAACCTGCGCGCCCAGGGCTTCCCCGCCGATGGCTGCTACCTCGCCCTGCCGCCGAGCGGCCGCCGGCAGAGCTTCGACCCGGTGGTCCTGGCGCGGCTGTTTGAGACGGCGGAGTTCCGGGCGGAGGTGGGCCGGCAACTGGCCGAGGAGGTGCGCCGTGGCGGCTATGCGCGGGTGGGGCTGCCCGCCGTCCTGGGCCTGCGCCACGCAACCGAGGTGGTTCGCGACCTCCAGGCTCATGCCGGCGCCCTGATCTTTGAAATCCCTACCTTGCCTCCCTCCGTGCCGGGTATGCGTCTCTACCACGTCTTGGAAGAGGCTCTGCTGCGCCTGGGCGGGCGCATCCAGTTGGGCGCCTTTGTCCGCCGGGGCGAAGGGCGCGACATAGTGCTGGAGGCGGTGTACTCCGAGGCGGCGGCCCGCGAGCAGCGTCACGTCGCGCGGCGCTGGGTGCTGGCGACGGGGGGCCTGGCCGGTGGCGGTCTACGCGCCACCCCGGACGGGGAACTGCGCGAGACGGCCCTGGGCCTGCCGGTGCGCGCTCCCAACAGGCGCGCCGACTGGTTCGCCCGGCGCTTCCTCGACCCGGCAGGCCACCCCGTCTTCAGCGCCGGCATTGCCGTTGATGAGGCGCTGCGGCCCCTCGACGCCGCCGGGCGCGTGGTCTACGCCAACGTCGCCGTGGCGGGCAGCGCCATCGCCGGATTCGACCCCATCCGTGAGGGCTGTCTCGAGGGCGTGGCGATTGCTACCGGCTATGCCGCTGGCGCGACGTGAGACCGCTTGCCCCGGCGGGCAAGGGCGTGGGGCAACCAGGTCGCCCCGCTTTCCCAACCGGCGTTGGGGCGCCTTCCACCCGTCCGGCGGGCAGAGGCATCGGGCAACCGGGTTTTCCCGGCGGGTGGGGGCGTGGGGCAACCGGGTTTCCCTGCTCGCCCGATGCGCAGGGGCGTGGGGCAACCGGGTTGCCCCGCTCGCCCGATGCGCAGGGGCGTGGGGCAACCGGGTTGTCCCATATGTAACCAATTCACCTGGAAAATCATATATGGATCATATCGAACTCTCCCTCGAACAATCCCTCGATCACTGCATCAAATGCAACATCTGCACAGCAGCCTGCCCGGTGGCCGCGGTCACCGATCGCTTCCCCGGGCCGAAGTACGTCGGCCCCCAGGCGCAACGGTTTCGCCACGAGCGGCAGCCGGTCCCCGACGCCTCGGTAGACTACTGCTCGGGGTGCCGGGTGTGCAACGAGGTGTGCCCGACGGGGGTGCGCATCGCCGAGTTGAACGCGCGGGCGCGGGCGCGCATCGTGGCCGAGCGGGGCCTGCCCTTCCGCAACTGGCTGATCGCCCGTTCGGAACTGGTGGGCCGTCTGAGTTGCGGCCCCCACGCGCCGCTGGTGAACGCCGGGCTGCGGTTCGGCCCCGCCCGCTGGCTGGCAGAGCGCGCGCTCGGCATCCACCGTGCCGCGCCCCTGCCCGCAGCCAGCGCCTACAGCTTCCGCGCCTGGTTCAAGCGGCGGCGACGGCGCGGGTCCGGCCCGCAGGCGAACGGGAAGCGGCGGGTGGTCTACTTCCACGGCTGCGCGACCAACTACTACGAGCCGCGGGTGGGCCAGGCAGCGGTAGCGGTGCTGGAGCGCAACGGCTTCGAGGTCATCCTGGCGCCGCAGAACTGCTGTGGCCTGCCACTGATCTCCAATGGCGACTTCGCCGCCGCGCGCAAGGCCCACGCGGCCAATGTGCGCAAGCTGCTGCCCTATGTGCGCCAGGGAATCCCCGTGGTCGGCGCCAGCACCAGTTGCACCCTCACGCTGAAAGAGGAGGCCCCCGAAATCCTCGGCATGCACGACGCCGAGGTGCGCGCCGTCGCCGAGGGGACCTACGACATCTTCGAGTTCCTGCGCAACCTGGCCGAGCGCGGCGAACTCGACACCGCCTTCAAGCCCATCGAGCGCGCGCTGCCCTACCATCCCCCGTGCCAGTACCGCGCCCACCGCCTTGGCCTGCCGCCGCTGGACGTGCTCAGCCTCGTTCCGGGCCTGACCCTCGTTCTCAGCCGCGCCAGTTGCTGCGGCATCGCCGGCACCTACGGCCTCAAGCGCGAGAAGTACCAGATCGCCATGGACGTGGGCGCGCCGCTCTTCGCCTTCGTGCGCGGCTTCGGCGCCGACCTGGCCCTGTGCGACAGCGAGACCTGCCGCTGGCAGATCACCCACGCCACCGGGGTGGCGAGCAAGCACCCGATCGAGATCCTGGCAGAGGCGTATGGAGAAGCGCGATGAAAACCCTCCCGCTCGTCCTGGTCGCGGCTGTCATTGGAGGCATGCTGAGCTGCGCATCCCCGCCAGGGACGGCAAGCGCCCTGGACTGCGCGCCGGTCTTCTCCGCCGGAGGCTGGCTCATCGAACGCTGCGCGAATGACCCTAACGTCCCCGCATCAATGCTGGTGCGTCTGAACGGCGCCGAGCAGGGCCAGGCGTCGTTTGTGCGCATCGCCCATCGGGCCGAGACGGGAACGGGCATGCCTCAGGTGGCCGTCATCTACGCTTCGGGCTACGTGCGCCTCAAGCAGAACGCCGACGCCAGCCCTCCTATCCCCTTCGGCAGCTCCTTCGTGCTCGGCCCGGCATACTGGAATGATGCGGGCGTGTACTATCATAACCCGCAACTCCAGCACCTGGACTTTGACACCTCGTGGCTGCCTGACGGCCCCCTGCGAATGCGCGCTGCTGGCGCGAACGGCGATTTCGCCATAACCTACACGATGGAGTTGCCGCCGCCGCGCGACCGGCAGACGCGTCTGCATGTGACCCAGAGCGTCACCGCCACGAGATCCATCACCATCGCAGCGAACCGCCGGGCCGAGCGCCAGGGCTTCAAGCTGGTGCAGGTCTCTTCGATGTACGTCTTGCCGCGCACGCCTTGCAACGGCAGCCGCGTGGAGTGCCACGACAGCGACGCGCTGCGCTTCATCGCCGCCGATGGCGCGCGGCGACAGGTGGCCTATGATAGCGTAACCCTGCCAGGCTTTATCATCTCCCCGCCGGTTCCGCTGGGGAGCAACTGGCTGGATGTGCTGCATACCGACGATGTGAGCTGGCAGGGGAATACCCCCAACGTCCGCATTGTCCTCGACGAGCTTCCTGCGGACCGAACGCTCACCGCGCAGGGCTGGATCGCTGCCACGACCAACCCTGACGACGACAACGTCGGCGTCTGGATCCACGACGATGGGCCGGCTTCAGTGTCGTGGCGGGCGGGTCAGGAGGCGCGGATCGGCTACTGGCTGCTGGCCCAGGACGACCCGCCCGATCCCTGGGCCGAGCTGGGCCTGCGGCCCGGCGTCACCTTTCTGGATTTCGAGGCCGGCGCCTCCTGCGTGCCCGTTACCCCCGGCCCGCCCGTGACAGCGGGGGTTGCGGTCATCGCCGGGTATAGCGACCGCGCGCTGCAATTGAGCTATGATCTGGGCGCCGCCGACGGAAGCTGGGCGCAGATACGCTGTAACTTCGATCCTCCGCTCGATCTCTCCGCCTATGACCACCTGCGCATCGAGTGGCGCGGCTCAGCCTCGGGCGGCAACTCGCTTCAGATCGGCCTGATTAACCCGGCAGCCGGAGGCGAACGCATCTTTGCGCGCGGGTATCACCACGTCACCCTGCATAGCTGGTGGGGGCAGTTGATCGTGCCTTTCGCCTTTCTGAAGCCCTGGACTGCCGGTGCGGCGTTTGATCCGCGCCGTGTGAGCGCCCTTTTTGTATCGGTCGTGAAAGATCCGCAGGATGACGCTGGCGGAGCCGGTACGCTGGCGATTGACAACCTCGGCGCCTTTAACGTCGCGTCGCGTAGCATGCCGGCCGCATTCCGGGCCGTGCCCCGTCAACCGCGGGCCGCCGCGGCGGCAGCGGCGTGGCTCGCCGGCCAGCAACGCCCCAACGGTCTGCTGAAGTCGTGGGAGGGTGAGAGCGCATGCCTGGCCTACACCTACGATCAGGCCCTCGCGCTGATCGTCTTCAGCGCCGAACGGATGTGGGCGCAGGCTGATCGCCTGGCCGATGCGCTGACGGCGACGCAAAATGCGGATGGCTCCTGGTATCAGAGCCGCGATTGTGAGACCCTGGCGCCGGCTGGCGCGCCGCCTCAGAAGTGGGAAGGTGACATTGCCTGGGCGACCTATGCCCTTAGCCGCTACCTCGCCCGACGGGGGCCGCGCCCATCCATCGTGAGCGCCCGCGACCGCGCGGCTGACTGGCTGGAACATCGCCTGAGCCAGACGGACGGCTGCCTGCAGATCGATCATACTGAGGCGACGATTGATGCATGGTGGGCCTTGCACGCGGCTGGTCGCGCCAGCGCAGCGGAGCGACTGAAGACCTGCCTGCTGACGGCTTACTGGGACGAGGGGATGGGCCGCTTCAAAGGCGGCAAGGGCTGGTGGCAGCCCTATCTCGACAACCAGACCTGGGGGGCCGCTTTTCTGGCCGCCAGCGGCGAACGAGAGCGCGCTCGGCGCGCCCTGAGCTACGCGCGCGAGGTTCTGCGCGTGCCGGCCCAGGGCGGTCATGCCTTCGGCTTCGATGGCCAGGGCGGCCCCTGGTCAGTGTGGAACGAAGGGACGGCCCAGTATATCGCCCTGGGTGGCGCCGGCTCGTTAGAGCACCTGCGCGAGCTGCTTGCCCAGCAGCGCTCCGACGGGGCCATGCCCGGATCGCCCGATGCGTTCAGCGGCGGCGGCGTCTGGACCACCCGCTGGGCGGGCGTAGCGCCAACCGCCTGGCTCTACAATGCCGTCACCCGCGAACCGTTCGCGCCCGCTCCCAGGGCGGATTGCCAATCGGTCCTTCTGCCGCTGGTGCGCGCTGGCAGGTGAGGCGCTTCATGCCAGGATTGCATCAGCCCCGTGGTGATGTGCGCCTCAGGTGTCTGTAAGGCAAGCACGGTATATAATAACGCCTTAGGGACGGAAGGGGAGAGAACGAAGCTCTCTCAACGTAACTGCGGCATTTCTCGCATACCTTGAACCGAGACCTGATCAATCGTGACCGCCGGGACGCAATGGCGCAGAGGACTGGCATCACCGCTGCGAACACGTTGCGCCATTGCGTCTTTGCGTCAATCTTTCTGAGAAATGCTCTAAAGGACGCAACTGCGTGAAGCAACCGCCTAGAACCCGCCCGCTCCGCGAAGGCAGCGAAGCCTACACCGACCAGACTGTGGCCCTTCCCCATCGCGGGTCGCCAGGACGACGCGCCGCGCCACGTCGCCGCAGCGCCTTCTGGGGGCGCGTGCGCCTTGCGCTGCTGATCGGCGTCGCGGCGCTCCTCGTCGTGGCAGGGCTGTTCTACTGGCAGGTTTACTCGCTGGCCAGGGCCATCACCGTTCGCGATGTGCGCAACAACCCGCCCATCGCCACGCCGCTCTTCGGCGCCAATGTGCTGATTATCGGCGTAGACGAGCGTGCCGGCTACCCTCAGGAAGGGGTGCGCGGCGACACGCTGTTGCTCGCCCGCCTCGATGCAGGCAGGCGCTGGGTGTCGCTGCTCTCGATCCCCCGCGATGCCCAGGTCGAGGTGGAGGGCGTTGGGGTCGCCAAGATCAATGTCGCCTATGGCCAGGGCCACGCCCGGGCGGCGGAACGCTACGGCTCTGGCGTGACGCCGCAGGAAGGCGGTATGGCCCTGGCAGCCGCCACAGTGGAGGATTTCCTCGACCTGCGCGAGCGCGGCGGGCGCGTGGATTTCATCGCCGCGGTGAACTTCGCCGGCTTCGAGGGCATCATTGACGCCCTGGGCGGGGTCACCATTGACGTGCCGCGTTACATTCTCGACGAGGAGTATCCAACGGACGACTTTGGCGTCATGCGGGTCGAGTTTCAACCCGGACCGCAACGCATGGACGGCAGGACGGCCCTGATCTACGCCCGCACCCGTCACGCCGATAGCGATTTTGGGCGGGCGCAGCGACAGCAGCAGGTAGTGCGGGCGGTGCTTGAAGAAGTGCGGAGCAGGGGCTGGGCAGGCCGCGTCCTGGTCCTGCCCGGCTTGCTCCGCGCCCTGAGCGGCCAGGAAGGGGCGACGCCGCCGGTGGTGACCACCCTGCCGGTGGACCGCCTCGACGTGCTCCTCAGCCTGATGATCCTGGCCGGCGGGCTGGACCCTGAGACGCTGGGGCAGTATCAGCTCGGGCCGGAGCAGATCGAGTACGAAAACGGGAGCAACCTGGTCTTTGAACCGGCGGCGGTGCAGGCGGTGCTTGACCGGTGGCAAAGCCCGCCGAGCGAGGCCGCCGAGCGCGCCGTTGTGCAGGTCTTCAACGGCACCGATGTGCCGGGCCTGGCCCGCAGCGTCAGCCTGGATCTCGAACGGGCGGGGTTCACGGTGCTTGTGCCTGACAATGCGCCTTTTATGGTGGAGCGGACGGTGGTGTACAACCCCTCCGATAACCCGGCCACGAGCCGTCGGGTGGCGCGCACGCTGGGCGCCGAACTGGTGAACGGCCCGCCACCCGCAGGGCTGGCGAGCGAAGCCCAGGTAGTGGTCATCCTCGGCCCCGACGCGGCCAGATGAGGCGCCGAAGCATCAGCGCCACCAGGCGATTTCGAAGGGCCCCACGTCCTTAAGAATCGCGCGGGCGGCCTCCTCGGTCTGCATGTCGAACACCGGCACCAGCACCTGCGGGCGCGAGATCCCCTTGCCCTCGGCGGCGGCGCGCTCGGCGGCGTCGGCAAGCAAGCGCGCAGCGATAACCCCCGCCAGCAGGCCGGCCACCAGGCCGATCACCAACCCCGCGATGGCCCAGGTCAGCGCCCAGATGATCACGCCGGGCAGGTCTTCCAGCATGGCCATATTACGGATCTCGGTGAACCCCATCGAGACGAAGCCCAGAAAGCCCAGCGCCGCCGCGCCTGTGGCCGCCCCGCCAATCGTTGAGCCGAGGATGACGCGGTTCTTAAAACTCTCCACCGTCTCGCCAAGGCCGAGGAACGAACTGGGACCGGGAGCGCTGGCGCCGACGGTCACACCACGAAAACCACTGGCCTGCAAGGTCGCAGCCGCCTGCGCCGCGTCGCGGGGGTCGGTAAAGGTTGCCACCAGGGTTGCCATCGCGCAGATCCTTTCAATCTACCACAAGGAGCGTCACTGCTATTGTACTACAACAGGTTCCAGGCGGCGTTGCCGCTACGAACGGCTTCAGCGCCGAGAGGGCGGAGCGGCGCAGAGGATTGTGCCAGTCTCTGCGTTCTCTCGGTAAAATCAATCCCCGGCGCTGGAATCTGGAAACAGGATAAGCCTGGAGCTGCGCCGCCCACATGACGCGGTTCGACAGCGACCAGGGCCTGTGCTACAATCAAGAACCGTGGTGCCGTCAAGCGCAAATGGAGGACCCCATGCGGATCGAGCATAATCTGGGCATGGACCTGGTGCGTGCCACAGAGGCCGCGGCGCTGCGTAGCGGCCGCTGGATGGGACGCGGCGACAAGAACCGCGCCGATCAGGCCGCCGTTGATGCGATGCGCTTCGCGCTCGACAGCGTACCGATGAACGGCGTGGTGGTGATCGGCGAGGGAGAAAAAGACGAAGCGCCAATGCTCTATATTGGCGAACGGGTGGGCAGCGGCGAAGGTCCCGAAATGGACGTTGCCGTAGATCCGGTTGAAGGCACGACGCTGCTGGCCGAAGGCATGCCCGGCGCCATCGCCATCGTGGCCATTGCCGAACGCGGATCGTTCTACAACTGGCAGGGCATCGCCTACATGGACAAGCTGGCCGTCGGCGAGCGCGCCAGGGGCGTGATTGACATTAACGCGCCGGTGGCCTACAACGTGCGCGCCGTCGCCCGCACCCTCGGCAAGCAACTGGAAGATGTGACCGTGGTGGTGCTGGATCGCCCCCGCCACAAGGAGTTGATCCGCGAGATCCGCGAGACGGGAGCGCGGATAAAACTGATCCTGCACGGCGACGTCAGCGCCGGGATCATGACTGCTATCGAGAATCCGCCAGCCGACATCCTCATGGGCATCGGCGGCGCGCCCGAGGCGGTGATCACCGCGGCGGCGCTCAAATGCCTGGGGGGCGAGATCCAGTGCAAGATCTGGCCTCGCAACGACGAGGAGCGCGCCAGGGTCGCCGAACTGGGTCTTGACATCAACAAGGTCTACACGACCAATGACCTGGTCAAAGGCGAGAATGTCTATGTCGCCGCGACTGGCATTACCCCTGGCGAGTTCCTGCGGGGCACGGAGTACTTCGGCGGCGGCGCCCGCACCCACAGTGTGGTGATGCGCTCCCGCTCCGGCACGGTGCGCTACATTGACGCTACCCATCGCTGGGATAAGCTCATGCGCATCTCGAATATGCCGTATGCCTGATGGGTGTGCGCGTTGAGACTGGCGCGCCGCGCTGGCTGAACCCGGCCCGATCATCCGGGGTCGTCGCGGCGCTCGCGCTCGCGCTCGGCGGGATCGTGGGCGGAGCGGCCGCGTTAGGGCCGCTCTACGCCCTGGCCGGTATCGTCGCCGTGCTGGCCGGCTATGCGCTGCTCGTGTCCACCTCGGCCGGCCTGCTTGCCGTATTCGCTGTCAGCGCCATTCTGCCATTCGCCACGCTGCCCTTCAAGGCGATTATCACCCCTAACTTTCTGACCCTGGCCCTCCTCGCCCTGCTCGGTGTGTGGGTGCTGCGCATGCTGGCCCACCCCGCCGAGTTTGAATTGCGGCTCAGCCCCCTGGGGTTGCCCATCCTGGCCTTCCTCGGCCTGACCTTCTTCTCGCTCTACCTGGGCGCCCGCGGCCTGCCCGACCCGGCGACGCTGCATAACTACGCCAAGTACGTGCTGGGCGTGCTGCTCTACTTCAGCGTGATCAACTGCGTGCGCACCCGCGCCGAGGCGCGCCTGATCCTGCGCGGCCTGATCCTCTGCGGCGGCGTCGCGGCCACGATTGGCCTGATCCTCTGGGCGCTGAACGCTGACCTGACTCTCCGCATCCTGCTCGCTCTCGGCCCGCTCGGCTATCCCACTAGCGGGCGCGTCCTGCGCTTCGTCGAGGACGACCCCGCCGGGCTGGAGCGGGCCATCGGCTTTGCGGTTGACCCGAACAGCTTCGGCGGGATGCTGGCCCTGGTGCTGGCCCTGGCCGCGGCGCAACTGGTAGCCAATCAACCGGTGATGCGCCGCTGGATGCTGGGCGCCCTCGTCGCCGTGATGCTCCTGACCCTGCTACTGACCTTCTCGCGGGCGGCGCTGCTCGGGCTGATTATCGCCGCGGCCTACCTGGCCACCCTGCGCTATCGCCGCCTGTGGTGGGTGATGGTCGTCGCCACGCTGCTGGGGGCCGCGCTGCTCTTCGGCCTGGGATACGCCGGGGCCTTCATCGAGCGGTTGATCAGCGGCTTGCAGTTCCGCGACCAGGCCCAGCAGATGCGCCTGGCCGAGTTTCGCAACGCCATCGCCATTATCCAGCGCTACCCCTTCTTCGGCATCGGCTTTGGCCAGGCCCCCGATCTGGATCTGACCGCCGGGGTCAGCAGCATCTACCTGGCGATTGCCCAGCGCATGGGCCTGGTGGGCCTGGCGGCGTTTCTCGGCATCGTCGCAGCC
The DNA here is from genome assembly GCA_025057155.1 of Chloroflexaceae bacterium. Taxonomy (NCBI): domain Bacteria; kingdom Bacillati; phylum Chloroflexota; class Chloroflexia; order Chloroflexales; family Chloroflexaceae; species Chloroflexaceae bacterium. The sequence goes on from JANWYD010000003.1 coordinate 134,777, forward strand.
TGGTTCATCAGCACCATCGGCAGCCTGCCCGCCCTGGATGATGAACGGGTCAACTGGCTGCTCGGCTGCCAGGCCGCTGTAGTCGCCGCTCTGGCCGTCGGTCTGGCCGACCACTACTTCTTCAACATCGAGTTCAGCCATATGAGCGCCCTGCTCTGGGGAACGCTGGGGTTGGGGATGGCGATTGCGGCCCTGCCGGGGCCTGAAGAGCATAGAGAAAGCCGCCACGTCTCCTTTGCCCTGCGACACCGAGAATAGCGATACTCCCTTACGCGGTCCGGCGAGGCGTTGTTCATTGGCGTTGGCGGCTATGCCGCCAACATCAACGAACAAGTTGAAACTGGCCCCGAAGACGTTGGACCAGCCCGGGGCCACGCCCGTCCCCTCTCATTCGCCACTTCAGGTATGCTATAATCCTGACGCTGTTCCACGCCCTCCCAGGAGAGGCGCGCTGCGCGCCAATGCCTCTGCGCCGGAAGAGCCTCGTTCCGCTGGCGCAGGTTTTCCTGTCGCGGCAGAGGAGTTACGCCAATGAAACTGACCTGTCTGCAAGAGAACCTGAAGCGCGGCCTCGCCACCGTCGGCCATGCTGTGGCGGGCAAGAGCACGCTGCCCATCCTCGCGAACGTGCTGCTGGCCACCGATGGTGGCCGGCTCAAGCTCGCCGCGACCAACCTGGAGATTGGCATCACCCACTGGATCGGGGCCCAGGTGCAGGAGGAGGGGGCGATCACGGCGCCAGCCAGGCTCCTCGCCGATGTCGTGGGCGGCCTGCCAAACGATCGCGTGACGCTGACCCTCGACGCGCGCACCCAGACCCTGCGGGTGGAGTGCGGGCGCTTTGTCAATAACATTAAAGGCGCCGATGCCGATGATTTCCCCACCATCCCTTCGATTGCCGATCGCGAGGCGACGACCAGCCTGCCCGCCGATGTGCTGCGCCAGGCCATCGAGCAGGTGGCCTTCGCCGCTGCGACCGACGAATCGCGCCCGGTGCTGGTGGGCGTCCTGGTGCGCCTCCGCGAGCAAACGATGTTCATGGCCGCCGCCGACGGCTTCCGGCTCGCTACCCGGCAGGTTCCGCTCGCCGAGCCGGTCAGCAAGGCGGTGGAGTTTATCGTGCCAGCCCGCGCCCTGCTGGAGCTGGCGCGCATCGCCGGAGAAACCGAGGGCGATGTGGGGATGATTGTGACGCCTGGCGGCGGCCAGGCGCTCTTCCATACCCCGACGACCGAGTTCGTGTCCAGTCTGATTGACGGCAAGTTCCCGGATATTGAGCGCGTGATCCCCCAGCAGTACGCCACTCGCGTCGTGGTGGACACGGCGGAGCTGGCCAAGGCGGTCAAACTGGCCTCGTACTTCGCAACCGCCAGCCAGAATGCGATCAAGCTGACGATGGAACCGGGCGGCGAACTCGGTCCCGGGCGCCTGGTGATCAGCGCCAACGCCGCCGACGTGGGCGACAACCGGGGCGAACTCGATTGCACGGTGCAGGGCGCGGGCGGGCAGATCGCTCTGAATGTGCGTTATCTCAGTGATTTGCTGGGGGTGGTCAAAACCGCGCAACTGGCGATCGAAACGCAGTCGCCGCAAAGCCCTGGCGTGTTCAAGCCGGTGGGCCAGGAGGGGTATCTGCACATTATTATGCCCATGAGTATTCGTTGAGGTGCACGTTCACCGCAATGGGATGAAAACGATGCTTCCAGGAAGGCGCAGTTCTCCCGGCCCCACCGCCGGGCGGGCGATAGCGAAACCTGGTTTTCCTGCATTCGCCTTGTAGAACATGACGCGATCGGCTATAATGAGCAGAGCCGAAGCAGCGTACATCCGTTTCATGTGCTTCATGTGCTGCGGCTCTCCGTGTGTCTGATCGCGCCTCGTCGGGTTGATCACAGGAACGCCGGTCGTGAGTGTAACCTCGATTGTCCTTGTACATTCCCACGCGCTGTTCCGCGAAGGCTTGCGGCAACACCTCCTGGCTCACCCGGAGTTTCGGATCGTGGGTGAGGCGAGCAATGGGCAGCAGGCAATCCAGATGGTTGACTACGGCGATCCTGATATTGTTCTGATGGAAGTGGATCTGCCCGGCGTCAACGGCCTGGAGGTTTCACGGGCCATTAAACGCGCGCATCCACACATCGGGATCATCCTGTTCAGCTCGGATATGGACGGCGACCACGTGGTCAAGGCCATTCGCGCGGGGGTGGCGGCCTATCTGCCGCGCAACGTTGATTGGGCCGCCCTGCTCGCCGCCTTGCAGGAGGTGCGCCGCGGCGGCTATCCAATCAACGACCTGGTGCTCTCTCTGCCTGAAGTGGCCACCGAGGTGCTGGCCGCCTTCCGGCAGATGGTCGCCGACGAGGACATTCAGAGCGTCTATTCGCCCCTCTCGCCGCGTGAACTCGAGGTGCTCGAACTGGTGGCGGCTGGCCGCACCAATAAAGAGATCGCTCAGCAACTGGATATCAGCAACCAGACGGTAAAGAACCACGTGTCGTCAATTTTGCGCAAACTGGCCGTGAACGACCGTACCCAGGCCGTCGTCTACGCCATGCGCCGCGGCTGGATCAAAGTGGCGCTGCCCGGCGAGTGAGCGCGCTTGCGGCTCTCTCTGGGCGGACGCGCGCCGCCCGATACCCCCCGCGCCCTGCCTGGATGAGGCGCCGCCAGGGGGAAAAGGCTACCGACCCGTGAAGCCGTTTTCGCAGAGACTCTCTCCCACCCTGCTCGTTCTCCCGCTCGTCCTGCTCCTTGTCCTCTCCGCCTGTGATCTGACCACCGTCGGCGAGACCGAGCAGATCGCCAATATTGAGACCATCCGCGCCGGTACGCCTTCGCCTACTGCTACGCCGACGCCGACCCTGACGCCTACCTCCACCGCCACGGCAACCCCGACTGTTGGCCCCACGGCAACACCCACGCCTACGCCGCTGCCCCCCACGCCTACTCCGAACCCGGCCCTGATCGGGTTCAGCTTCTGCAACCAGCGCGTTGGCACGCTTGATGGGCGCTTCTCCGCGCGCCTGCTCGCCGCCGATGCCAGTGGTACGCCTGCCTTTGAACAGATCGTGTTGCGCTTTGAACTGGCGCCGGGATCGGCGCCTCTCGGAGCCGAGGCGCGCTGCGCTCCGGCGGGTGATCTGGACGCGACCCTTGCGGTTAACCTGGACGGCGCCTATGCCCTGCGGGTGCGTCTCCCCGGCTGGCTCCGCGATGACGCCTTCCGCTCCTCGCCCGTTTCCTCGACCCTGACCTTTAGCGGCACCCGCGTGCTTACCGGCGCGCGCCTGGTTCCTGCTGCCGACCCCGACGCTGGCGTTGAGCTGCTGATTGGCCTTGCCGAACCTCTGCCGTTTCGCCTGACCCTTGAGCGGAATCCTTCCCGCCTGACGCTGGCGGTCGCCCGCACCTCGCCGATCGTCGCCGCCAGCAACCAGTTGCGAGCGCCAACCCAGGGCGGCCCGCCCGTCCTTGATGGCCCCGCCTTCATCCTCTTCGACGGCGATATCTGGCGCGTCGAGGCGGGGCTGCGGGACGCTGGCACGGGCCTGACCCCCGTCGCCGCGGGGGCGACCAATCTGACCGCTTCGCCGGAAACCGAGACTGCCCTGGCCGTCAGCCCCGATGGCAAGCGGGTGGCTTTCTGTCGCTCCGTGCCCGGCCTCGACCCGGCCGACGTCGATCTGCCCGTTCCCGGCGCGCTCTGGATAATGAACGCCGATGGCTCCAACGCGCGTCTTCTGGCCCAGGTGGGCGTCGGTTGCGCCGACCCGGCCTTCAGCCCCGATGGCGCCCGCGTCGCCTTCGCGGTTGATGAGACCGGCGTCGCGCCGATCCAGCGCACGCTCTACGCCGTGCCGCTCGAAGGCGGACGGCCACAGCGCCTGATAGAGGGCAATGATGAGTGGAGTCGCTTCGCGCCCCAGTGGCTCGAAGGAGGGGCGCTGGTCTTCGCCGCCAGGGCGCAGGATGGGCGCAGCACCCTCTTTTTGCGCAATCCGCGCGGGGAGATCAGTGACGTGGGCGCCAGGGTGATGGTGAACGACAATGGCGATGCAATCTACCGCGCCCTGGGCCGGCCCCTCGCCGCGCCCGACGGCAGTCGCTTCGCCGTCGAGGCTCTGCGCACCGATGGCCTGGGAGCGGATCTGGTCGTGTTTGACGCCAGCGGCGGCATCCTTGAGGTGATCGGGACCGCCAGGGAGGTGCTCCCAACGCCCACTCCTACACCAACCTCATCGCCGACCCCAACAACCGCCGCTACCGGCGAACCGGCGATCACCCCAGGAGCTGCCGGCAGCCCCACCGCGCCCGCTGCCACGGGCAGTCCGGCGGCTGCCGCCACCCCTGCCGCGCGCGCCGCTGCCGGCAGCCCCACCGCGCCCGCTGCCAGGGGCAGTCCGGCGGCTGCCGCCACCCCTACCGCGCGCGCAAATGTGGCCGCCTCGCCAGCGGCTGCAGTAACGGCAACAGCCAGCGCAACTCCGACGCTTACCGCTACCGGTACGCCGACCGCCAGCCCTACCCCCGCCCAGGGCGGCACACCCGCGGCAAGTCCATCGCCCTCGCCCACGCCGGAACCCGAGCCTCCGGCTGAACCGCGTCGTGAAGGCCCGTACTGGACGCGCCCCCTCGCCTGGGATGGCCAGGGACGCCTGATCTACCTCGCCACTCTGTGCCCGAGCCAGGTCGTGCAGGAGTACCAGGTGTACCGCTGGGCCGGCGCGCGCCGCAGCGAGCTGATCCTGACCGGAAGCAGTCCGGGCGGCATCGGCGCGGCAACGATGGACGGCCAGCAACTGCTCTACGTCCTCAGTGACACGGCGCCTCCTGGTCCCCGTGGACCGCAGGCGCAACACCCGCGCGGCTCGTCCAGTCTCTGGGCGTGGGACATTGCCGGCGGCCGGCGCGGCGAACTGCTGCGCGGCGAGCGCGGCATTACCGCGCTAAACAGTTCCCCCTGACCCAACGGGCCTCAGCCTGCCGGATAGCATGACACCTGCGTTACTCCCTGGAGGGCGCGGAGAGGCCGCGTATCTCTGCAACCACCTCATATTTTCCCTCGCAGCGGGCGCGCCCCCTGGCACAGCCGCGACAGGTCCGGACAGATCGCTCAGGGCTACGCCCTCCCAGACCCGCCCCTGAAGGCTTCTCAGGTAGAGGGTTTTTCGAGCGAGAAGGTGTTTTCGGCATTCCAATGCGCTTACGGTCCTCACCCCCCCGCCCCCCTCTCCCTGAGCGGGAGAGGGGGGCGTTGGGCGTCCTAATGCCCCGGATGGCCCATGCGACGCGAGCAAGCGCTGGAAAACCCTACATCTGAGAACCCCTGAAGGCCCTTGCCGGCAGGAGTGGTTCGCAAATCGCCCCTGCCTCTGCCCTCCAGATCATCCAGCACGAGGAAGAAGGAACATTTCGGCGCTCCGGAGCGTTGATCAGTCGAACGGCTGCAAGCACACACCAAAGGAGCCACGCGATGCGACACCAGCGACTTCTCCTCATCCTCCTCCTGGCGGCTCTGTTTCTGGCTGGATGTGGAGCTATAGCTCGTCCCGAAGGCGCCCCGGCCGCGGGCATGGCGATGAGCGACACGACCGAGGCGCGCGCGCCGATGAGCGTGCCCACAGCGGCGCCGGCGGCCATCGAGTCGTCTTCCTACCATGAAACCGCGGGCAGCGCGCCAGGCGCGCCAGACACAGCGGTCCAACCCGGCTTCCCGCGTCTGGTGATCAAAACCGCAACCCTCAGCATTGAAGTAGAGGACGTGGCCGAAGCCGAAAGGCGCATTAGCGCCCGCGCCCAGGAACTCGGCGGCTACGTCGTCTCCTTGCAGACCAACGGCGCCGAGGCGGGACGCATGGCAGTGATCACCGTCCGCGTGCCGGCGCAGCGCTTCGACGAAGCCCTCAGCGGGGTTGAAGGGCTGGCGCGTAAGGTCCTCTCGCGAACGATCAGCGGCGATGATGTAACCGAAGAGTTTGTCGATCTCGAATCCCAATTGCGCAACCTCGAAGCCACCCGTGACCGCCTGCTCGAACTCCTGGGACGGGCCAGCGAGGTAGAGGACGCCTTGCAGGTCAACCAGGCTCTTACCGAAGTGCAGGGGCAGATCGAGCAGATCCAGGGGCGCATGAAGTACCTGCAACAGAGCGCCGCCTTTTCGACCATCACGGTTGAGGTGCGACCCGTGCCGCCCCCGCCGGCCATCATCGAGGAAGATGGCTGGAAGCCACTCCACGTGGCCCGGGAGGCTCTGCGCGGACTGATCACCTTCGGGCAGGAACTGGTGAACCTCGGCATTATCTTGCTGGTCTGGTCGCCAGTCTGGTTGCCGGTGCTGTTGCTGGCCCGCTATGGTTGGCTGCGGCTGCGTGGCGGGCGGGGCGGGCGCGCCGCCGCCTGAGGGGTCGCGCCGTCCCGGCGGGGGTCGCGCCGTCCCGGCGGGGGGCGCGCCGTTCCGGCGGGGGTCGAGTAGAGCCGTCCCGCCGGGACGGCTCTACCCGGGGCCAACCTGGTTTGCCAGTGTGCCCCGTACCGATATTATATAGCCATGAAATTAGCAATTACATTGAAATAAATACATTTATGCAAAAAGACGCGATTTCGGAATGTTTCATACCCCCTGGATATCAGCCGCCCAAATTATTGAAATCTCAATCGAATGCTGCTAAGATAGGCCCACACGGTTGTGAAAGCTTAACCAGGCTTTAAGCGATGACAAGGTGGTCACGCTTTTAGTGGAACCTCCGAGGCGCAGGGTAGAGTCTGCCCTGACGCTATACCGGGAAGTGGATAATGTGCGACTACTCGCACAGGGAGGAAGTATGCGCGACCTGGTCATCATTGGCGGTGGTGCGGCGGGTCAGGCAGCGGCGATGTACGCCCTGGGCAAGGATCTGGATTTTCTGTTGATCTGTGATCACCTCGGCGGACGCATTGAGCGACCGGCGGCGGTCGAGAAAGATTATCTGGTCGGCAGCATTCTGGTCCACTATGATGGCCCCGATCCCGAGGATGAGGAGCGCGCGTTGATCGGCAGTTCGGCGGTGCATCTGTTCGAGGATCTGCTGCGTTCGCACCGGGAGTTTATGCTCGAGGACCGCGTCAGGATCGTCCGCCGGGAAGGCGATGCCTTCCTGGTTGAAACCGAGCGTTCCGGGCCGATCCCCACCGCTACCGTGATCGTCGCCACCGGTGTGACCCCGCGCCGCGATATGCGGCTGAACGGCAGCGCCGGTCTGCTTGCCGATCTGGGCCATAGTACGACGCAGCACGCCAGCGCGCTCGCGGGCAAGCGAGTGGTGGTGGTGGGCGACACGCTGCAGGCGCTCTACAGCGTGGCCGAGTTCGCTGCAACCGCGCTGCAGGTCTATCTGGTGCTGCCCACCGAGGCGGCGGCTGATCGCGCCGAGGTGCGCCTGCTGCAGCAGCGGCCCAATATCGCTGTTCTGCCGGGCTACCAGGTGATTGACGTGACGGCTGAAGGCAACATGCGGGTGCTGGTGGTCCGCCGCGGCGACGAGGTGAGCCGTCTGGTGGCGGACGTGGCCTTCGCCGATCTGGGCTACGAGCCGGCGAGCGCCCTGGTGCGCGACCTGGGAGTGGTCGGGCCTGGCGGTTTTATACAGGTGGATCGCGACGGCGCCACTGCCGTCCCCGGCCTGTTCGCCGCGGGTGATGTGACCCGTCCCGAGGGCGAGCAGGTGCTCACCGCCATCGGCGATGGCGCCCGCGCCGCCCGCTGCGCCCATTTCTACCTCCTGACCCGCACCATGCGCGGCAGCGGCCAGAGCCTGGGTATGATCTGGGGCGCCGGGCAGGATGCGTGAGCCGCTGTGCAGGCGTTTCTACCGCCGTTGCTCGGAGGGGGCAATGGACCCCTCCGAGCCTTTTTGTGCAGCAGGTAGGGTGAGGGGCAAACCTGATTTGTCCCTTCCCCCCTGCTGGCTCATAGGCGGACAGAACACGCCGGGAGGGGGACAGTTCTCAAGTTTAGGGTTTTCCGGCCCATCCTCGCGTCGCATGCGGAGCATTGGAACGCCCCCCACCCCCCTCTCCCGCGCGCGGGAGAGGGGGGATGAGGACCGTAAGCACATTGGAACGCCGAAAATCCCTTCTCGCTCGAAAAATCCTGAACCTGAGAAAGGGGGCGGCTTCTGACCTTCCCGCCTCTCCGGACCGGCAGCGGCGACCGGCCGGTCGCGCCTGTCGGTTTGCTCGGCGACGCCAGACGCTCGACCGGCGTCGTGACGAAACCCGCGGCGCAGCCATACGATGCCGTCCCTCATCTGCGGTATACTACCCGCGACAATCGTTGCTGCCATTCGCGTGGAGCCAGATATGACCACACGGGTTCTTGTGCTCTCGGCGAGCGTCGGCTCGGGGCATAAGGTTGCCGCCGCCGCCGTGGAACGCGCCTTTCGCGCTCGTCCCGGCATCGAAGTTCAGAACCAGGACGCGCTGAAGCTCACCTCACGCCTGTATCAGGTCGCCGCCGCCGACGCCTATTTCGCCATGGTGAAGGATAACCCGTGGGCCGTGGGCTGGCTCTACGACCAGAACGATGCGCCGTTCAGCACCCAGGTCGAGCTGATGAACCTTCTGGCCATGCTCAATGCTCAGCCGCTGGTGCGCTTCATTCAGGACTATGATCCGGACATCACCGTGTGCACCCATTTTATGCCTGCGGCGATGGTGGCCCAGTTGCTGAGCCAGGGCCGGCTGCATACCACGCTGGCGATCGTCACCACCGACTACGATTTTCAGGGCATGTGGCTGAGCCGCGTCTTCAACCGTTACTTTGTCGCCCAGGACGAGGCTCGCGCCCAGTTGATCGCCCTGGGGATTGATGCGGAGCGAATCACCGTCTCAGGCATTCCGGTCGCCGCGGAGTTTAGCGCGTCGGTTGATGTGGCCGCCATCCGCGCGCGCTACCGGCTCCGTGACGACCTGCCGACGCTGCTGGTCTCGGCAGGGGCCTTTGGCGGCGGCCCCGCTCAGGAGATTGTCTCGCGGATCATGCAGATGGGGACGCCAGTGCAGACGGTGGTGGTCTGCGGGCGCAATCGCCTGCTCCGCGAGGAGGTGATGGCGCTCACCGCCGCGCAGGCCGAACGGTTCCGGGTGCTGGGGTTCACCAACGAGATGCACGCGCTGATGCGGGTGGCGACGCTGTTCATCGGCAAGCCGGGGGGTCTGACCTCGGCGGAGTGCATGGCCGCCGGGTTGCCGATGCTGATCGTCAATCCGATCCCCGGCCAGGAGGAGCGCAACAGTGACCACTTGCTGGAAAACGGCGCCGCTGCGCGGAGCAACTCGCTGCTGACGATTGGCTACAAAATTGATCGTTTACTTGGCGAGCCGGGCCGCATTGAGGCAATGCGCGCCGCGACCGCCCGCCTCGCTCGTCCCGACGCGGCCCGGGTGATCGTCGAGACGTTGCTGGGCGATTCGCTGGCCCCCTTGAGCTTCAGCCGGGCCGAGCAGCGGCAGATCCTGGCCGTCGCCCGGGGTGAGGCCGAACCCCAGTCCCCGCCGGCGCCGCTTGAGGAAGGGATCGCCCTGTTCAACGACGAAACCGGCGTCTATCTTGGCGAGATCACCCCGCAGCAGTTGCAGTTCCTGATTGACCACCTTGAAGAGGAGGGCGCCGACGATGTAACGTACTACATTAACGCGCCCACCCTGGATTTCCTCGCCGACCGCGGCGCCGATGCCGATCTGGTGGCGACCCTGCGCGCCGCCATGGCGCCGCATGGCCATGTGGAGCTGCGCTACGCGCGCCCCGGCAAAAGGTGACACTTACAGCGTTGCCTGACCTGTCTGCTGATCAAATAGCGCAGAGCGCCTATGGGCGTGAGTTAATCCAACCGGATAGCTCCCCTGCGCTTCCTCGCAGGCTTCAATCTCGATACGGTCGCGCCCGGCCCCTTTGGCCCGGTACAGCGCCACATCGGCGCGGTGCAGGAGCGTTTCCGCGCTATCGCCGGGGCGGTAGGCGGCCACGCCGAAGCTGGCGCTGATCGGCCCCGGAAGATGGGTTATCTCTTTGAGCGCCAGGCGCGCCCGTTCAAGCGCGCCAGTGGCCTGCTCCAGTCCTGTGTGCGGCAGCAGGATGCAGTATTCCTCGCCGCCCCAGCGCCCGAAGTAATCCGTGGCGCGCAGGTTCGCCCGGACAGCCTGCCCGATGGCCCGTAGCGCATGGTCGCCGGCTAAGTGGCCGTACCGGTCATTGAAGCGCTTAAAGTGATCCACATCAAACAAGCAAACGCAAAAGTTATGGCGATGGCGCTCCGCCTCGGCAATCAGACGGCGCATGTCACCATAGATCTGGACGCGATTGGGCAGCCCGGTGAGCGCATCGGTGCGGGCAATGGATGCCAGGAGTTCATATTCGGCGCCAAGGCGGTCCAGCCGGTTGCGGTAGCTTGCCAGGATGACCATAAAGGCGAGAAACATGCCGGCCAGAGCATAGATCTGGATGATCGTGGCTCCGCTGCCGTCATCAATCCCGTGAAGCTGCCACTGGATCACCTGCGCGGCGACAATGATGAATGCCAGGGCGTAGACCCCCAGCGCGAGCGCCACGCCGCGCCAGGAGGGATAGAAATGGATCGCCAGGGCGCAGGTGGCCAGGAGAAACCAGATATCGTCGCCGTAGGTTTCGCCCAGCACCATGCCCGGCGTTGGGCCGAAGAGCGCCGGGACAAAGCCGTTGAAGGAGACAAGGCCTGAAAGATGAAAAAGAACAGCGTGCGCTGTTCGATCTGCTCGATCGGGACGCGCTGCCGGGCCAGTTGCCAGAGGACGGCGACGGTGAAGGCAGCCAGCAGGATATGGTTCAGAGCATAGATGGCCCGAGCGATATACGGCGAAACCTCATCAACCAGAAGCGTGTATTGCGCGTAGAGAACCACCAGCAGTCCAAGGCTTCCCGCGACACGGTAGGCGCGCCGGCGCTGCGTCTCAAACCAACGGCGTTCCTGGTCAAGGAAGTCAACCATTTCTTGATGGCTGACAGGTTGTGGAGTAAACATGACAGGTGCGCGCCCTCGAAAACGCGTCATAGCTGGTTGTTAAGCTGCCGGTATTGCCCGGATGTGACGAGAGGCGATGGTAGCGTAGCACGTAGACCGTACCGGGGTATAAACAGACATCTTGCGCGTCACCCTTATCCAGCGGCTCATCAGGCTGTGAAGGGAGTTGGCCTGGCGGTCCAGCGTATAGTTCCCCCGCTCCTGGGAAGGCTGAACGGCGCGCCCTTACCCTGACCTTCCTGGCGGTCATCACGCCCCCAGGCGCTCCAGCATCAACCCGTAGGCGCGCTGCGCCATACGGAAGCTCGCCAGGCGCAAGAACTCGTCGGGGGCATGCTGCCGTTCGTCAGGCAGCCCGAAGCCGAAACTGGTCGGGTACACGCCCAGGTGCTCACGGAACAATGTGCATACCGGGATCGAGCCGCCGCTGCGCACAATGTACGGTTCGCGCCCGTAGAGTTCCGTCAACAACGCGCGGGCGGCGCGGTTGCCCGGGTCGTCTTCGGGCGCCAGGTAGGGAGCGGCCATCGAGGCGAAGGGCGTTACGCTGACAGTCACTCCGGGCGGGGTGCGGCGCTCGATATGGGTCTGCAGGAGCCGCAGAATGGTTGCCGGATCCTGGTCGGGCACGAGCCGGCAGGTGATCTTGGCGTGCGCCGTGCTCGGCAGCACGGTTTTGAGCCCTTCGCCCTGAAACCCGCCCCAGATGCCGTTCACCTCCAGCGTTGGCCGGACCCAGCTGGCTTCGAGCGGGGTGTAGCCCGCCTCGCCGAAGGTGGCGGGAATACCCAGTTCGGCCTTGAGGGCTTCGACATCGTAGGGTATCGCGGCGATCCGCTGGCGTTCCTCCACGCTCAATGGGCGCACGGCATCGTAGAAACCCTCGACGGTGATCACCCCTTCGGCGCTGCGCATTGAGTTGAGGATCATCACCAGGGCATGGATGGGGTTCATCACCACGCCGCCGTACAGGCCGCTGTGCAGGTCCATCTTCGGCCCGGTGACGTCTATTTGGAGGCCGCAGAGGCCCCGCAGCCCCACCAGGAGCGCCGGTTCCGTTTCGCTGTGCTGGCCGCCGTCGGCGTTGAGCACGATGTCACAGGCCAGAAGCTCCCTGTGCGCCGCCAGGAAGGGGCCGATCTGGGGGCTGCCAATCTCTTCCTGCCCTTCAAAGAAAACCTTGACATTGACCGGCAAGGCGCCCGTGGCGTGCAGCAGCGCGTCAATCGCCAGCAGCGGCGCGAGCATGTTGCCTTTGTCGTCCGAAGCGCCACGGGCGTACACCCGGCCATCGCCGATGTGCGGCTCGAATGGCGGATGGGTCCAGAGTTCGACGGGATCGACCGGCTGCACATCGAAGTGGCCGTAGATCAGCACGGTCGGTTTGCCGGGGGCGTGCAGCCAGTCGGCATAGACCACGGGATGGCCCCCTGTAGGCAGGATCTGGACGTGTTCGAGGCCGGCGCGCGCGGCGCGCGCAGCAACCCACTCGGCCGCGCGCTGCACATCGGGGGCATGGGCCGCAATGGCCGAAATGCTCGGAATGCGCAAAAACTCCGCCAGTTCATCGAGAAAGCGCGACTGATGCGTGTCGAGGTACGTCTCCCAGACAGACATGGCGTATACTACTCCTCATACCATTTCCGATTGTGGATTTTGGATTGGCGATTGCCGGATATGGCGCCCTGATATGATTGTATCGTCAAGACGCAAATCCCGGATAGCCTGCGCAGGCGGGCGTTGCATCGGTGGCCTGCGGCTTCAGCCGCCGGGCTACAGGGCGAATACCGGTTTATATGCTTAATCTTCATCGCCTTTCCGCCCCCCTCCCAGCCTCCCCCCGCAGGGGGGAGGAGGCATGCCCCCTCCCCCGGCGGGGGAGGGTTGGGGAGGGGGCGGGGGTATAGTGAAAAACGTTGTTTACAAACTCATTAGCCGCCAGGCTGCACGGCATGTTCACATACGACCCGGCCATATGCACGTGCAGTCTGTTTAACAGGCATTGGTATAGTATGTTCAGGCCCCAGAAGGCGCCAGCAGGGGTTGGCCCATCATAACAGATCCGCGGCCCGCCGGGGAGCGCAGAGACCCGTTTCCCTTTGACGCGACCCGTAGGGTTGCGCGCGCACCTTATTCAGGGAGTCGAACGTATGACCAACGCGCTCACCCACCCCACAGCCGCCGATGTGACGCGGCAGGCTGCCGTTGTCGCCGCTCTGACAGGGACCATTGGCGCCAATGCGCTGACCAACATCGTGCGTCTCAACGGGCAGACCATCGGCGATGTGGCCACACGGTTCCCGCTGCCCATCATCCCCGCGCGCTACACCTTCGGCATCTGGGGGGTGATTTACTCCGGCCTGATCGGCTACGCTGTCTATCAAGCCCTGCCGCAACAGCGCGACAATGAGCGCCTGCGGCGCATCGCCTGGCCCTTTGTGGCCAGTTGCGCCGCCAATGTAACCTGGCTGGTGCTCTGGCATTATAACCGTTTCCAGTTAAACTTTGGGGCGATTGTAGGGCTGTTGCTGGCGCTGATCACGATTGATCTACGCCTCGGCCAGGCCCGTGGCCCCTGGATGGAGCGACTGCTGGTGCGCCTGCCCTTCAGCATTTACCTGGGGTGGATCACTGTGGCCACGATCATCAATGCGGCGGTAACGTTGTACGATGCAGGGTGGGAGGGCACCCCCGCGAGCCGCGAGGTGTGGACCGCCGGGTTGCTGAGCATGGGCGCGGCTCTGGGAGCGACGCTGGGGATCGTCCGGCGCGATCCAGCCGTTCCGGCGGTGGCTGCCTGGGCCTTTTCCGGAATCGCAACGAAGCAGGCCGGCGCCTCGCCGGTGGCGCCGGTGGCATGGGGAGCGGCAGCGGCATCGCTGACGGGAGCGGTCATCGCGCTGCTGCGCGCCTCCCGGCGCCGGTGAGGCGCCGGGTGTCACAACTCGCCCTACAACGGCGCCACGGTGGCAACCCGCTCCCAGGCCGCGTAGAGAACCCGGTAGAAGCCCTCCCGGTCGCGGATGCGTTCGGGCATGACAATCTTCGCGCCTTCGCCCGGCTCGCCCAGGACCAGTTGCCCCCGTTCGAGATCAGCGACGGTGGAACGCAGCCAGACGCGCTCATGGGAGAAGAATTCGGGGTGCGAGAGGTAGACCGCGGGCAGCAGGTCCCAGAGATAATCGGCAGGTACGCGACCCTGCGCGGCGCCGCGGCGCACAAAATCGGCCAGGGCGGCGTAGATGCGCCGGTCGAAGGCTGCCAGTGGCGCTAATTCAGCAGCATCGAACGGAGCGTCGAGGCATACCTGCGCGTTCATAAGGGTTACCGGGCAGGGGGCATTGAGGGTCATCCAGGCGCCCTCGGGGTCAGCCGAGAGGTTCAGTTCCCGGACCGTGCTCCAGAACGGTCCGGGAAGGGGGCGCAGATAGCCGCCCATGCAGGCCACCTGGCGCAGATTGGCGTAGAACGCGGGGTCAAGGGTGGCCGCTCCGCGCAGGTTGCCGTGGGGGCCAAGCACCAGCACGCTGATCTCGCCGGGGTGGGCCGCGGCCATATCGGCCAGAAAACGGGCGGCTTCGGTCGGTGGCGCGCCTCGCCGCTCCGCACCGCGCAGCAGAGGGATATCTGTCCGGCCGACCGCGCGCAACAGGCGTTGTGTCGCTGCGTATACCTGGTCAATGCTACCGTTGCCGAACGTGGTGGTAACACCAAGCAGTTCTACATCCGGCCGTCCCAGCAGGTAGAGCAGCGTTTGCCCGTCGTCCACAGGCATGCCCGGCAGGGGCATGGTGTTGTCACAGTCACAAATGACGGCAATTGTCACACAGTAGCTCCGGGCTTTAGAGCGCTGACCAGAAGAGTTGATCCCCTGAGCGCCCTGAGCCCCGTGGCTCGCTGCGCTCGCGCTGCCATCGTTGCGGGTCAAGGTGGCGCGTAGGGGATGCCTGGTTGTGCGTGCTTCTCCCCGCCCGGAAGCCTTCACCGCGACACGGGCAGAGCCGGCGCATCGTTCGCCTCGATCTCCAGGGCGGGCTGCTCCTGGGTCTCGGCAGGAGCGTGGCGGTGCGGGAGCGGCAGCCAGATGGCGAACGTGCTGCCCCGGCCGGGCACGCTGGCAACCGTTGCGTAGCCGTGGTGCGCCTCGGCGACTCGCTTGACAATCGATAGACCCAGCCCGGCGCCGCCGCTGTAGCGCGAACGCGAGCGATCGGCTCGATAGAAGCGGTCGAAGATATGCGGAAGATCTTCCTCGCTGATGCCCACACCGGTGTCGGAGACGGTCAGCAGGGCGAAACCATCGCGTTGCTCAAGCCCAAGGGTAACCGTGCCGCCTGGCGGGGTGTACTGCAACCCGTTCACGCCAAGGTTGAGCAGAGCCTGTTTCAGCCGGTCGCGATCGCCCAGCACCGTCACCTGATCCTCCGCGCCGATGCGCAGGGCGACGCCGCCAGCGAGAGGACGCAATTCGCGATAGACCTCCAGGAGCAACGTATCCAGTTCAACCGGCTCGAAGCGCACCTGCACCCGCGCGTCGCTCTGCGCCAGCAGCAGCAGGTCATTCACCATGCGAATGAGACGGCCGGTTTCGCGGCGCATATCGGCCAGGGCTTCACGGACGAGTTCAGGATCGCTCAACCCGCCGCGTTCCAGCACCTCAAGGTTGCCCTGCATGGCCGCCAGCGGAGTGCGCAACTCATGGCTAACATCGGCTACGAAGCGCCGCTGGGCGTTAAACAGCTTCTCCAGCCGCTCCAGCAGTTCGTTGATCGTCACCGCCAGGCGATGCAGTTCGTCCTGCTGCGGCGGCACCGGTACGCGCTGGGCCAGATCCTCGGCCCGGACGATGCTCTGGGCGGTGCGGGTGATCTCGTCAATCGGCGACAGGGCGCGCCGGGAGAGGAGCGCCGTCCCGGCAGCGGTCATCAGGAGGGCGATCGCCCCGCCGCCAAGCAAGATCCCGGTAAGCGTGCGCAGCGTCGTCTCCACGTCGCGCAGGGGACGCCAGACTTGCAGGTAGCCGACCACCCGGTTGTTGCTCTGCAACACCAGCGGCGTGACCAGGGACACCAGGTGGATGCCGTCAATTTCGTGCGTGGCTGTCAGCCCGGTGCTGACGCTCTCGGCGCCGAGGGACAGGGCTTCGGGAGCGAGGGGCAGGTTGTGCCCGTCAAGATTTGGCGTGCTGTTGAGCAGGCGGCCATTGCGGTCAAAGACCTGAGCGCCGAGGTTGGGGTTGTTGAAGATCTGGATGAATTCGCTGCGCAGGTAGGGATCGAGTTCGCCGGTGGGGGTGCGCACCGGTTCCAGCCCGCCAGCGTTGAAGATGGCGCGCACCTGGCGCGTGGCCGCCCAGAGATCGCGCTGCACCCCGGCCAGCAGCGCCTGGCGCACCGAAAAGTAGATCCCGCAGCCCAGCAGCAGCAGGGCCAGGGCGAAGAAACCGGTGTAGGCAAGCGTCAGGCGGGCGCGGAACGACATCGGCATGACAACAAGCGCATAGACCCGAATCCAGCAGAGCGCCGTCTATGGCGCCATGGTGAGTGTAGCGCGAATCGCCTGTCCAGCGCAAGTAGCGCAACCCGGAGGGTTGCGCTATCCAGGCCGAAGATCAACGGGGCAAATAACAGGGTAGGGTGGCGCGATCCTCCGGGTTGCGCTATCCAGGCCGAAGATCAACGAGGCAAATATCATTAAGAATTGAACCGGTATACCACGCTGATCCTTGCGACGGTAGCGCCCGCTGCGGGCTCAGAACGTGGACGCCCCACAGGGGCTTTCAGGAGCTCAGCAAGGGCTTTAGCCCGCAGCGTTCGGCGATACCGGATTGGCAATACAGCGTGCGCAACCTGGAGGGTTGCGTGCAGGGGGGTGACGGGATCGCGCCATCCTTACCCGGAGCGGATCGAGTTAAACAACTCCTCGGCGCCGCCATAGGGGTCGCGCTCGCGGCTGGCGATGCGGGCCACCAGGTCGTGCCAGGCCGGACCGCCCAGCCGTTCGAGGGCCAGTTCCTGCACTGCCGCGGCCAGTTCGCGTTCGGCGGCGTGGCGTGCGCGCGCATCGGCCAGCCCCGTCTCGCGCAGGTATGCCAGGTGACGGGTGGCCGCGTCCACAATCGCCGCGCTGCCGGTGGAGGCGGTGGCGACGGCGGTGAGCACCGGCGGCTCCCATTCGCCGGGTTGCCGGTCGGCCAGATGCAACATGGCGCGCAACTGGCGCACGGTCTTCTCGGCCCCTTCGCGATCAGCCTTGTTAACCACGAACACGTCGGCGATCTCGAGCACGCCGGCCTTGATGCTCTGCACGTCATCGCCCATGCCGGGCACCTCGACCACCAGGGTGGTATGGGCGGCGCGGGCGATATCCACCTCGCCCTGGCCGGCGCCGACCGTCTCGACGAGCACCACCTGGAAGCCGGCCGCATCGAGCAGGGCCACAGCATCGGCGGTGGCGCGCGCCAGGCCGCCGAGGCGCCCGCGGCTGGCCATAGAGCGGATGAACACGCCGGAATCGCCGCTCAGGGCCTGCATCCGGATGCGATCTCCCAGCACTGCTCCGCCGGTGAACGGCGAGGTAGGGTCCACAGCCACGATGCCAACGCTGACCCCCCGGCTGCGCCACTCCAGCGCCAGGGCGGTCACCAGCGTGCTCTTCCCCGCGCCGGGCGGCCCGGTGATCCCGACTACGTGAGCGTTGCCGGTATAAGGATAGGCTGCGGCCAGCAATTCGCGGGCCGGCGGGCCGCCTGTCTCCACTATGGTGATCGCCCGGGCCAGAGCGCGCCGGTCGCCCGCGCGCAGTCGTGCGACAAGCTCCTGACTATTCACACCACTCCTGCGCAACGCCGTCTCATTTTCGGGAGACGCTTACATGATCCTGGATAAACTTGATAATGTCCTGGGTCGAAGCGCCCGGCCCGAAGACCTCGGCAATGCCATGCTGCGCCTTGAGGATAGCCGCGTCCGCGTCGGAGATGATGCCTCCGGCCACGACGAGCACGTCATCCATCTGCTGCTCTTTGAGCAACTGGGTCACCTTTGGCAGGAGGGTCATATGGGCGCCGGACAGGATAGACAACCCGATGACGTCAACGTCTTCCTGCAAGGCGGCCTCGACGATCATCTGAGGGGTCTGTTGCAATCCGGTGTAGATCACCTCCATCCCCGCATCACGCAGGGCGCGCGCGATCACCTTGGCCCCGCGGTCGTGACCATCGAGGCCGGGTTTGGCGACAAGCACGCGGATCTTTCGCTCCATCGGGGTGACCTCCTGGCAGTGCGGCGCGGGCCGCGGCCCGCCCGGCGCAGTGTTGAACGCTTCTCACAATGGGCTGAATTATAACACGCCCGGCGATGAGCGGCGTGTGGCGCGCTATCCCTTCCGCCTCCAGCAGCGGGCTCCGGGACGGCATACCCGCCCGGCAAGGCATGGTTCGGTGGTTTTTGGGGGCACGCCGCCCAAAACCACCGAACGATCCAGGGTGTAGGAGTTCGCAGGAGGCGCCGCTCGCCGCGCCTCCTTCAAACGAGAATGCAGCAGTAATTTTACACCGAATCTATGTCAGACCCTCTATGATTCTTCGTTCTTATGAGATATAATGGGCAAAATATCCCGAGGCGATGGTTACAACTGTAAAGTGTAACATCGCTCAAATGTGCGAGGATCGTATGCTGAGCCGCCGCTTGCTACCGGCGCTTGTCCTGACACTCGTCGCCCTGGCGCTGGGCGCGGGAATGGGCTGGGCGCGCGCTGTCGCCGCCCGCCATCCCGCCGCCGATTTTCCGGCCCCGCTGAGCTACGCCGAGGCCCGCCGCGCCGTCGAAACCGCCCGTGCGCGCGAGATGGCGCTCCGGGAGGCGGCCCGGCAGCAGGTATCCACGGTTGACCCGGCGCAGTTGCCGTTGTTGCAGACCATCTACTTTCCCGCCACCGGCCACCATCTGAGCAATCGTAGCGGCTTTCTCGACTTCTGGCGCGCCAACGGTCAACTGCATGTCTTCGGCTATCCAATCACCGAGGAGTTTGTTGAGCAGGGCCGCATCGTGCAGTACTTCGAGCGCGCCCGTTTTGAGTACAGCCCGGAGCATGCCGGCACGCCCTATCAGGTCCAGCTCGGGCTGCTGGGCCGCGAAATCCTCGAGGTGCAGGGCTTCCCCGGAGGCATTGACGACCCCCAGAATGGCGCCCGCTATTTCCCCGAAACGCGCCACACCCTCTGGGGCGAGTTTCGCCGCGTGTGGGAGCGTCGCGGCGATCTACGCATCTTCGGTTATCCGCTCAGCGAGGTGGTGGACGAAGGAGGGCGCAGCGTACAGTACTTCGAGCGGGCAAAGTTCGTCTACTTCCCCGAGGATCTCCCTCCCTTCTTTCAGAGCATGCAGGCCGCCAATGGCTTCGATCTCAGCAGCCTGTTCGAGGTGCGGTTCAGCGACCTGGGGCGCCAGCTGGCCCAGATCCGCGGCCTCAACCTCGCGCCCGTACCCCAACTCGAAGGCGCGCTGATCTGGGACCCGGCGATCTGGGAGCGGCGGATCGAGGTCAATCTGAGCGAGCAGTGGCTCAGCGCCTACGAAGGCGATCTGCTGGTCTTTCGCGCGCCCGTGGCGACCGGACGCGATGGCTTCAACACCCCCGTCGGCGACTACGCCATCTACGCCAAGTATGATATGCAGACCATGTTCGGCTGCATGGGCGGCGAGTGCTGGAACGTGCCGAACATTCCCTGGGTGCAGTATGTGGTTGGCGGCGTGGCCCTGCACGGCACCTACTGGCACAACAGCCATGGCACCGGCGCGCGCC
Source organism: Chloroflexaceae bacterium (assembly GCA_025057155.1). Classification (NCBI taxonomy): domain Bacteria; kingdom Bacillati; phylum Chloroflexota; class Chloroflexia; order Chloroflexales; family Chloroflexaceae; species Chloroflexaceae bacterium. The sequence continues at coordinate 154,612 of JANWYD010000003.1, forward strand.
CTTCGCACGGCTGCATCAACCTGCGCATCGAAGATGCCCAGTGGCTCTATGAATGGGCCGATGTGGGCACGCGGGTGGTGATCAGGTATTAGCCAGAAAAAGAGGTGGGAAGGCGCAGCCTTCCCACCTCTTCCCATTCAGCGGGGCGTGGGGAGACCGGGTTTCCCCTGAGTTCACGCCAGGCGCTCGAAGATGCCCGCGGCGCCCATGCCTCCGCCGATGCACATCGTAACCAGGCCGTAGCGTCCGCCGCGGCGCTCCAGTTCGTCGAGGATCTGCACCGTCAGCTTGGCGCCCGTGCAGCCCAGGGGATGGCCGAGAGCGATCGCCCCGCCATTGACATTGACTTTCTCCATATCCATGCCCAGTTCGCGGATCACCGCCAGGGCCTGGGCGGCAAAGGCCTCGTTGAGCTCGATCAGGTCAATATCGCTGAGGTTCAGCCCGGCCAGTTTCAGCGCCTTCGGCACGGCCACCACCGGACCGATGCCCATCACTTCGGGGGCCACGCCACCCACGGCGAAGCTCAGGAAGCGCGCGCGGGGCTTGAGGCCCAGGGCCTCGGCCTTCTCGCGGCTCATCACCACCACCGCCGCGGCCCCGTCGCTGGTCTGCGAGCTATTGCCCGCCGTAACCGTGCCATTGGCGGCGAAGACCGGCTTCAGCTTCGCCAGGGCCTCCGCCGAGGTATCGGCCCGCGGCCCCTCGTCGGTATCGAAGCTGAAGCGTTTCTCTACGCGCCGGCCCTCGGCGTCCAGTTCCACCACGTCCACTTCGACCGGCACGATCCCCGGCGCGAAGCGGCCCTCCTGCTGGGCGCGCAGGGCCTTCTGGTGCGAACTCAGGGCGAAGGCGTCCTGGTCCTCGCGGCTGACCTTGAAGTCCCGCGCAACGTTTTCGGCGGTGAGGCCCATACCCAGGTAGACCGCGGGATCGTGGACGGCCAGGTAGGGGTTGGGCGCGAACTTGTTGCCGCCCATGGGCACCATGCTCATGCTCTCGGCGCCACCGGCGACGATGACATCGGCCTGGCCGCTCATGATCTGGTGCGCCGCGGTGGCGATCGTTTGCAGCCCCGAGGCGCAGAAGCGATTGATCGTGATGCCGCAGACCGTATCGGGCAGACCGGCCCGCTGGGCGGCGATGCGCGCCAGGTTCATGCCCTGCTCGCCCTCGGGCATCGCGCAGCCCATGATCACATCCTCGACCTCGCGCGGGTCAAGCCCCGGCGCGCGCTCGATGGCTGCCTTGACCACCACGGCCGCCAGTTCGTCGGGGCGCACGGTGCGCAGCGTCCCCCGCGGGGCCTTGCCCACCGCCGTGCGCGCCGCGCTGACAATGACTGCTTCTCGCATGGGTGTATTACTCCTCAGAGAAAAGTTGCGGCTTGTCTGACACTTGAGCCACGGGCCGGTGCTGATTGTGGCTCAATCACGGCGCCCGGCGCTCTATGGCGTTCCTCGAAACGGTTGATCCGCAACGATGGCGGCACGAGCGCCGCGAGCCACACGGTTCAGTGTCCTCAGTGGATCAAGGCATTCCGGTCAGCGCTCTAGTTCCGCAGCGGCTTGCCGGTCTCCAGCATATGGCGGGCGCGGGCCATGGTGCGCTCGTCTTTTAGCAGAGCCAGGATCGCCTCGCGCTCCAGTTGCATGATGTAGGCTTCATCAACGAACTGGGGACTGCTCAGATCGCCGCCGCAGAGGATGTAGGCCAGTTTATCGGCGATGACGGCATCGTACTCCGTGGCGTAGCCGCCCTGGGACAGTTGAAAGATGGCGATCCGCGCGGCGGCCAGGCCATCGCGCCCCAGGGCGTAGCACGTTTTGGTGCTCGGAGGGGGCAGGTAGCCCTCGGCCGCCAGGCGCAGCACCTCCCGCTTGGCCTCGCCGAGCAGGTAGTCCTGGTTGAAGACGATGCGGTCGGTGGGGCGCAGGAAGCCCAGTTCGCGGGCCTCGTGGGCGCTGGTGGCCACCTTGGCGAACGCGAGCGTCTCGAAGACGCGTTGGAAGGCTTTGAGCACATCACCGCCGCTGCTGGCCGCCTCGGCGATAATGCGCCGGTTCAGCTCCTTGCAACCGCCCCAGCCGGGGATCAACCCCACGGCGAACTCGGGCAGGCCCATATAGGTCTCGGCGGCGGCTACGGTGACGGCGCTGTGCATGGCCAGTTCGGCTCCGCCGCCCAGGGTCTGGCCAAAGGGAGCGCTCACCACTGGTTTGGGGTTATGGCGCAGCGCCTGGTAAGCCTGCTGGACCAGACCGAGCAGTTCTTCGAGATCCTCCCAGGCCCCGGCCTCGACGGCGGCGCCAAAGTCGTTCAGATCCGCCCCGGCGGAGAAACGCGCCCCCTGATTGCCGACGACCATGCCTACCCAGCGGTCGTGCTTGAGTTCCTCGACCGCCGCCAGCATGATTTCGATCACCTGGCCGCCGATGGTGTTGGCTTTGGAATGGAGTTCCAGACACAGCACGCCATCGCCCAGATCCACCAGGCTGGCGGCGGCGTTGCCGTGCACCAGCTTGCCGGCCTCCTTGAGCGCGGCCAGGTCAATCGCCCGCGGATCGCGCTCGATGATCTCGTGGCGGCCAGTAGTGACATTGTACGCCGACTGCTTGCCATCAGCCTCCTGCTTGTAGAAGCGGGCATCCCCCTTCGCCAACTGGTCTACCCAGGCCGGCAGTTCCAGGCCCCGCGAGCGCATCAGATCGGCGGTCTCGGCCAGGCCCAGGGCGTCCCAGATCTGGAACGGCCCCATCTGATGAGCGAAGCCCCAGCGAATGGCGTTGTCCACATCGGCGATGCTGTCGGCGATCTCGGGGAGGCGGCGGGCGGCGTAGGCCATCATCGGCAGGAGGGCCTGAGCGACCAGGGCGGCGCCGCGGTCATCGGGCCGTTCGGCGCTGCGGCGCAGCAGGAAGCGCAGGCGCTCAGGCAGGCTCTTGTACTTGTTCGCCTCCTCGATCAGCGAGTCCACGCTGGCGGCGCCCCGCGGAGGCGCGTACTCCAGCGTCGCCAGGTCGAGGGGCCAGAACTCGCGCTTCTCACCCTCGCGCACCTCTTTGTAAAAGCCCTGGCCGACCTTGCGGCCCAGCTTGCCGTCGGCGACCATGCGCGCGAGCAAGTCGTTCTCGCGGTAGACGCCGCGGCTCTCGTCGTCGGGGACGGCCTCGTAGAGGTTCGAACAGACGTAGTGCATCACATCTACGCCAACCTGGTCGAGCAAGCGGAAGCTGGCGGTATTGGGACGCCCGATCAGCGGCCCGGTGAGCGCGTCCACCTCCTCGACCGTATACCCGTTCGCCAGGGCGTAATTGAGCACCACCTGGCCGGCGTAGGAGAAGATGCGGTTGCCGATGAAGTTGGGGCGATCCTTGCAGATCACCACGCCCTTGCCCAGGCGATCCTCGGCGAAGCGGCGGAAGGCGGCTACGACAGCGGGATCGGCATCGTCGCCGGGGATGAGTTCGAGCAGCTTGAGGTAGCGCGGCGGGTTGAAGAAGTGCGCGCCGAAGAAGTGGCGCTTGAACTCGGGGCTGCGACCTTCGGCAATCAGAGCGATGGGGATGCCAGAGGTGTTGGTGGTGATGATGGCCCCCGGCTTACGGATGGCGTCCAGGCGCTCCATCAGCGCCTGCTTGGGACCGAGTTGTTCGATGATCGCCTCGACGATCCAGTCGCAGTCAGCAATCCTGGCGAAGTCGTCCTCGGTATTGCCCAGGGTGATCAACTCCGCAGTGCGCTCGCTGAAGAGATTCGACGGGCGCGCCTTACGCATGCGGTCGAAGCCGCTCTGCACAATACGATTGCGAACGGCGGGGTGCTGGAGAGTCAGCCCCTTCGCCTCCTCCTCCGGGGTCAGTTTATTGGGCGGCACGTCGAGCAGCAGTACGGGCAGGCCGGCGCCGGCGACCAGGCCGGCGATGGCGGCGCCCATCGTACCGGCGCCAATGACGGCGACACGTTTCAACTGGTCCTGCATCGAGTCCTCCTTGACCGGGGCGAAAAACCGAGGTTATATGCAGCGCGTCATGGACGTGGGCATGATACCACAAGTGCCGTGGATGCGAAAGTAATGCCAGCTTTCCGGGCAGGTCCCGAGGCGGGTCCGTCTTCTTCAGCGGGGCATGGAGCAGGCCCCGGAGACGTTGCCTCTGCTCTAACCACCCACGGCGCCTGCGTCACCGTATGCCGTGTGTTTGATGAAGATTTTACTTTCCGTTAATCTTTTGCTCGCGCTCGATTAATACCGTGGTGGTACACTTCGTCAGCCGATGTAGACGTTTACATTAGGAAGGCAGGCACGGTCATTGGGAAGCACAATGGAGCGTGTTGCTGAGCTTGCAAACGTTTCCATTGCTACGGTCTCGCGGGTGTTGAACAACCCGGAGCGGGTAGCCCCGGCCACACGGGATCGGGTGTACGCAGCGATGCGCCAGCTCGGCTACAGCTACAATGCCATCGCCAGCGGGCTGTCGCGCCGGCGCACGATGACCCTGGGTCTGATCGTGCCTGCGCTTACCAACCCGATCTTCGCCGAGTCAACCCGCGGCGTTCAGCAGACCGCCGCGCTCCATGGCTACGCGCTCCTGATCGGCGCTACCGATTACGATGCCAATGAGGAGACTCACCTGGTGCAGACCTTTCGGCAGCACCGGGTTGACGGCCTGATCGTCACCTCATCCCACCCCGAAAGCCCGGCGCTGATCGCCGCCCAGGAAAACGGCACGCCCGTGGTGCTCACCTACTCGTCGCGTCTCCGCACATCGTTGCCCTGTGTGGGGGTGGATAATTTCGCCGCCGCGGCAGGCGCCGTCGGTCACCTGTTGCAACTTGGCCACCGGCGCATCGCCATGCTCGCCGGCACGTTCAGCCAATCCGACCGCAGCTATGCACGTTATCAGGGCTACTGCGCCGCCCTGGCCGCCTATGGCCTCCCTGCGGATCCGGATCTGCTTGTGGAAGTTCCGTACACCGTCGAAGGCGGCGTTGCCGGCGCCCGAGCGCTGCTGGGCCGCACTGAGCCCCCGACGGCGATCTTCTGCTCCAACGATATCCTCGCCTTCGGGGCCATCCGCGCCGCGCTCGACCATGGCCTGCGCGTGCCGCAGGAACTTTCGATCGTCGGTTTCGATGACAGCCCGATGGCCGTCATCACCAATCCACGCCTCACCACCGTGTCGCAGCCGGCCCTGATGATGGGTGTCAAGGCGTGTGAGTTGCTCTGCTCCTTGATCAAAGGAGAAACGCCCGCGACGACGACGATTATTCTGCCGACCGAACTCCAGATCCGTGAGACCACCGCTCCGCCGCCCGCGCGGTGAGCGACCCTCGCCGTCCCCCTGATTGTTCGCGCCTGATCCTGTCTGGCGCGCTGGATCTCGGCGTGCCGCGCGCAGGGCCAGAAGGCGCCGCAAACGAAGGAGAACCGCATATGCTGAAGGCCGCCCTGTTTCGCGTCGGACTTATTGCTCTCTTTGGATTGGCGCTTGGCGCCTGCGCCTCCGCGGTACCGCAGCCGGCGCCGACTCAGAGCGCCGCTACGGCGCCTGCTCAGACCGCCGCTGCTCAACCCACTACTGGCGCGGCGAAACTCGTCGTCTCATACAACACCCCCGAACAATGGGCCAACTGGGGCGCTGTCCTGCGGGCTTTTACACAGCAGACCGGCATCCAGGCCCCGTCTGACCCGAAGAATTCCGGGCAGACCCTGGCCGCCCTTGAAGCCGAGGCCGCAGCGCCGCAGGCCGACGTTGCCTACTTCGGGATCGTCTTCGGAATCGAGGCCGCGGAGAAAGGACTGGTCGCGCCCTACCAACCCCCTGGCTTCGCCGATATCCCTGCCGGTTTGAAGGACCCCGAGGGCCGCTGGATGACTGTGCATCAAGGGGCCATCGCCTTCCTGGTCAACACCGACGCCCTTGACGGTGCGCCGGCGCCACAGTGCTGGGCCGACCTGCTCAAGGCCGAGTACGCTGGCAAGGTCGGCTTTCTCGACCCGACCCAGGCTGCAGTGGGCTACTCGGTGATCACGGCGGCGAATCTGGCACAGGGGGGCACGTTGGAGAACTTCGATCCCGGCGTCGCCTACCTGAAGCAACTCGTCGCCAACGGGCTGAGTCTCCCCGCTCAGACGGCCACCGCCCTCGTGCAGCAAGGCGAGATCCCTATCCTCATCGACGCCGACTTCAACGGCTACAAGCTGCGCAACATCGATAAAGCGCCGGTCGAGGTGGTAGTGCCGTGTGAGGGCAGCATCAGCATCCCCTACGTAATGTCGCTCGTGGCCGGCGCGCCGCGTCCTGATGCGGGCAAGGCGCTGATTGACTTCGCTCTTTCTGATACCGGCCAGCGGCTGTTCGCCGAGAGCTATTTGCGCCCGGTGCGCAGCGTTGAAGTGGCGCCGGAGATCAAGGCGGGGATGCTGCCTGCCAGCGAGTATGAGCGCGTCAAAACGCCCGACTACGCCCGGATGCGCGCGGTGCAGAAGCAGGTCGTTCAGCGCTGGCGCGACGAGGTGGCCAGGTCGTAATCGCCTGGCCGGGTCGTTGTTCCGGCTTGATTACCGCAGGCGTGCTATGCGCGGTCTTGCAGCCGGCATTAACAGGGGCGCCGCTTCCGCGGCCAGCATGGGCGGCGGGCAGTGGCGGGCTGGAGCGGGAGCGGCGCTTCTCGCCGCCCCTCTCCTCCTCACCCTGTTCGCCCTGCTCATCTGGCCGCTCGTGGTGCTTGCCCTGCGCAGCCTGGGCGCGCCGGAAGGGGTGGGGGTCTCTGTAACAACGTATCTGGCGGTTCTGCGTGAACCACGCTACTGGCGCGTCCTCGGCAATACGGCCCTGCTGGCTCTGGTCTCGACCATTGGCGCCCTGGCGCTCTGCACCCCGGCGGCGATCTACCTGGAATGGCAGCGTGGCAGGTTGAGTCGCGCGCTGGCCGTGCTGCTGACGATCCCGCTGAGCCTGCCGGGAATTGTCATCGGCTTCTTCGTTATCCTGTTATTCGGCCGCACGGGCGTGGTTGTCAGCCTCGCCGGAGCGCTGCTCGGCGAGCGGCCCCCTCCGCTTGCCTACAACTTCTGGGGGTTGCTCGTCGGCTATATTTACTTTCAGATCCCCCGGGTCGTGCTCGTGCTGCGCGGCGCCGTCGCCACTATCGAGCCTGACACGCTCGACGCGGCCCGCACCCTGGGCGCGCCGCCCTGGCGGGTCTACACCGCCGTCATTCTGCCCGTCCTGCGCCCGGCGCTCCTCGGCGCTGCCAGCCTGAGCATGGCAACGGCCTTCGGGGCCTTCGGCACCGCAGCCACCCTCAGCCGTGGCTACCGCGTGGTGCCGCTGGAGATCGCCGCCGCCTTCACAGAACGCTTCGAGCCGCAACTGGCGGCGACCCTTAGCCTCTTGCTGGCGCTCTTCACCACCGTTTTGCTCTGGACCATGGGGCGGCTGGGCGCGCCTCGTCGTACCGAGCAGCGCCGGTGACGCCCGCTATGCGCAGGCGCACGCAGGAGGGTCCTGGCCTTTTGAATGTAGAAGGTGCCAGCGGCTATGTCTAGAAGACCACATCTACCAGCCGACCCGGTGGTGCGCATTGGCGGCGCCTTTGCGCTGAGCGCCGCGGCCATCTGCTTGCTGCCCATCCCGGTGCTGCTCGCCGTAGCAACGACACCCGCCTGGCAGCAGGGACCCTGGGCCGGCGGCTTCACCCTGCGCTGGCTGGCCGAGAGCTGGTCAAGCGTCGGTCCTTACGCCAGTTACAGCCTGCGCCTGGCGCTGCTGACCCTCGTCCTTGACACCCTGCTCGGCCTGCCGGCGGCCTGGGTCATCGCGCGCACGGCCTTTCCGGGCCGGGGAGCGCTCCTGGCCCTGATTAACCTGCCCCTGGCCGTTCCCGGCATTGCTCTCGCCCTTGCCCTGATTCTGGCCTATCCCACATGGCGCGCCGGGGGCTGGCTGCTGGTTGCCGGGCATGTGCTCTACACCCTTCCCTTCTTCATCGGGACCCTCGCGCCCGCGCTGGCTCAGCCTGAGTTGCAGGAGCGTGAGGCGGTCGCCGCCACCCTGGGGGCCAATCGCCTGCAACAGTTCGCCCGGGTGACCTTGCCCGCGGTGCGCCCGGCCGTGCTGGCCGCGGTGATCATCGTCGTCACCCTGTCGCTTGGCGAATTCAATGTGTCGTTTTTTCTCTTCACACCAACCGCTAAAACGCTGCCAATTGACCTTTACGCCGCCTATATCACCGGACGGCTAGAGATCGCGGCCGCGGCCACGGTCTGGTTTCTGGCGCTGGTCATGCCGGCAACGATTGCCATCGAGCGGTTGGGACGCGCACGGGTGGGACAGGTATGAGCGTACAGACCAAGCCCGCTCCGCTGGTGCTGGAAGGGCTGTCTTTCGCCTACGGCAAAGCGCCGACGATCCGGGATGTCTCGCTGGCGGTGGAACCTGGAGAACTGGTGGTACTGGTAGGTCCCTCAGGCTGCGGCAAGTCAACCTTGCTCCGTCTGGTGGCGGGGCTGTTGCGTCCCGCTAGCGGTCGCATCCGGCTTGACGATGTTGATGTTGCGGGCGTGCCCCCCGAGCGTCGCCAGGTGGGCTGGGTGCCGCAGAGCTATGCCCTTTTCGAGCACCTGAGCGTGGCTGAGAACATTGCCTTCGGCCCGCGGATGCAGGGTTGTAGCCGCGCCGAGCAGCGCGAGCGGGTGGCGGCGTTGCTCGCCTTCTGCCAGCTCTCCGAACTGGCTGAGCGACCGGTGCGCTCGCTGTCGGGCGGCCAGCGTCAGCGCGTGGCCATTGCTCGCGCGCTGGCGGTGCGCCCGCGCGTCCTCCTTCTCGACGAGCCGCTCGCCGCACTCGACCTGCAACTCCGCCATGAACTGCGCGGTCGCCTCGTCGAATTGATCCGGGCGAGCGGAGTCACAACCCTCTTCGTGACGCATGATCAGAGCGAGGCCCTGGCCGTGGCAGACCGTATCGCCGTGCTGCATGCCGGGGAGCTTATGCAGTTCGGAACGCCGCGTGAGCTATGGGAACGCCCCCGTAGCGCCTTTGTCGCCCGCTTCCTTGGCGCAGCCACGGTCGTCGAAGCCCGGCGCGTTGGAGCTGCGCGTCTGGAGATCGCGCCGGGACTTCAGGTGGAGGCGCCGGAGCAGCGCCTTGATGGACACGAAACGCAGGTTGCCATTGCCCTGCGCCCGGCTGACCTGCAATGGGGCCGGCCAGGCGCCCGCGCAACCGTGGCCGGAGTCGAGTATGTTGGGGGCGGCTATCTCTTGCTGGTTGACCTGCCAGGAGGGCTACGGCTGCGCTGCGTAGCCGATCAGCCCGCGCCTATCGGGTCGGTCGGCACTGTGGGCGTGAGCCCGGCAATGCGGGCGACGATTGTTGGCACATGAGCGCAACCCTCACCATCCTGGGCTGCCGCGCCGGCGCTCCGGCAAACGGCGCGGCAGCGTCGGGCTATCTCATTCAGAGCAACCACGCGACCATTCTGGTAGACTGTGGCCCTGGCGTGGCCCTGACCCTGGCCAGCCTGGACCCTCCTCCCATCCTCGACGCAGTGATCGTGAGCCATCGCCATGCCGACCACTGCGGCGATCTACTGGCCCTCGCCTACCAGCGTTGCTTCCCTGAACCGCACTCTGCGCTGCCGCTGTTTGGCCCGCCCGACCTTGCTGCGATCCTCGATGGCCTTGATCGCCTGTTTGGAATACCAAGCCTGCCGGCGCTCACCCGCCCCCTGCGTCATAGCTTTGCGTTCTATCCGGTCACGCCGGGTGACACCTTTGTCGCCGCGGGAGTGCTGGTCGAGACCTGCGCGGCCTGCCATCCCGTGCCTACCCTCGCCATGCGCTTCCCTGAGCTGGGTCTGGCCTATACCGCTGACACGGCCCTGACGGAGACGCTGATCGAGCATATGGACCGGGCCGCCGTTCTGCTCGCCGAGGCGACGTACCCCACCGACGCCGGGCGCGACCTGGAGCGCCACGGGCATATGACCGCGGCCCAGGCCGGAGAACTCGCCCAACGCGCCGCCGCTGGACGCTTGCTGCTCACCCATCTGGCCGCCCCGGCGGATGCGGACGAGACGTATCAGGCCGCCGCACGGCGCTATGCCGGGGCGATTACGGTCGTTACGCCGGGATTGCGGGCGCCATTGGAAGTATAATGGTAGCATAGTAGCGTTATGTTCTATCAGGAAGGAGCGCCTCCTATGCTTCCCCCCACCGTGCGGCCCGCCGACCTGGACGAGAACAGCCTCGAACGTCTGCGGAACCTGGAGCAGGAGCTTGGCAGCGTGATTGTGGCCTACAAGACTGACAGCCCCTTCGCCCACCTGAGCGAAGATCAGCTTCAGCGGCTCAAAGCGCTGGAGCAGGAGCTTGGCGTCGTGTTGCTGGCCTTCAAAACTCCTGTACCAGCGTCGTGAGCGCGGCGCTGCGCTCGGAAGCGTAAATTACGGGTTTCTGGCATTCACCGCAGAAGATACGATTGGCCGCGGAGTCTGTCCGGGGTCGTGCGCCTACAGATGCAGCGCGCCCCTCAGTGCGCCGGCTCACCTCGCGGGGAGCGCGTAGACGCCCTCCGGCGCCAGCCGCAAGGCCACCGGCGCGCCCGGCACGCCCGGCGGCGCTTGCAGTTCAAATGTCAACCGCGGCCCTGCGGCGCAGTGCAGTTCGACCCGGTAGAACCGGCCCCGGAACTGCGTCTCGCCAACGGTCCCCGTGATCCAATCGCCCTTACCATCGCCGCTTGCCCGCGCAGCGTCGGGGTAGATGACCACAGCCACGGTCTGGCCTGCACGCAGGCCCGCTGCCGCGCGGCATGCCAGCGGCCCAAGAGGCGTCTCCACCCGCCCGTCGGCGCCTAAGGTTCCTCTGAGGATGTTGCTCAAGCCGAGGAACTGGGCGGCCCACACGCTTGCTGGTTGCCGGTATATTACCTCTGGCGCGCCGAACTGCTCAACCCGCCCGGCGTTGAGCAGCGCTACCGCGTCGGCCAGGGCAAAAGCCTCCTCCTGGTCGTGAGTGACATACAGGGTTGTCACCCCCACCGCGCGGAGGATGTGCCATAGATCGTCCTGCAGGCGCTCGCGCAGGGTGCGGTCGAGGGCTGCCAGGGGTTCGTCGAGCATCAGCAGACGCGGGCGCGGGGCCAGGGCGCGCGCCAGGGCCACACGCTGCCGTTCTCCGCCCGACAGCTCGTAGACCCGCCGCGCGCCGTAGCCCCGCAGGCCCACCAGGTCGAGCAGGTCGGCCACGCGGCGCTCGCGTTCCGCCCGCCCCAGGTCGCGCAGCCCGAAGGCCACGTTGCCGGCCACATCGAGGTGCGGGAAGAGGGCATAATCCTGGAACATCAGCCCGAAACCCCGCCGGTGCGGCGGCACGCCGTCAACCGGCTCGCCCGCCACGCGCACTGTTCCGCTATCCGCCGGTTCCAGCCCCGCCACGATGCGCAGCAGGGTCGTCTTGCCACCCCCCGAGGGGCCAAGCAGCGCCACAATCGCGCCCGCCGGCGCCTCAAGGCTTACATCGCGCAGCACCGGCGCGTCACCGTAGGTTTTGCAAATCCGCTCGAGGGCGAGAAAGGTCAACGCTCCCGACTCGCGCGGAGCGCGTTGATGGCGGCCTGCTGGCTGGTCCATTTGAGCGGCGGCAGTTCGTCGAAGGGCACCACGCGGGTATGGCGTCCTTCGTGACTGCCGGTTAACGCGCCGCCGACAGAATCGGCAGCGAAGCTGAAGACGATGTAGAACATGCGCGGATCGCCATACGAGGGGCCGTGGGTGTAGGTGAGAAAGCGCAGCGCGCCGAGACGCAGGCCGGTCTCCTCTTCGCCTTCGCGAATGGCCGCGTCGGCGGGATCTTCACCGTACTCAACGTGGCCGATCGGCAGGTGCCAGATCCCCCGGTCAGGCTCGATGTCGCGCTGCACCAGCACCACCCCGCCCTGGTGAAAAATAACTACTGTCGAGGCGATATTCGGCAGCGGGTAGTGCGTCCAGCCGCACGCCGGGCAGCGCTGCCGGCGCATCTCGAATAGCTGCGCCACCTCCAGGGGGGTAGCGCAGCGCGGACAGAAGCGGAAGCGGTAGCGTTCGGGATAGTCTTCGATCGTTGGGAGAGGCATTGGTTTGGATTTTGGATTTTGGATTTTAGATTTTGGATTATAGCAAATCGAAAATCCCAAATCCCAAATCCCAAATCCAAAATCTATAATCCCAACAGCGTGCGCAACTCACCGACACTATGGGCCAGCGCGTCGGGTTCGGCGGCTTCAAGCGCCTCGCGGGCGCCGTAGCCATAGGTCACGGCAATGCAGGCGATGCCATTGGCCCGCGCGCCGGCCACATCATACACCGTATCGCCCACCATCACGCAGGCGTCACGCTCCTCGGGCCGCATGCGGTCGAGCGCCGCGGCGATAATGTCGGCCTTGGCGCTGAGAGTGGCGTCGGGCGAGGCCCCGAAAGAGGCGTCGAAATAGCTCGTCAGGCCGAAGTGGTCGAGGATCGCCTCGGCCATGCTGTGCAGCTTGGAGGTGGCCAGAAAGAGGCGGCGCCCCTCCGCCCGCAGGTCGCGCAGGAGTTCGGGAATGCCGGGGTAGACCCGGTTCTCGTACATCCCGATCGCGCCGTAGCGTTCGCGATACGCATGCACGCCGCGCATGGCCAGTTCTTCGTCGCCAAGGTAGGCGCGAAAGCTCTCGTGCAGCGGCGGCCCGATCCATGAGCGCAGGGTCGCATCATCGGGCGGGTTGACGCCCAGGCGCTCCAGCGCATACACAAAGGTGCGCGTGATGCCCTCGTAGGGGTCGGTCAACGTGCCGTCCAGATCGAACAGGACAGCGCGGTAGCGGGAAAAGGTCATGGTGTGGATTCTGGGTGTTGGATTGCCGCTGTTCGATATAGGCTGCGGGCTGCCGATGCAAAGCCCGCCTTTGCGGGCTATACCAGATGTATCTCTTCGTAAGGGGTCGCCGGGCGCGACGCGCGCCGTGTCTCACTATACCACTCGATTTTCCGGGTCACAATCCCGGCGCGGCAGGCGGCATCATGGTATACTGAAATATATATCTCCCTGTTATCTGCGTCAGATGCTTACGCGGCTGCGCCGCAAAACACCGGCGTGCAACAGCGTGGTCCTGAGAGCGTAACCCCTCCCCCATCCTCCCGCGCTCGCATCAGGCGCCGGCGCCACTTCGACAGAAAGGCATCCAACGGCATGCTCTCTTCCATCAGCGACGTGCGCGACCTGCTGGCCACTCAGCAGTATATTGCCTCCGACGAGATCGCCACCGCCATGTTCCTGGCCGACAAACTCGGCAAACCGCTGCTCGCCGAAGGGCCGGCCGGGGTTGGCAAGACCGAACTGGCCAAGAGTTGGGCCGGCGCGACCGGCCGCGAGTTGATCCGCCTGCAATGCTACGAGGGCCTTGATGAGACCAAGGCGCTCTACGAGTGGGAGTATGCCAAGCAGTTGCTCTATACCCAGTTGCTCCGGGAGAAGTTGAGCGATCTGCTCGGCGACGCCAGGACGCTGCGCGAAGCCGCCGACCGGCTGGCCGGCGAGGAGGATGTCTTCTTCTCCGAACGCTTTCTGCTGCCGCGCCCCCTGCTCCGGGCGCTGACCAGCGAGCGCCCGGTGGTCCTGCTGATTGATGAGATTGACCGGGCCGATGCCGAGTTTGAGGCCTTTCTGCTGGAGGTGCTCAGCGATTTCCAGGTCTCCGTGCCCGAACTGGGCACCATCAAGGCCCGGCATATGCCCACGGTGCTGCTGACCTCTAACAACACCCGCGAATTGAGCGAGGCCCTCAAGCGCCGCTGCCTCTATATCCATATTGATTACCCCGACCTGGAAAGCGAACTCCGCGTCGTGCAGCTCAAGGTGCCCGGCCTGGCGCCGCGCCTGGCGCGGCAGGCGGTGGAGCTGGTGCAGCGGCTCCGCGAGATGGATCTGAAGAAGCACCCCAGCGTCAGTGAAACGCTCGACTGGGCCAGGGCGCTGGTGGAACTGAACAGCCACCAGCTCGACAAGGCCACCCTCGACACGACCCTCAACGTGCTGCTGAAGTACGAGAGCGATATTCGCCGCGCCCGCCGCGCCCTCCAGGGCGGCCCCGACCGGCCCGAGCGCCCCGACCGGCCTGACCGGCCCCGGGGCGGCTATCGGGGCGGCGAGTGGACGAATTGATATCGCCCGATCGGAGTGAGCATGGATCGTCGCATCACTGAGTTTATCGCCGCCCTGCGCGCTGCCGGGGTGCGGATCAGCCTGGCCGAGTCCGCCGACGCGATGCGCGCCGTCGAGCAGGCGGGCATTACCAACCGCGACCATTTTCGCCTGGCCCTCCAGACCAGTCTGATCAAGGACGCGAAGGACTTTGGCACGTATCAGGAGTTGTTCCCCCTCTACTTTGGCAGAGAAGCTCCGCCTCCGCTGCAACCGGCCGGCGGGGGCCAGCTCTCCGATGAGCAGCGTGAGCAGTTGCTGCGCCAGCTCCAGCAGATGCTCGCCCAGCTCAGCCCTCAACATCTTGCCAGTCTGTTCCGCTCGATGCTCACGGGCGAGCCGGTGTCCGGGCAGGAGCTGCGGGCCATGCTCGGCCAGGCAGGGCCGCCGATGATGAGCAACCAGCGCTACCGCGAGTGGATGACCCGCCAGGCCCTGCGCGAGTTGCAGTTCAACCGGCTCGAACAGGCCCTGCGCGACCTGCTTGAGCGGTTGCGACAGGAGGGCATGGCCGAGGAGACCCTGCGGGCCATCGAGCAGGCCGCTCGCGAGAACCAGCAGGCCCTCGCCGAGCAGATCGGCCAGGAGGTGGCCCGTGAAATGGCCGACATGGCCCGCGGCGAGGGGCGCGTTCGCCCCCGCCAGCGCTCCGAGGCCGAATTGCTCGACCGTCCCTTTGAGCGCCTCGACGAGTGCGATCTAGCCGATATGCGCAAGATCGTCAATCGCCTGGCCGCCCGTCTGCGCACCCGTCTCGCCCTGCGCCAGCGGCGCGGCAAGATGGGCACCCTCGATGCCAAAAACACCATCCGCACTAACCAGCGCTTCGGCGGCGTGCCCATGATCGTCAGGCATCGCAAACGTCATCTGAAGCCAAAGCTGGTGGTTTTCTGCGACCGGAGCGTCTCCACGCAGCATGTGATGACCTTCATGCTGCTGATGATCTACTCGTTGCACGACCAGCTCAGCCGCACCCGCTCGTTCGCCTTTATTGACCGGCTCTATGATATGACCATGTACTTCGCCGAGTCCCGGCCTGAGGAGGCCATCGAGCGGGTGATGCGCGAGATCCGCCCCACCCGCAGCTACAGCACCGACCTGGGCAACGCCCTCGGCCAGTTTGTACGCGACCATCTAAGCGCGGTTGATCATCGCACCACGGTGATCGTCCTGGGAGACGCGCGCAATAATGAGAACGACCCGAACCTGGAGGCTTTCGAGCAGATCAGCCGCCGGGCGCGGCGGGTGGTCTGGTTCGCGACCGAGGAGCGCTGGAAGTGGGGGGTCTATGACCCCGGCTCGCTGAGCAGCGACATCTATCGCTATGCGCCGATGTGCGACGCGCTGCACGAGGTCACCAATCTGCGCCAGTTGGCCGATGCCATTGACCGCCTCTTCGTGCGTTGAGGCCGCTCTGGCCGCCAGGGATCGGCTGCGCCAGCGCTTCGGCCTTCCCAGGGCCGCCGCAGAGTCTCTGTGGCTTGCCCCGGACTCCTGACCGAATCAGGCGACTACGCCGCGCCAGATCCTCTCCTGGAGGCGGATTGACAGCGGCTCCGTCGGCCTTCCTGGCGCCCATTGACACTCCGACGCCAGAATGGTACCATAACAGAAGCATTCTTAAGCAATTTGCTCTACTATGGTTGCACTATGCGCATCTCCAGCAAGGGCGATTACGGTCTGCGCGCTCTGTTCGACCTTGCCCAACGCTACGGCAAGGGGCCGGTGCAGAGTGAAGACATCGCCAGACGCCAGGGTATTCCAATCAATTATCTTAATCAATTACTGATCACTATGCGCCGCGCGGGGCTGATCGAAAGCCTGCGCGGCCCGCAGGGCGGCCATATGCTCGCCCGCGCTCCTGAGCTGATCACGCTGCGCGATGTGCTCATCGCCCTGGAAGGGCCGTTGCTCCCCGGCGACGGCACGCGCGAGGATCTGGTCCCCGGCGTCCCCGAGGATCACGACCTGATTGACGAGGTCTGGAGCGAACTCCGGGCGGAGATCGAGGCCCTCCTGAGCCGCACCACTCTCGATGACCTCTGCCAGCGGAAACGGCAACGGGCCGGTTCGGTGATGTATTACATCTGAGGTGGAAGCAGACTATGCCTGGGGTGCAATCCTCCGGGTTGCACCCGGCTATTGCATCACAACCCCAGCCCCAACCCCTCCAGCCAGAAGCGCAGCCACGACATGCTCCCCAGCATGAGCAGCGTGGGAACAATCGCTACCACCCCCGGACGGGCGAGCTGCCGCAGGTCAGTTACCGAGCCTTCATAGCCCATTACCAGACTGGTCAATAACAGGGCCATCAGGTAGAGCACGCCGGTGATGCCGAAGAAGGCCAGGAAGGCCAGCGGCCAGAACATCACCTGCAGATTGCCGTAGATGGCCGCCAGGGCCAGCAGATTGACGGCGATGATGCCCCCCAGTTCCCACCAGTTCCGCAGCACTGGCTGCTGGTCATCCACGTCCCTGCGCAGGGTCTTTACCAGGATGATGTGCAGCAGCACGGCGATGAAGATGCCCATGCCCATCCCGGTCAGCGTGCGCAGAAAATTGTCCGGCGGGTAGAGGTGCGGCCGTCCCAGGTCCACAAACAGCGAATTGAAGCCGTCCACAGCCATAATCGCCACGAAGAGCAGCAGGGTCGCCACAATGGACCAGGGCGGCAGGCCCCCGGCGCGTCCGCGGCCTATGGAGTAGATATAAAGCATGGTGAGCATAAAACTCAGGTAGATGCCGCTGTTGCGGGCGCAGAGGGGAAACTGTAGATCGCCGAGGAAGATATTGTGTTGCTGAGCGCAGACGCCGTGAACTACAGCATACATCTTCCATTCCAGGGGCGCGCCGGGCCAGAAGAACAGCGCCGCCAGGAGCACGGCGACGAGCGCGCCGAGGAACCAGCGCCAGGGCCGTTCGCTACGCGCCTCGATGCGCGCATCGGCGCTATGACGCTCGCCGATGCGCTGCCAATCGGAAGAAGGAGACGTCATTGGATGGCCTTGATCTGTTCCGCAAGCGCGCGCTCGTTCAGCGCCCCGATGTGCCGGGCGCTGATCGTGCCGTCGCGATGGATAAAATATGTGATCGGCAGGCTGGTGACCGCGTAGCGGTCGCCGATGTCACCACCGATGTTCGCGATGAGCGGAAAGGTGACAGGCGTCGTTGCTGTAAAACGGGCAATGGCCGCCGGCAATTCATTGCGGTTTACCGCCAGCACCGCCAGGTCCCCTTCAGCGGCTTCGTAGGCTGCCTGCAGGATAGGCATCTCTTCCACGCAGGGCAGGCACCAGGTGGCCCAGAAGTTGAGTACGACCGGCGTGCCGCGAAGGTCGCTGAGGCGCACCGTCGCTCCATCGGGGAGCGTGTAGCTGAAATCGGGCGCCGGGTCCCCGCTCGCGGGAGCGCCGTGGCCCCGGTCAAGCAACCGGCTCTCGGTGGCGATCACCACGCCGCCCGGCGGTGGCACGGCCGGCGCGGTGGCGGCGGGTTGCCGGCCACAGGCCGCCAGGGTCGCGGCGATAAGCACGATGACGATTAAACGGTTCATGCCTTTATTATAACCCGGCGTAGAGCCGTCCCGCCGGGACGGCTCTACCTGACGACGGCCGCCCGCCGGGACGGCTCAATCCACAATCCGCGCCAACTGGCCGCGGCGGAAGACGATCACCACCTGCGACACGTGGTACCGTTTATGGGCTCCGGTAAACACGACCCCATCATATCCGTGACGGTCCAGCCACCATTCGGCAGCCTGCGCCGGGTCGAGGTCAAGGCCCAGACCGCGCGCCTCGGCGCGAATGGCTTCCAGGCGCAGGGGCCACTCTTCCAGGTCACAGATGAAGGGGCGTTCCAGGCGCACGCGGAAGCGTTGGGGCGCGACACCAGGCAGCAAGCGATGCCACCACGGTCGTCCGCCTTCGCGCCCCTCGCGCAACGGCGCCAGGGTGATCCCCCGTCCGACGGGGGTATGCTCCTGCATCAGCGTGTCGCGGTAGAGACGATAGGCGCCACGCGCCTGCGACCCGGCGGCCCATTCGGCCGCCGAGCGCGCATCGAGCTCCAGGGGCGTGTCGTCAAGGTCGGACACGCGGGGAATCCGCGGCGGGGCCATGATCTGGATCTGCGGCAACGGCTGCTCGGGCAGGGGGACGCCGTGGGCGTCGAACCAGGCGGCATAGGCTACGCGCATCGGCCCATCACGGCGCAGCCCGAAGCGAAAGCCGCGCCGCTGGCGCCCGTACATCGCGCTTGAGTCGGCGACCACCTCCACCAGCAGGGTGTAACCGCCGCCGCGCCCCGGCGCGGGAAACCAGCGCACCGGCGCGCGGAAGTGATAGGTTACGTCGTTGCCCGTGCCAGTGCGACCGACGGCCTCCCAGCCTCGCCCGACCAGCCCGCTCCAGCCGCCGCGCACGGCCCGCAGCGGCGGGTAGATGGCCACCACATCGGCGGGGCCAGGCGGCTCGTCGCGCTCCCACAGCCCGGGCGGCGTCGCTCCTGAGACCGGCAGCCGCACCGTGCCGCCGATCACTTCCTGCGGCACACCGGCATTGGCCAGCTTTACCGTGGCGCCGGTGGTGGCCGGCAGGAGAGGCGCCAGCGGATCAGGATCGGGGGCGTGGGGGAGCAGTTGCGCGCCACAGTGAATACAGAAGCGCGGCGCGCCCGGCGGAAGGTCCTCGCCGCATTGAGGGCAGGTGGTCGCGTGCGCCGGGGGCATACGGCTCACCTCTTGTGGAGATGTGGAGGTGTGGAGATGTTCTCGGATCATTTTACAGCTTTACACCTCCACACCTCCACGCCTCCACGGACCGGTCACGAGGACGCGGCCGAACCCGGCTCCCCCGCCGCGCCCTCGTCGCGCACCACCGGGCTCGTCACGCGCCGGCCCCGGCCCGTCCAGCTCAAGATGGGATTGCTGCCAGTCTGTAGATGGTCAATCACGCTCAGCAGCACAAAGCCCGCCAGGGCAATCGCCAGGGCCAGCCAGAACTCCGGCGTTGCGACATCGGGGAGCACGTTGCGCTCACGCAGCGGGATTACCTCGCCATGGCGGTCGAGGGTGGTTTCCAGCACTTCTTTCCAGGGCCAGATCTTGCGCAGCGAGCCGACCATGAAGCCCATCAGCACCGCCACGGTGACATTATGGTAATCCCGAAGCAGCCAGCTCAGCAGCCGCACGAAGCCCAGCAGCCCCACCACGGCGCCCAGGGCCACCGGGATGATCGCCAGCAGGTTCAGATCGGAGACCGCGTCGAGCACGTAGGCGTACTGGCCCAGGATCAGCAGGATAAACGAACCGGAGATCCCGGGCAGAATCATCGCCATAATCGCCACAGCGCCGCTGAAGAAGAGCGTGATCGGGTCGTGGGGCATAGTCAGTGGCACCAGGCCCACGAGGAAATAGGCCCCCACCGAGCCGATCAGCAGCGCCGCTGCCGACGAGGGGCGCCAGCGCACCGTTGCGCCCACGGCGATGATCGAGGCCAGAATCAGGCCGAAGAAGAATGAAAAAAGGTACACCGGCTGGTTCTCGAGCAGGTAGCGCATAAGACGCGCCATCGAGAGCACCGCTACGCCGATCCCCAGCCCCAGGGGGATAAGAAAGCCCCAGGGAATCTGGGCCAGCGCCTCGCGCCAGCGGAACTGCCCGATCAGCCGCAGCAGCTTCAGGTTGAACGCCTTGATTGCCGCCAGCAGGCGCTCATAAATGCCCAGGATAAACGCCATTGTGCCGCCCGACACGCCGGGGATCAGGTCGGCGATGCCCATCGCGAAACCAGTAAAAAATAGGCGCAGCGGCGAAAAGGATCGCGATTCGGTCTCCGGTGCTGCCATGCGCTATGCTCCGTGTGTAGGCAAATAAACATGCGCCCCACGCCAGGACGCCACCGGCGAGTATACCCCAGCCGTATTACGGCGTCAATTGATGATGGGTGAGAAAATCGTCAGGACGGGCCGGGCGTTGCGCTCGCAGCGCAGGCGGGCGATCAGCTCGTCCGGCCATGGCTGTCGCCGGGAAGCGCGGCGCCTGTCACCGGCGCGCTGCCGGAATGACGTCGTTCGCGCCGGACAGATGGTGAGGGCGACGACCAGGAATGCTAACTGGTGACCCGATGCCCGTCCGGATGTTCTGGACCAGTTCCACCCGCTGCGCGAACCCGGCGGGGCTGGCCTGGAAGAGGGGGAAGGACAGCGATGCCAGTTGCGGTTCCCTGTCAGGTTTATGTCAGATAGTCAGGCGACATCCGCAGGCCAGGTCAATCGTGATCGGAGCGGCGAGGGTGCGACGGGGCCGGTCTGGCGCGTCGTGGTAGACCAGACCGGTGCGCGGGTCTACGACCAGCACGTCGCGTACTCCGCAGGCCAGGTAGAGCAGTATAGCACGAAGGCCAGGCGCTGGCGGGCTTATCGCGGGATTGATACGACGTCTGTCTGGCAGCGGGTCGGGGGCTTGCCCCGGAGATATCGGCATCGGCCCTGAGGCTCATCGCAGACTCGCCTCGCGCGCCATCTGGCGACCGCGCTCGGTGAGGGTAAGCGCCGGTCCCGCGCGGCGCACCAGGCCGCCGCGCTCGGCGCGGCGCACCACCTCCTCGGCGAAATCAGCGCGCCAGCGCAGGTCGCTGCTCAGATGGCGCAGGCTGCACTCCTCGCTGGCCTCGGCGGCGCCCTCATGGTTCAACAGGTGCAACGTGAGCATCTGCTGCGCGAATTCCCACCGCTGTCGTTGGCGCCGCGCTGCGCCCGCTACCAGCCCGCGTCCGGGGGCGAACAGCAGGGCCAGCCCGAAGGCCACCCCGGTCATCGTCGCCATCGCTCCCCCTACCGAGACATCCAGCCAGTGGGCGACCCGGTAGCCTGCGATGGCGCTCGCTGCGCCGATCAACACGCTCAGCAGCAGCATCACCGGCAGCCGGTCGGTGAGCAGGTAGGCGGCCGCGGGGGGGGCGACCATCAAAGCGATGACCAGGATTGACCCCACGGCGTCGAACGCTCCCACTGCCGTCACCGAGACCATAGTCATCAGCCCGTAGTGGACCAGCGTGGGCGCGAAGCCCAGCGCCGCCGCCAGGCCGGGGTCAAAGCTGGTTAGCTTCAATTCCTTGTAGAACAGACCGATCAGCGCCAGGTTGATCGCCAGGGTGCTTGTCCCGATCAGCAGCGCGCGCGGTACATCCAGTCCCCACAACATCACCCGGTCGAACGGCGCGAAGATCAGTTCGCCCAGCAGAACGCTGTCCACATCGAGGTGGACGTTCCCGGCGTAGCGCGAGATAAGGATCACCGCGATGCTGAACAGGGCCGGAAAGACGATGCCGATCGCCGCGTCTTCGCGCACCAGGCCGCTGCCGCCCACCAGTTCAACCAGGGCGACGGTGATCACCCCCATCGCTGCCGCGCCAACAAACAGCAGCGGGGAGCCGAGCGTGCCGCTGATGAAGTAGGCCAGCACGATGCCCAGCAGCACCGTGTGGCTGATCGCGTCGCTCAACATCGCCATGCGCCGCAGCACCAGAAACGCCCCCGGCAGGGCGCAGGCCGTGGCCACGATAACGGCGATGAGCTGCACTTCAAGTTCCGGAGACATACTGATGAACCAGGCTATTGATGGCCCAACCTTCGGATTGCGCCCGGCCTCTCCGGGCGTCACGCCCCGGAGTGGTTGGAAGGCGGTGAAACCGGGTTTCTCCGCGCCCCTGACCCTCTCGGTGCGCTGCTCCTATTCCACCGGCGCGATCAGTTGCCGGCGCCGCCAGGCTGACCATAGCAGGCCCCGTTCCGGGGCCATGAGCAGCGAGACCAGGGTGATCGCCGTCAGGCAGAGAACCACTGCGGGGCCGGTTGAGATGCCGCGCGCAGTGGCGCTGATCACCGCTCCGACCACTCCCGCCCCGGCGCCGAAAGCCGCCGCGAGCAGCACCATCGCGCTGAGGCGATTGGTCCACTGGCGGGCCGCCGCCGCCGGCGCCACCAGCATGGCGCTCATCAGCACCACTCCCACCGCCTGCAGGCCAATGGCGATGGCCAGCACCATCAGGGTGGTCAGCAAGACGCTCAGGAAGCCGGTCGGCATCCCCAGGCTGGCGGCGTACTCCGGGTCAAAGCTGAGCAGCTTGAACTGCTTCCAGAGCAGGGCCACGCACAGCAGCGCCGGGACGCCCAGCAGGGCCATCACCCGCAGATCCTCTTCCACCAGAGCAGCCGCCTGCCCGAACAGAAAGGTCTTCAGCCCGGCCTGGGCCGCGTTGGGGTGTTTCTGCAGCGCCGACAACAGCACCAGCCCTAACCCGAAGAAGACCGCCAGGGTCATCGCCAGGGCGCTATCTTCCTTGATCCGGCTGGCCCGCGTGATGCCCAGGATCAGCAGCGCGGCCACCCAGGCGGCAACCGTCGCGCCAATAAGCAGCACCAGCGAGTCGCGCTGGCCGGTGAGCCAGAACGCCAGGGCGATGCCGGGCAGGGCCGCGTGCGACATTGCGTCACCCAGGAGGGCCTGGCGGCGCAGCACGGCGAAGCAGCCAAGCACGCCGCTTACCACGCCCAGCAACGCCGCGCCCAGGGCGACGGTGCGCAGGGTGTAGTCGGTGAAGAGAGCCGTCAGGAGTTCCATACCCTTGCCGAACAGGGCGGACCTTTCAGTCTCCCCAAAGAGACCGCAATCCAAAATCCAAAATCCAAAATCCAAAATGATCTTAATCCGTTGCCGTAGAGAGGGATTGTCCCGTGACCTCGGAGAGCCGGTTTGCGCCCACCGGCCCGGGGAAGGCGATTCGCCCGCCATAGGTGGCTCGCAGGTTGGCCTCGGTGAAAACCTCCTGCACCGGGCCGCTGGCGATGCGTCGCACATTGATCAGCGTGACCCAGTCGAAATACTCCGGCACGGTTTGCAGATCGTGATGCACGACGATAACCGTGCGCCCGCGGGAGCGCAGGTCGCGCAGCAGGGCGATGATGGCCCGTTCGGTCACGGCGTCAACGCCCTGGAACGGCTCGTCCATCATGTAGATCTGCGCGTCCTGCACCAGGGCGCGGGCCAGGAAGACGCGCTGCTGCTGGCCGCCGGAGAGCTGGCTGATCTGGCGGTGGGCGAACTCGGCCATGCGCACCTTGTCGAGGGCGGCGAGGGCCTGCTCGCGCTCGCGGGCGCCGGGGCGGCGGAACCAGCCCAGGCTGCCGTAGCGGCCCATCATCACCACATCGAGCACAGTGGTGGGAAAATCCCAGTCCACACTGCCGCGCTGGGGCACATAGGCCACCAGGCGCCGCTGCTCGGCGTAGGGCCGCCCGAAGATCAACGTCTGCCCGGCGGCGGGGCGCACCAGCCCCAGGGCCGCCTTGATCAGCGTGGTTTTGCCGGCGCCGTTCGGGCCGACGATGGCCATCAGCACGCCAGCGGGCACGAGCAGATCGACATCCCAGAGCACAGGCCGATCACGATACGCGACGGTCAGATCGGTGATTTCGAGGGCAGGCGGCATCTGGAACTCCTTGTTCTGATTGTATTTCAGCGCCGAGAAGAGCTGAGAAGCGTACAGATCTCCCGGAAAGACCGGTTGGGGCAGGGCGCTGCGCGCCCTGCCCGCCCAGCGCGGCGACGATGGTATCAATGTTGTGGCGCATCATGCCGAGGTACGTCCCGGCGGGCGTATCCGGGGCGCCAAGGGCGTCGGAGTAGAGTTCGCCTCCCAGGAGCACTTCGCGGCCCGCGGCGCGCACGGCTGCGCGCACGGCCTCGATAGTGCGCGGGGCAATCGTGGTTTCCACGAAGATCGCCGGCACGTTACGCTCCAGAACCAGGCTGGTCAGGGCCTGAATATCGGCAGTGCTGGCTTCGGTGGCGGTGCTGATGCCCTGGATCGCCTCAACCTCGAAGCCATAGGCCCGCCCAAAATAGCCGAAGGCATCGTGCGCGGTGACGAGGATGCGCCGCTCGGGCGGGATGCGCGCAACCTGGCTGCGGATATAGGCGTCGAGTTCGTCGAGTTGCGCCACATATGCAGCCGCATTTGCATTGTAGCGTTCGGCATTCGCGGGGTCGGCGGCGATCAATGCGTCGCGGATGGCCTGGACGGCATCCCGCCAGAGCTGGACGTCGTGCCAGACATGGGGATCATAAGTCTTGCCCGTTTCACCTTCCCAGGCCAGGAGCCTGTCGGCGGGGAGCGTTTCGGCAACCGCCACCACCGTGGCGGCGCCCCGCTGGCCGAGCTGGCGCAAGAACCGCTCCAGTTGCGCCTCCAGATGCAGGCCGTTGTAGAAAATCGCCTCGGCGCGCTGGAAGGCGCGGATGTCGCTCTCGGTGGCCACGTAGGTGTGCGGGTCAATGCCCGGACCGAGGAGCACGCGGAGTTCGACCGCATCGGCGGCGATGGCGCGCACGGCATCACCGATCTGCCCGGTGGTGGCGACGACGCGCAGTTTCCGCCCTCCCTCCTCGGCAACGACCCGGGCGCCGGTGCAGGCGCTGAGGATCGGCGCCACCAGCGCCAGGATGCTCAGCCACACCAGTCCTCGCAGACAGGCGCCCATGCTGTCCCCACTCAAAAAAGTTCTTTGGACGAGCGACTTTAGATTTAGCCTTGCCTAAAATAGCATGCCGCCGGTCCCTTGTCAAGAGGGCGGGGGAACTGCGATTGCAGATTGCGGATTGTGGATGTTAGATGGCGAGATATGGCCCACCGATGAGACCCGGCGATGATGCGCATGCGCAGTGTTCAACAGGGATTCGGTCAGGAACAGGTACAACCCGATGTCTCCCGCTCCTGCCCGGTGGAGAGGAAATGCGCTGACCCCTGCCATATCGGCAGGGGTCAGAAGCGGAAATCGGACCGGAGTTCAGACGAGCTTCGGGAAGGCGCGGCAGACGTAGCCCGGCATTATGCGCCGTCAGGCGAGCGCCAGTTCGCCCTCGGCCTCCGCGACGCGGGCCGGGGCGCGGCGGGCGGCGCGGCGCAGGCGATCCTCGATCTGAGCCAGCAGTTCGTCGCTCTCCACCGAAACGGCGGCGGCTGCCTCGCGCAGCGTGAGCATGCTGGTCCTATCAATACGCGCCTCGCGCAGGAAGCTGCGAGCCTCGGGGATCTGCTGAATGACCTGCTCAACCGTGATGTTTTCGAGATTGCCGTTGCGCATTGTAGTTCCTCCTCAGGGTATGGCGCTTCTTCTATGACTCCCGTTGTCGGCCCCGTCGCCGATGCCGGGGGGCGGTGGTACCGCCGCTGTGCATCCCTAGTATAGCGGATGTTTTGTATGAAATCAACAAGATTGAAGGCTTTTAATTTGTATATTTCGTACAAAAATCGGCGGGGCAGGGCGGAGACGCGCCGGGTTTCCGGACGCCCATCCGCTACGCGCTCGGTGGCAGCCTGAACAGGCGCCCGCCCGTGGGCCGTAGACAGGGTTCAGCATACTGGCAGAGCTCACAGCGGATGGGCCTTTTGAAGCCGTTTGCGTCCCTTCGCGCGCGCTGCAGTGCGAACGTGTTCGGTCGAAGCGAACCCCACCGCCCGTAGCCGGATTTGCTCAGTGTGAGCCTTCAACGTAGAATGGTTAGGGCCTGTATGATACGTGCGGCCTACGATGGCGTAGAGGAGGGAACCATGCACTTCCAGCTCACTGACAACCAGCAGATGCTGCGCGACACGGTGCGGCAGTTCGTTGAAAAAGAGGCCGCGCCGACGGTCGCGCAGCGCGATGAGGAGGCGATCTGGCCAACCGACCTGGTCAAGAAGATGGGCGAGTTGGGGCTGCTTGGCGTGGCCGTCTCGGAGGAGTACGGCGGCGCCGGTCTTGACTACGTCTCCTACGCGATCGTGATCGAGGAACTGAGCCGGGTTGACGCCTCCCTGGGCGTGATCGCCTCGGTCAATAACTCGCTGGTGTGCTACGGTCTGGAGAAGTTCGGCACCGAGGAGCAGAAGCGCGAGTTGCTGGTTCCCCTGGCCTCGGGGCGCATGCTGGGCGCCTTTTCGCTCTCCGAGCCTGGCGCCGGCTCCGATGCCGCTGCGCAGAAAACCACTGCCGTGCGCGATGGCGATTCGTATGTGATCAACGGGGTGAAAAACTGGGTCACCAACGGTGATCACGCCGATACGATCATTCTGATGGCGATGACCGACCCGAGCAAGGGCCACCGGGGGATCACCGCCTTCCTGGTTGACACCCACGCTCCTGGTTGCAGCATCGTCAAAGTGGAGAACAAGCTAGGCATCCGCAGCGCCCATAGCTGCCAGATGGCCTACGACAACTACCGGCTGCCGGCCTGGCGCCGTCTGGGGGAGGAGGGCCAGGGTTTCAAGATCGCCATGACCATTCTCAACGCCGGGCGCATCGGGATCGCCGCCCAGGCCGTGGGCATCGCTCAGGGGGCCTACGAGGCCGCGCTCAACTACACCCGCATCCGCGAGCAGTTTGGCCGCCCCATCCACGAGTTCCAGGCCGTCGGCTTCACCCTCGCCGATATGGCCACTCGCATCAAGGCCGCCCGCCTGCTCACCTACGAGGCCGCCTGGCGCAAGGATCAGGGCCTTGACTTCGTGAAGGACGCTTCGATGGCCAAGCTCTTCGCCTCGGAAACGGCGATGTGGACGGCTACCAAGGCCATCCAGCTTCACGGCTCCAATGGCTACTCCAAGGAGTACCCCGTGGAGCGCTACTTCCGTGATGCCAAGATTACGGAGATCTACGAGGGCACCAGCGAGATCCAGCGCCTGGTGATCAGCCGGGAGATCACCAGGCACTAGGTTTTGGATTTTGGATTGTGGATTGGGGGTGACTCATCTGGAAGGGGTGGAGAAAGGTGGTTTCTCCTCCCTCACGCCGGCGCCGGCAATAATGCGTTTAGCGCCCGCACCAGGCGCGCCTGGGCCGTGGGGACGGGATCGCTCAATTCGACGGCCCATTCCCGGTTGCCGATGCGGGTCACTATCTCATAGCCGTAGCCGTCGCGCGTGGCGCTGCGCTGGTCCCGCGGCGCGCGGGTCAGTTCGCTGCGCAGGATCAGGCGCTCCAGCCGGGCCACTTCCGCTGCTGACAGGCGTCGCGGGTTTCCCTGCGCGCCCTCCAGCGGCAGCACCCGGCCGTTGCGGTAGACGATAATGCCCCGCGAGGTGAAGCGCAGACCGCCGCTCTTGCGATAGGCGATCAGGCCGTTGCGAGGTAGCCGCAGCCGGTCGTCGGCCCCCGCCCCGGCGCCTTCGGACGTCTGCGACTCGCTCAGGCGCGTGTCATGGCCCCCTGCCAGCGCGCCGCCCAGTTTGATGCTCTCGGCAGGGACGGCTGGTTCCTCAGTCTCGTCGCTCATTGCACCACCATGCTTGCGATCACCCGCTCAAAGCGCCAGCTCTGTCGGTCGAAGACCTGATCCGGCGCGCTGAAGGTGACATAATATGACTGATCAGCAGTAACGATGATGTACTCGCGGGCGCGCACCACCACCGGCAACGAGGCGCGCCGCGGCTCGTCAATCGGCTGCACGACGTAGGCAAACTCGGTCACAATCGCCCGCGCCCCGCCGACCTCGGTCTCAGCCTCGTTGAGGAAATGGTAACCGGTGAGCGCCTGCCGTTGCTCCACCCGCCGGTCGAGCAGGGTCTGCAAGGTGGGCGGATTGGCCGGGTCGAGGGGGCGGCTCTCGACCGTCATGGATGTTTTGACCGCCGAGGGTGTGGCCGGGTCAACCACGCGCAGCACGACGTCCTGGAGCGACTCGACGGCGATCCAGTCGGCCGGATACTCGAAGCGCAGCGGCGTCGCCTCGTCCTGGAAGGCGCGGGTGCGAGTAATGACGCTGGTCATCAGCAGCCAGCCGCCAAGGAGGAAGAGCAGCGCCGCCAGGGCCACGCCGATGTCCTTGGGCCGCATGCGCAGGGTGTAGATCGGCTCGTTGCGCGCCAGGTCGCTCATTCGCTTCTCCAATCTACCGCCTGGCCCGGCGCAGGGTTGCTGCGGTGCTGCGGCGCATGAGCGCCGCCAGGGTCAGAAAGGCCCCCAGAGCGACGATCAGACCCATGAGCAGCGAGCGCCAGGGAGCCACCTGGAGGCCCGCCGCGCTGACCTCGCTGATCAACCAGCTAAACACGCCGTTGAGCGCCGTCGCCAGAACGTAGCCCAGGGGCACCCACCAGACCGGCTTGTGCTCGAACCTGGCCTCGGCCAT
The DNA here is from genome assembly GCA_025057155.1 of Chloroflexaceae bacterium. Taxonomy (NCBI): domain Bacteria; kingdom Bacillati; phylum Chloroflexota; class Chloroflexia; order Chloroflexales; family Chloroflexaceae; species Chloroflexaceae bacterium. Next base: position 183,009 of record JANWYD010000003.1, read on the forward strand.
GAACCAGCCCTGGAGACCGCCAAACGACGCTGCGGCCAGCGCTGTCGTCACTGTGGCGATCACCCCGGGGCCGAGGGCCACGCCGTCGTTGGCCAGCACGAAGGACAGGTTGCTGACCATAGCGATGCCCAGGCCGGCCATAGTGCCGTAGATGATCCCGTCCACCCGTTCGTCGAATTCGGGGGTGTCGTAAACCAGCAGGCGCACGGCGACGTAGACAATGGCCTGGTAGGTGGCGCCGATGATCAGGATCGAGGCTAGCAGCGAGGTCAGCGTGGTGCGCGGCGCCCACTCGCTTACCCGGAACCAGTCATAGATGATGCGCCGGGCGAATACGTCGGCAAGCAGCGCCGCGAGGAGAAAGACCGCCGCAACGCGCTGTTTCGGCTCCGGCTCCAGGCGGTCCTGCTGGTAGAAAAAGACCAGCCAGAGGAGCGACGGGATGATCGCCAGCAGCACGCCGGCCACCAGCAGGGCCGGGCCGCTCAAGGGGCCGATCCGGTCGGCGAGATAAGCCACCACGGCCGCCAGCGCGGCCATCCCGCCGATCTGCAAGGCGGTCGCTCGCCAGAAGCCGAGGCGGGGCCGATTGACCTTCTCGAAGCAACGCGCGCAGTAGGCGCGCCCGCCGAGGGTCTGGTACGGCGGGGTCAGCGGCGCGTGGCAGATGCAGCATTCAATCGGGTTGTTCTTTTTCTCTGGCATTGCTTTTCCTGGAGGGCTGCGCCCTCGCACACCCTCCTATGGGGCTGTGCACGAAGTTCTTCGCTAACTTCACCCTCTCCCCGACCCCTCTCAGGTATAGGGTTGGTCGAGCGAGCAGGGGTTTTCGGCATTCCAATGCGCTTACGATCCTCACCCCCCCAGCCCCCCTCTCCCGCGTGCGGGAGAGGGGGGAGTTGGGCGTCCCAACGCCCCGGATGGCGCAAGCGACACGAGGATGCGCCGGAAAACCCTGCGCCTGAGAACTCCCCGATCCTCCTCCGCCGGGGGAGGGCGCCCAACTCCTCCCCCCAACAGGGGGAGGCCGGGGGGCGGAAATGCCGGGAAACCTTGTTCACAGACTACATCATGGTCAGATCAGTATATTTCTGGGAGGGCGTCGCCCTCCCGCCCCTCTATCTTCCCCGGCGCAGTTCCGCATCCACCCGGTAAGGGTTGGCGGCATCGGCAGGGATGGACACCTCCTGGTCGGCGATGATGGGCCGGTAGCCGGCGCCAAAGACGATGACGCTGTAGGTCTGGCCGCGGGGCACGGCCTGCTGGGTCCGGTAAACCCCTTGCCGGTCGGTAACGCCGAGGGTCAGCACTTCATTGGGCGAGATCGTGTCATCGGCGGCGGCCTGGCTGGCAGTGATCCCCGGACGCATGACGATAAACTGCACGCCTTCGACTCCCCGGCGGGTGCTGGCATCGGTGATTTGCCCCTGGATGTAGACCAGATCGGCGTTGCTGGTCGGCGGCGCGGCCGGTCCCTCGCCGGTGGTGCAGGCGATCAGCGCCACGTCGTCAACGAAAATGCTCGAGACGTTGCCACGAGGGTTCTCCGAGGCGAAGACCAGGCGGACACTGCGACCGGCCAGACGCGAAACGTCGAAGCTCCGTTCGCGCCAGACGTCGTCTCCGCCACGCGAGGAGATCTCCTCGACCACCAGGATCGGATCGCCCTGGAGGGTGGCGAACAGGGCGGTGAAACGGGCGTCAGGGGCGAAGGCGCCGAAGAGGCCGGTGGTTTCTTCGTGGACCAGGCGGGCATAGCGCAGTTCCACGCGGGTGGCGTTGGCGGGCATGCGTATATCCTGGTAGAGGTACTGGAGGGTCTCCTGATCCTGCCCGCCGAGCCAGGCGCTGTAGCGCCCGCTGCGCGGCAGTTGGGTGTCGATGATCGGCGCGTCGCCGCGCACGACCTCGACCCACGGATCGCGTTGTTCGAAACCGCCGGCGACCACGATATCGCTACAGCCGGCAGGCAGGGCCGGGGCGGGCCGTTCCGGGGCGGGGCCGCCCGAGGGCACATCGGTCGTGTCGGAGATCACCGGGCCGCCTGGCGTCGCCTGGTCGGTGATGCCCACCCGCGCAAAAGCCTCGCGCACAGCCTGCACCTCGGCGCCCTGGCCGTACAGATCGGCGGCGGCGCGGGCGCTGGCGTTAACCGCGTCCACGAAATTAGCGACTGGAGTAAGGTACTGCGTTAACGCGCGATAGGCGATCTGTTCGGTCTTCTCGCGACCGATGGCCTGCGCCAGCAGGTAATGGGCATGGTTGGGTATGCCGCTGTTAATGTGCACGCCGCCATTGTCGGCGCGGCGCGTGTTGGGGAGATTGGCGTACTCGGCCATTGTAGCCGGCTGGCCGATACCCTGCAACGGATCGCGCGGGTCGTAGGCGCCCTCGGCGTTGGGGTCCTGCATGCTGCGCAGATAGCGCCGCGGATAGGGCGGCGATTTGATGACGTCTTCGCCGATCAGCCAGTCGTCGCGGTCAATCATTACTGCGAAGACGTCAGAGTAGGACTCATTCAACGCGCCCGACTGCCCTTCGTAGATCAGGTCGGCGGTATACTGGGTGACGCCGTGGGTGAACTCGTGGGCGATGACGTCCAGCCCGAATGGCAGCGGTTTGAAGATGCGACCGCCATCGCCATAGATCATCTGGTTGTACTCGCCCACCCAGGCGGCGTTCTCGGCATCCTGAGGATCGCTGCCGAAGTTGACGGTAGAGACGAGGGGCATGCCCCGCCCGTCAATCGAGTTGCGCTGAAAGGTCTTGAAGTAGTAGTCGTAGACGATGCCGGCGCCGTCGTGGGCCGCCTGGGCCACCGGGTCGCGCGAGCGCTCGCCTTCGTCAATGATCAGCCGACCCGGCACGCGGGTGGTATTCTGGGCGGTGAAGGTGCGCCGGCGCCTGGTGTGCATGATCGTGTCGAAGGCGTGGATGACCAGCGGCCGCCGGGCGTTGACGAAGTAGGTCCACTGGCCCAGGGGGGTCGTGGTGAGGATGGTGAGTTGCCAGGCCAGCGCGGCCCTGCCTCGTTCGTCCACGTAGACCACCAGGCGGGTTCTGGCGGGAACGGGATGGATCTCAATCTCCGCCTGTTCGTCAGGGTCGAGCTGTTTGCCGCGCAGGTCGAGCAGCGCGACGGACAGGGCCGCCTCCGGGGTGACGGCGGGGCTGGCAGCGATCGCGATCTGCGGATGGAACTGCCCGTTCACGGCGACGATACGCTGGTCGGGATCAAGATGCACGACCAGTTGGCGGCCGAAGACGGGCAACCCCTGGTACACCTGATCGAAGCGCAGATGGGTGAAGCCAAGCTGCGCATCGGGTTCGTAACGCAACAGGCGCAGTTCCTCGCTGGCGCTGCGCAGGCCGAAGAGGGCGCGATTCTGGTCGAGAAAGCCGCGCGCGATGGCCTCGGGTTTGCCAGCCTCGGCGGCGGTGGGAACATATGGCAGCCGGTCGTCGGCGCGTGCCGGCTGTACGAAGCGGGCCACCCCGGTCAGCGGGTCGAAGGTCGCCAGGAGCGGGGCCTCGGTGCGGGCCTGGAGGGTGGCAAAGGCTTGCCGGGGTGTGATACTGTCAGATAGGGGGAGGGGCGCCGATGTGAGCTGCGTGTCGGCGAAACGGATAGCGTGCGGCGGGCGAGACCAGGTCGGCGGCAGCATGGTCAACGCATAAGCGAGAACGAGCAGCGCGAGCGGGATCTGGCGACGCCCGGCGAGAATTGGTCGCTTCATGCAGTCTCTGTCCTGAGGCAGCGAACTCGTAGCCGTGACGTGAGCGGCGTGTCGCTTTAATTTATGCCGTCACTGGAGACGAGAAGAAGCATGAGAAGGAAGGTGTCGTCCTCGCAAAACATAACCTGTTACGACCAGATTGTCAAGCCAGGCCGGGGTCGCCAGGGCCGCAGCGACGATTGCCGCCAGCGTTGCAGCGGGGGCGGCTTCGAGACAACAAGGTCGTTCGGAGCAAGCCCCGAACGACCTGGCATCAGCCCTGACCGACGCCCGCATCAATCGCTCGACTCGCGAGCGAGATAGTAGGTCAGACTGTGCAGCACGGCGACCGGATCGATGTAGCGCACCCAGACATCATCGGGGGTCTGCAGCACAATGGGGGCGTAATTCAAAATAGCGCGAACGCCGGCCTCGATGAGCAGGTCGGCGACGTGCTGGGCCTGGGCCGCCGGGACGGCAATGATCGCCAGGCGCACATGATGTTCGCGGATGACGCGGGCAAGCTGGTCCAAAGGCAGGATGGTCAGGTCGTTGACCCGCTGGCCGATCTTGGCGGGGTCGGTGTCGAACAGGCCGACGATCTGCAACCCCTGCTTGTGAAAGCCCTCGTAGCGGGCGATGGCCTGCCCGAGGTAGCCAACGCCGACCAGGACCAGCGGCCAGCGCTGGTTCAACCCGAGGATGCGCTCGATGTGGTTCAGCAGTTTCTCGACATCATAGCCGATGCCTTGTTTCCCGAACTCGCCGAAGTACGAGAGATCCTTGCGAATCTGGGCGGCGGTGACATTGATACGCTCGCCCAGTTCCTGCGATGAAACCGAATGCACTCCTTCTTCAAGCAGGTAGCGCAGGCTACGGGCATAGAGCGGCAACCGCCGGATGACAACATCGGGTGGCACGTCCAGGCGATCCACAGGCGCCTCCGGGGGTCAGGCTGTACGTTTTGTGAAGTGTAGCACGAGCTTTCGGGATATGTCAAGCGTGGAGGTAAACGGAGACGGTAGAACGTTTTGTGACGCTCATGAGGCGCCTTTGCTCTGCGGGATCGATCACGCTGGTATAATAACAGCCGGAAGGGGGCCGTGGCGCTGCCGCGGTCGCCCGGCGTGTAGAAACGATAGCTGGCGCGGGAGACGCGAGCCATAGGCTATAGGGCATTGCGTCTCCCATTCGACGCGACGGAAGGAGCCACAAGCCATGGCGGAATCACTTGATGCCCAGCCAATCGGCGCGTTTCTCGACGCGCTGGCCTCGAACGCGCCAGCGCCAGGCGGCGGCAGCGCAGCGGCGCTCGCAGGGGCGATGGCGGCGGGACTGGTGAGCATGGTCTGCGCGCTCACCGTCGGCAAAAAGCAGTTTGCAGCGATCGAAGATGAGGTGCGCGGCGTGCACGCCCGTTCCGAGGCGCTGCGGCAGGAGTTTCAGCAACTGGCGGCAAAGGATATCGAAGTGTTCGGACGACTGTCGGCTGCCTATAAGTTGCCTCGCACCACCGAGGCTGACGCGGCCACCCGTCAGGCCGCCATTCAGCAGGTCACCCGCCAGGCCACCGAGGTGCCGCTGCGCATCGCCCAGGCCGCGGCCAGTATTCTCCCCCTCTGCACCACTCTGGCGCCCAAGGTGAGCCGGCTGGTGGTGAGCGATGTCGGCGTGGCGGCGGTGCTGGCCCGCGCGGCGGTGCAGAGCGCCATTCTCAACATCGAGATCAACCTGAGCGGGCTGGAGGATCAGCTCTTCGTGCGCGAAACCCGCGCGCAGGTGGAAGATCTGACCATTGGCCTCAGCGAGGAGACCGAGGGGATCATTGCGATTGTGCGGAGTCGCATTACTCAGTAACTCATTCGAGATTTTGGATCGAGCGTGGCGCGGCTGGGCAGCTCAAAGATGCGCCGGCGCCCGCGCCGGTTTGCCTGGAACTGTGGCATGACTGCAACGCTGCTCGAAGGCAAGGGCCTGGCCCAACAACTGCGCGCCGCCGCCCGCGCCGAGATCGTCACCCTCACCGAACAGCTTGGTCGCGCTCCGTGCCTGGCAGTGATCCAGGTGGAGGGCGATCTGGCCTCCAGTCGCTATGTGCGGAGCATCGGGCGCCTGTGCGAAGGCGCGGGGGCCGCCTTTCGTCTTGAACTCCTGCCCGCTGACGCGTCCCTGGAGGCCCTCCTGGCAACGATTGACATGCTGAATGCCGATCCGTCAGTGGATGGGATTCTGCTGCAATTGCCTCTGCCGCCCCACCTCGACACCTATGCCGCTGTCATGGCCCTCGACTATCGCAAAGACATTGACGGCGTGCATCCCATCAACGCCGGGTTGCTGGCTCAGGGGCGTCCGGCGATGGTGCCCAACACCCCCGCCGGCGGCATGGCGCTGCTGCAACACTATGGCGTGGAGTTGCGCGGCCGGCGGGCCGCTGTGGTGGGCCGGAGCGCCATCGTCGGGCGCCCGATGGCCCACCTGCTCACCATGGCTGACGCCACGGTGACCCTGTGCCACTCGCGCACGGTCGATCTTGGCGCCGTGCTGCGGGAGTGCGAAATTGTCTGCGTGGCCGTGGGGCGTCCGGGGTTAATCACTGCGGAGATGATCCGTCCCGGCGCCGTGGTGGTTGATTTTGGCACCAACGTGCGTGAGGACGGGAGCCTGGTCGGGGATGTGGACTTCGCTGGCGTAGTCGAGGTGGCCGGGATGCTCACCCCGGTGCCGGGGGGCGCCGGGCCGGTGACCAACGCGGCGCTGCTGGGGAACCTGGTCGCCGCCGCCCGTGGCCGCGCTGTCCGCTCGAAGTGAACTCGGGGTTCCGCCCGTCCCTTGTCTCCCACACCCTACGCAGGAGCGCAACCCGCGGGGTTGCGCGCGGGGCCTGGAAGTGTTTCGCCTGCTCGCGCGATCGCTGGCGAGCCCGGCGCCGCGCGGCGCAGCCGCTTATGAGGTCTATGAAAATCCTGGTGCTGGGCGCAGATGGCCGGACCCACGCTCTGGTCTGGAAACTCTTCAACCACGCGACCGCCGAGGTGCTGGTGGCCCCGGGCAATGGCGGGGCAGTGCAGTTGGCGGCCCGGGTCGATCTCGACCCGGCCAATGTGGTCGAAGTGGCCCGCTGGGCCTTCGCCGAACAGGTGGATCTGATCGTGCCCGCGGACAGCGGCCCCCTGCGCGCCGGGCTGGTGGATGAGGTCGTCGCGATGCACATCGGCGTGTGCGGCCCGGCGCAGCGCACGACGCTGATCGAGAGCAGCCGCTGCTTCGCGCGGGCCTTTCTGGAGCGCCACAGCTTGCCCCTGCCGCGCGGCCGGGTCTGCGAGGATCTTGCCACGGCCGAGAAGTACCTGGCCAGCCAGCCGCTGCCAGTGGTGATCAAAACCGATGATCCGGACGGCGGCGAGACGGTTCACAGCGACCGGTACGCGGCCCTGGAAGCCCTGCGGGCCGCCTTCACTACAATGGCTGGCGATGCGCGCGGCGTGGTGATTGAAGAGTATGCCGCCGGGCCGCTGGTGGGCTTCTCGGTCATTACCGATGGAACCACGGCCCTGCCATTGTTGCCGGTGCGCCTCTACGAGCAGCTTGGCCCTGAACCGGACAGCCCGGCGGCGCCGGGGATGGGCGCCGTCGCGGGGAACTCGGTCTACGCCCAGAAACTGGGGACCTATCTGCACCAGCACATCGCGCTGCCGATCATTGCCGGGTTGCGCCAGGAGAGGTTGCCCTACTGGGGGTTTCTCGGCATAGACTGCGTAATTACCGGGCACGGCCCCCGGGTGACGGGCCTGCGCTGCAGCCTCCGCGACATGGAGGCGCAGGCGGTGCTGCCGCGCCTGGAGAGCGACCTGCTGCCGTTAATCGAAGCGGCGATTGCGCGCCGGCTCGACCGCGAACCGCCGCTGGTCTGGCGCGATGAGGCCAGTGTGGCGCTGGCGCTGGTCCCCCAGGGGTACCCGCATCATTATCCGCTGGGGGCCGCCATCGAGGGGCTGAACGAGGTCGAGGAGGGCGTGCTGGTCTTTCATGGCCAGACTCACAATCCCGGCGGTCTGCGGTACGCGCCGGAGAGCCGGAGCGGACTGGCCGCGCTGTTGCGCGGCCCCGCTCCTGCCAGCGGCATTACGCTCACCGGCGGGCACGTGGTCACGGTGGTGGCCCTCGGAGCCACCCTCGCGGGAGCGCGGGGGCGCGCTCTGCTCAACGCTGAGCGTATTCGCTTCCCCGGACGCATCTATCGCGAGGATGTAGGCGCGCGCGAGTTTGGGTGGGTGTGACGTAAAGTTCTACACGTGCCGCGGCCCACCGACCCGCCGGGAGCCTGAAGGCTCCGGCTAGCATTGCGAAGGCTGCCTCCGTAGCCTGCTGAAGCCGGCGCAGGCCGGCTTCGCAGGACGTTAGCCCGCGGCTTCAGCCGCCGGGCGAAGGGGAACGTGCAGAACTTTTCGTCGCACCCAGTTTGGGTAGTGTGATTGACACAGGTGACGCAGCGTGTTATACTCAGCAGGGATAACGCAGCGCGTTATACACTGCCGTGGTAGTGAATGCTGTGGTATCATTCGAGCACCGCGGTAGGGTACAGCACATAGACGTGAGGAGGACCACTATGTCATCTGCCGAGGAAATCGAGGTCAACGTCCGGCAGATCGAAGAACCAGCGCCGCCTGCTGAGCAGCCCATCATGGTGCTCGACATCATGCGCAAGCTGCTGCTGGCTGGCGTCGGCGCGGTCGCGCTCACCCGCGACGAGATCGAGGCGTTCCTGAACCGGCTGGTCGAGCGTGGCGAAATCGCCCAGAAGGACGCGCAGCGCCTGCTTGATGAGACGATGGCGAAGTTCCGCAACGTGGGCCAGTCGCGGGTCGCGCAGGCTGAGAGCCAGGTGAGCAGCCTGTCGGTGCAGGTGGAAAATAATCTGGAGCAGTTCCTGAATCGGCTCAACATCCCCTCAAAGCGCGATATTGACGAACTGAGCGCCAAGATCGCCGAACTGGCCGCGAGGGTTGAGGAACTGCGCCTGGTGCAGGAGCAATCGGCCAAGGGGTCTTCTCGAAAAAACGCCGAGGTGAAGGCTGAAGGCTAGCCCGTAGCGCAGGTTGCGGGCGATGAAGACGCGCCGGGCGCGGGGGTTTGCCTCTGTGACCGGCGCGTCGGTCTTCAGGCAGGCACGACGCCAGCGGAGCGTGTTATAATACTTATACCGCACTGCCGAGACACCAAGGCCTATGCACATCATAAAGAAGTACGCCAACCGCAAGCTGTACCATACCAATAAGAAGCAGTACATCACCCTCGATGGGATTGCGAAACTGGTGCAGCAGGGTGAGGCGGTCCAGGTGCTCGATAATGAGACGGGCGAGGATATAACCGCCAGCATCCTCGCCCAGGTGGTCCTGCATACGCGCGGACGGTCCGGTCTCCAGTTGCCGACCCATATGCTGACGGGTCTGATCCAGATTGGCGGCGACACGCTCGCCGGCGTGCGGCGGGCCCTGTTCGCCTCCTTCGGCGGCGACGATCTGGTGGCGTCAGAGATTGAACGCCGCATTACCTGCCTGGTAGAGGCGGGCGAACTGACCGCCGATGAGGGAGAGCGGCTCTGCCAGCTCCTGTTGCGCAAAGAGTTCAGCCAGGGCGCTGACCAGAAGGGCGCCGAGCCGGTCGCTGAAGTGCCCTCGCGCAATGACGTCGCTCAACTCCACGCTCAGGTTGACGCCCTGACCCGGGCCATCGACGAGTTGCTCCGTGAAAAGCGTCAGCAGTAAGCGCCGGTTCGAATACGGGTGGCCCGCCGCTGGCAGAGTTTCGATCGCGATGATGAGCTTGATGGAAGATCGGGTTGCTATACCTGGGCGATGAGGCGTTATGCAACGTAGCAAGACGGCGCTTGTACTCGCTGGAGGGGGGATTGCCGGTGCAGCCTATGAGATCGGCGCCCTCTGCGCGATAGACCAGTTGCTTGAACAACTCTCGGTCAATGAGTTTGACATCTATGTCGGCACGAGCGCCGGCAGCTTGATCAGCGCCTGCCTCGCGAACAATATCTCTCCCCGCACCCTGCTCTCAGTTCTTGAGAGCCCCATGCTGGGCATTGAGCAACTGGAGCCGCATCATCTCTACTCGCTCAATGTGCCTGATCTGCTAGCCCGGATCCGCCGCCTGCCTGCGGCATTCGTGGAGATGGCCCGGCGGGTGATCGCCGAGGGTGGGGCGATTTCCCTGCTGGATCTGGTTGAGGCCCTGGCGGCCGGCTTGCCGACCGGGATCTACGACTCGCTGGCCCTCGAAGGCTACATCCGCGCCGCCCTCTCGTTGCCCGGACGCTCGAACCGCTTCGCCGACCTGCGCCGGGAACTGGCGATTATCGCCACTGATCTTGACACCGGTGAACGGGCCGTCTTCGGCCATCCGCCGCTCCACGAGGTGCCGATCTCGATGGCCGTCTGCGCCTCGGCGGCTCTGCCGCTCTTCTATCGCCCTGTGCGCATTGGCGACCGGGATTACATTGACGGCGGCATCCGCGGCACCGCCAGCCTCGACGTGGCTATTGAGTGCGGCGCCGAGTTGATCGTTTGCGTTAATCCCCTTGTTCCCTTTGATAATCGCGACCATTTCGAGGGTCGATCGTTTAGCGATGAGGGTATGACCCGGATTGGCAATCAGGTCTTCCGCACCTTTATCCATGCCGGTTTGCACTACCATCTGAAACAGGTGCGCCGCCGCCATCCTGATGTAGATATCATTCTGATCGAGCCGAATCGCCGCGATCACGTGATGTTCAATGATAATACGATGCGCTATAAGACGCGCATGACCCTCGCTCGCCACGGGTTTGAGACGGTTGCTTCACATCTCAATCAGCACTACTACTACTACCGCGATATGATGAAGCGCCACGGGATCAAGATTAGTAATGAGCGGCTCAACCACGATCTGCAGAATCTGCGCGCCGCCGGTGATGATTTCCACGCTGTGAAGGCTGCGCTGGTCTCGAATGGCTCTCTGCATACCGCCCCCGCCGGTCTCGCGCTGACGCTCGCCGAACTCGACCGTTTGCTGACACGCCTCGAAGAACGCTGCATCGGGCGCGCAGCGTAGCGTGGTTCTGGATTGATGCAAAGGCGCGAAGACGCAAGCGCCGGTAGTTTTGTGATGTCGCGCCTGCGCGTCTTCGCGCCTCTGCATCGCGGCGGGCAGCGTAAGTGAGAAGCCTCGCTTTTTTGAGCCTTGCTTCCTCTAGCGTACCTCATACCCGCTAATGGTCAGATCGCTCCGCCTGCCATTCCTTGCGCTCCTCCTCGTGGCCTTGCTGCCGGCGCTCCCCGCGATTGCCCCGCCTGCCATCGCCCAATCCGGCGGGCCGGTCCTCAGCGGCGCTCCTGAGACCCTGGCGGCGACAGTTGCGCTGGGGTCAACGGCCAGTCTGCAACTCTTCCTGCGCAATGAAAGCGCCGCGCCTGTGGCGCCCCGGCTGTACGAGGCCCTCCCCGCACCCGCCCGGCCCGCCGGTCTGGTTTCCGAGACCCGCGCGGCCCTGCCCGCGCAGGACGCGCGGGTTGATCCGCAGATCGCCCGCGAGCAGGCTGCCGCCCCCGATGGCCGGACCGAGTTCCTGGTTGTCCTGGCCGACCAGGCCGATCTCTCCGCCGCCTATGCTATCACTGACTGGGCTGCCCGCGGCGCATATGTCTACCAGACCCTGCGCGATCACGCCGAGCGCTCGCAACGCGCCCTGCGCGCCCTGCTCGACGCTCGTGGCCTCGCCTACCGCCCCCTGTGGATCGTGAACGCCCTCGCCGTCCGCGGCAGCGCCGACGACGTGGCCGCCATCGCCGCCCGCGCCGATGTGGCCGCGGTGCGCGCCAACCGCCTGGTGACCCTGGAGAGCCAGCCTGCCCGCGCTTCCGCCCAGACCGGTGGCGTCCCGTGTAATGCCGGCAGTGATGGCGCCTGCTGGCACCTTAACCAGGTGCGCGCCAATCGGGTATGGAGCGAGTTTGGCGTGCGCGGCGAGGGGATCACCGTGGCAAATATTGACAGCGGCGTGCGCTACGACCATCCTGCCCTGATTGAACAGTACCGGGGTTCAACCGGCGCTGGCGTGGATCACAATTACAACTGGTACGACCTGTTCGGCAACTCATCCGTACCGGTGGACTCGGGCGACCACGGCACGCACACGATGGGCCTGATGGTGGCCCGGAGCCTCTCGCCCGCCCAGCCCGCTGTGGGCATGGCCCCGCGCGCGCGCTGGATGGCGGTGCGCGCCTGTGCGGCCCGCGAGTGCAGCGAAGTGGACCTGATCCGCGCCGCCGAGTGGCTGCTCGCCCCGACCGACCTGGCCGGCGCCAACCCGCGCCCGGAGTTGCGGCCGCACGTGGTAAATAACTCATGGACCGCCGGGCAGAACGCTAACTGGTATGCCGGCTACGTGGCGGCGTGGCGGGCGGCAGGCATCTATCCGGTCTTCGCCGCAGGCAATAGCGGCAACCAGACCTGTGGCACGGTGCAGTCGCCCGGCGATTATGCCAATGTCACGGCCGTCGGTGCAGTTGACGCCACCGGCGGCCTTACCGGTTTCAGCAGTATCGGACCGACGGCTGACGGGCGCGTCAAGCCCGATCTGACCGCGCCGGGCAGCGGGATCTACTCGACCATCGCCGATCCAGGCCGGCTCTACGGCTCCAGCAGTGGCACCTCGATGGCCACGCCCCACGTCGCCGGAGCGGTGGCGCTGCTCTGGTCGGCGCGCCCGGATCTGATTGGCGATTACGACACGACCTACGCCATTCTCACCGCCTCGGCGTCGCCGCGCACCGACGACGCGCGTTACATGGGGACGGGCTACGCCGCCTGCCAGCCAGTGAACGTCCCCAATAACATCTACGGTTACGGCCGTCTCGATGTCTATGCCGCCATGGTCCAGGCACGGGTTGATGTTCCCTGGCTGGAGTTGCCCGCCGGACCGCTGGCCCCCCTCGGCGCGGGCGAGGCGGTCGCTGTGGAACTGCGCATTGACGCCAGGCGCGTGCCGGGCCCCGGCCGCTATCAGGCGCGGGTGCTTGTTCACGGGCCCGACCTGAACCGCGCCCCGCTAATGATTCCCGTGACCCTCGAGGTGCCTCCCGACGCCAGCCATGCCACCATCACAGGGCAGGTCACACGCAGTGATGATGGATACCCCTTGCAGGCAACAGTGACGGTTGTCGGCGGCGCCAGCGCGAGCACCGATGCCGAGGGGCGCTATCGCCTCGTACTGCCGCCTGCGACCGCGCCCTATACCTTGCAGGCCACAGCGCGCGATTACACGCGCCTCAGTCAGCAGGTAACGCCCAGACCCGGCGCGCAGATAACCCTCGACTTCCGCCTCGACCGCGATGTGCCGCGTCTGGCGGCTGAGACGACCCCGCGCGGCGTCGCCCTGGGGTTTGCCGAAACCGCGCTGGAGACATTCACCTTGCGCAACGAAGGCACCCGCACCCTGACGTACACCGTCAGAATCCCCGACGAAGCCTACGGGGTCTGGCGCAGCGATGAACCCGATGGACCGCCGCCAGCGTGGACGGCGCCGCCGCCGGACGCGGTGCAACTCCGCCTCGCCGATGACGGGGTGAGCGCGGCGGTGCCGATCGGCTTCGCCTTCCCGTACCGCGATGGCATCTACGAAGCGGTCACCATCGGCGCGAACGGATTCCTCAGCCTGCAACCCCTTACTGGGGAAACGCCGTTTACGCGCGCCTGCCTGCCTTTGCCGGAAACCGCCGCCGCGGCGATTGCGCCCCTGCGGGTGGACCTCGACCCGTCGCGCGATGGCGCGGCAGTGAGCTATGCGCGCCTGGCCGAGGGCTTCCTGGTCAGTTGGGTGAACGTGCCGCTCTATAGCGAACCGACGAGGCGCCTGAGCTTCCAGGTCTTGCTAATGCCTGACGGGCGCATCAGCCTGCGGTACCGGCAGGTAGGCCGACTGCCGGCGGCTGAGTCGGCGAGCTACGGTGTGCAATATAACTACCGCCAGGCGCAGACGCTCGGCTGTGGCGGCGAGCTGGACCTCGACGACGGGCTAACCATAGAACTGCGTCCACAGACGTCGCCTTCGACCTGGTTGCAGGCTGAAGCGACAGGTGGCAGCCTTACTCCGGGGATGGTGGGAGCCGTGCCGGTGCAGGTGCGCTGGATCTCGCCATCAGGCGCATGGCCGGCCAGTGGCGTCGTCGAGGTGCGGACGAACGATCCGGCGCGGCCGCGGGTACGTTTCACCGTGCGTCTCAGCTCCAGCGAAGCGCCGTACCGAACGTTTCTTCCCTGGTTTTCCAGCCGGCAGTGAGATGTCATTCGCGCGGGTATTAGTCAGATATTCACCTGCTCTCGTCCGCATCTTCCTCCGGCGGGAGTTCAGGACGTCGGGCGCCTACCCGTAATCGAGCAAGGCCGGGAGAGGGATAAACTGGTATACTATGCCCTGTGCGGGGAGGGAGTCGCCTCCCCGCAACCTCTTCTAAAGGACTGCGTGATGCCAACCTACACCGATGCCGTCTTTGCGCCGCTCGATGCCGACCATGTGCTGGAACGGGTGGCGGGCGGAAATGAAACCGAAGTCTACCGAAGCGACTCGGGGCGCCTGGCAGTGAAACTGAAAGCCGACTCGGGCGGCAGTTTCCTCAAAGCCCTGGCCCATGCCCGCGAGTTGCGCGCTGCGGCCGAAGCCTTCGCCGCCTGTCTTGGTCCGCGCTACAGCATCCCCAGCTACTTTCTGCTCGCCCGCGACAGCCAGGGGCGCGTGCAGACGCTGGTCGTGCAGCCCTATCTAGCCCATGCGCGTCCCCTGGCCCACCTCAACTACGGAGCGCTGTCGCGCCCGGAGCGGCAGGCGCTGGCGCGGGCCCTGCGCGACATCATCGCCCGGGCGCAACGAGCCTACTGGCGCACCGGCGCGATGCCGGACCTGTACGGGCGCGCCAGCCGCGGCCCGGAGGAGCGCCGGCGCAATCGCTCGCTCTGGCGTCTGCCTCAGCGGCTGTGGAGCTTTCTAGTTCAGCGCACGCTGCTCCGCTCGCACAACCTGCTCTGGACCGGCGACCCGGAACGGCTCGTTGTGCTGGTGGACTATGACCCCGTGCGGCGCAGCCGGCTCTACCGGCGGATCTATTACGCGGCGCGCCGGGCGCTCTTTCTCCGCGATCGACTGGTGATCCGCTTGATCCTCGGATGAACCTGAAAGCGCCAGTCTGTCGGCCCGACGCCTCGGGCGCAGTGAAGCGCTACGGGTCCAGCAATACCGGGTAGGCAAAACTGCCTGATCGGGGGGCTTCCCTGGGGCCGGTAATTCGTTATAATTCCCGCCACATCTGCGATCAATCCCAGTTGTTGGAACACATAAACGCAGGCATGCACCGTTGAAAGGGCGGCGCATGGCCACGCTTGCCCATGCGGCGGGCAGGCATGCGCCGTTATATGTTGCGCCAGGTTTCGAGGCCCCCGTGGGAAGGCTGCCGCGCCAGCCAGCTTCAGCCGCGACAGGAAGGTTCACAGGGAGGGCCTGACCTTCTCCGGAACAACTTACAGGGCTGCGAGCGCGGCTTGCAAGCATGGAGCGCAGGATAAGGAAGGAGGAACCGATGCTGAGCTTCGACCCGATGAACCCGGAAGAGAACGCCAACACGATCACCCATGGGGTCGGGGCGGTGGCAAGCGTGATTGCGGGAGCCACCCTGGTGGGCATGGCGGCGGGGAGCGGCGATCCCTGGCGCATTGTCGGCGCGACGGTTTTCAGCATTGCCCTGGCGCTGTTATACACCGCCTCCACGCTCTTCCACTGGGAGCAGGATCATCGGTGGAAGCGACGCTACGAGATTATTGACCACTGCGCGATCTTCGTGCTGATCGCCGGCACCTATACGCCGTTTACGCTGGTAACTCTGCGCGCCACCGTAGGCTGGCCGCTCTTCACGGTGATCTGGAGCCTGGCCGTCGCCGGGGTCGTCTTCAAGCTGATCTTCGCCACGCGCTTCCGGTTGATCTCCACCCTGATCTACATCGCGATGGGCTGGTTGATCATCCTCGCTGCCGGACCGATGCTCCAGGCTCTGCCGCTTCCTGCAGTTATTCTGCTCGCTGCTGGCGGCATCGCCTACACGGGAGGCACATACTTTTTTTACCACGAGCGGATTGTCTACGGGCACGCGATCTGGCACCTGTTTGTGCTGGCGGGAAGCATCTGCCACTTTCTGGCGGTGGCCAGCCAGGTGGTGCGCTAAACGTCTATCCGCATATCCAGGGCCTCCGCTCCGTCCTGAGAGGGCAGCGCCTCCAGCCCTTTCTGGCAGGCGGAGGCCCGGGGAAATCGGGTTTCCCCGCCCTCCTCCGAGGGTGAGGAGATGAATGGTTAATAGCTTACTACTGGCGTGTGACGTTTATTACCAGAAACTATCTCCCGGCAGTGCTAGAGTAAAGGCCGATCCCAGGACAAGCCAGCGGGAAGGATTCTCTTGTGAAGCACGTGCTCGTTATTCATGACGATAGCGGCGATGAGACCGCGACCATCGAGATGCTCGGCACGCCCGTGCAGGTGCGCCGGATCGGCTGCGGCGGCGATCTGGAGCTTGCCCGGCGGCTGATTGCTGAACATGATGGACAGGTGAGCGCGATTGCGTTGGAGAACATGCCGGCCAACCTGCAACTCGGCCCGGCCCGGCAGCCCCATGCCCTGGGGAGCGCCCTGGCCGCCACGGCTCGACAGACGCCGGTGGTGGATGGCAGCGGCGTGCGCCCGATGCTGGAGCGATGGGGCGTCATCCTCGCCGATCGCGCCCAGCCGGGCATCTTCAGCCGGAAGCGGGTGCTGATGGTGCCCGGTCTGAACCATGATGGCCTGGCCCACGCCCTGTCGCGCCGGGGCTGCACGGTCCGCTACGCCGATCCGGTGGTCTTTTTCGGCATGCCCGACCTGCCGGGAGTTGGCAGCCCCGCCACCCTGCCGCGGGTGGCCGCGCCGACGCTGGAGTGGCTCAAGACGGCCCCCTTCCACCGGGTCGTCCCGCGTCCCGGCACGCCGCGCAACCCGCGCCCGGCTGCGCCCTTTGCCTGGGCCGATCTGCTGGCCGGGGAGATCGGGGCTATCCGGCGCTACGCGCCCGCCTCGCTCCGTCGCAAGACGATCGTCGTCGAGTGGGCCAGCGCGGAGGATCGCGCCGATCTGCAGGCGCGGGGCGCTTCGATTGTAGTCTCCTTGCTTGACGGGCTGATCCCTGTGGATGGCCTGCGACACTGGTCGGCGGCGACGGTCGAAGCCTTGCTGGCGGCGCTGCGCGCCAACCCCGAGGCGCCGCTCACCGAGGACACCTACCTCGATCTGCTGGCCGAGATTGACTGGTCGCCGGCGATCACCTACTTGCAGCCTGAAGACGCCGGGATCAACAAGTTCGCCTTTGTGATCCACCCGCTGAACGTCGGGTTTATCCATGCGCATCCCTGGTTCGGCTGGACGCGCTATCTGCCCGATGATCTGGTCGAGGCCGTGGCGGCCTACTTCCCGCCGATCTACGTCGGCAAGGTGAGCGGGGTGCGCTCGGCGGCCACCGGCCAGCGGGTCGAAGGCTACCTGATCTCGCTGGGCGCCACGCCGCGCCAGATGATGCGCCACGGAGAACGTTTCACCTACGCGCGCCTGAACCAGGCCGCGCGCATGGCCGAGCGTATGGGCGCGCGGATCATGGGGCTGGGCGCCTTCACCAGCGTGGTGGGCGACGCCGGCGCCACCGTGGCCCACGAGGCCGATATCGCCATTACCAGCGGCAACAGCCTGACAGTGGCCGCCACGCTCGAGGCGGCCAAACAGGCCGTCCGCAAAATGGGGGCTACCGACCTGACTCAGGGCCGGGCCATGGTTATTGGCGCAACCGGGTCCATTGGCTCGGTGTGCTCGCGTCTCCTGGCCCAGGCCATCCGCGATGTGGTGCTGGTGTCAATCGAGCCGGAAAAACTGATCGCCCTGAAGCGCACCATCGAGGCGGAGACGCCAGGGGCGCGGGTGGTGATCGCCACTCGCTCTGATGAACTCGCCGGCGAATGCGACCTGATCGTCACCGCCACCTCGGCCTTTGGCCAGCGCGTGCTCGATATCACCCGCTGCAAGCCCGGGGCGGTGATCTGCGACGTCGCCCGTCCGCCCGACATTAGCGAGGCTGAGGCCGCCCTGCGCCCGGATGTGCTGGTCATCGAAAGCGGCGAGGTGCTGTTGCCAGGCGAGGTTTCCATCAGTTACAACATCGGCCTGCCGCCGGGCACGGTCTACGCCTGTCTGGCGGAGACCGCCCTGCTGGCGATGGACGGGCGCTTCGAGGATTACACGATCGGCCGCAACATCACCATGGAGCGGGTCAAAGAGATCTACCGTCTCTTCAAGAAGCACGGGTTGCAACTGGCCGGCCTGCGCTCCCTCGGGGCCTATGTGACCGATGAGGATGTGCTGGCCAAACGCGCCCTTGCCGACAGGTTGCGGGCCGATCCCGCCCTGTTCGCCCGCACCCGCGCCGAGGCCGCCGAGCGGCTGGCCCGCATCCCCGCCGCATCCAAGGGCGTGCGCGCGCGGCGCTCCGGGCGGATGCGCTGGGTCTGGGCCGCGGTTGGCGTCGCCCTGGCGGGGATCGGGCTGCGTCGCCGCGCTGCGCGCGCCACCCCCACAGCCGCCGCCTATGAGGAGGTGACCCGATGAGCGACCGTTCTGCGCGAACGCCATTCTCCAACATTGATGCGTACTGGCTCCATATTGACGAGCCAGTCAACCCGATGGTGATCACGACCCTCTGGGGCTTCGATCAGCCGATCGCCTTCGACGACCTGCGCGCAATCGTCCGCGACCGGCTGCTGGTCTTCGAGCGCTTCCGCCAGCGCATGGTCGAGCCGCGAGGCGACGGTCGCCCCTACTGGGAACTGGCCCCTGATTTTGAACTGAGCGCCCATCTGCACCATATCGCCCTCCCCGGCGACGGCACTCAGGCCGACCTGCGCGATCTCGTCAGCGACTTGCTCAGCGCCACCCTCGACCGCTCTCGCCCGCTCTGGCAGATGTACCTGGTTGATCGCTGCGGCCCGGGATGCGCCCTGATTATGCGCCTGCACCATTGCCTGGCCGATGGCATCACCTTGAGCCACATGCTCCTTGGCCTGACTGATGAGGGGGCGGCGAAGGCCGCCGCGGAGCCGCGACACAACCATCACGCCTCGCGCTCGCCCCTGGCGCTGATCAGCGATATGGCCCGCGCAGCCGATCACGCCCTCCACGAGGGCTGGGAGTTGATCACCCATCCCGACCAGTTGCTGCAGATGGGCCTGAGCAGCGCGGGCGCGGCCGGCAAATTGATGCTGATGGGGCCTGACCCGCAGACCCCGTTGAAGGGGCCGCTCAGCGTCGCCAAACGCGCCGCCTGGACCGGGCCGGTGCCTCTGGCCGACGTGAAAGCAGCCGGGCGGGTCACTGGCGCGACCATCAACGATGTGTTGCTTGCCGCCGTCAGCGGCGCCCTGAGCCGGTATCTGCGCGGGCGCGGAGTGGACGTGACCGATCTGACCATCCGCGCGGTCGTGCCGGTGAACCTGTTGCCGCCCGGCGCGCACCCCGATGGCGGCAACCACTTCGGGCTGGTCTTCGTCTCCTTGCCGCTCGGCGTGACCGACACGGTGGAACGTGTCAGGCGCATCCATGCCGAGACCAGCGCCATCAAGCGTTCACCCGAAGCCGTCATAGCTTTTGGGTTGATGGAGGCGATGGGCGCGGCCCCCGTGGAGGTCGAGCGTTTCGGCGTGGACATCTTCGCCGCCAAGGCGACTGTGGTGATTACGAACGTGCCGGGGCCGCGCGAGCCGTACTCCCTGGCCGGGCAGTTGATCCGCCGCGTCATGTTCTGGGTGCCGACAGCCCGGCTGGGTCTGGGGATCAGCATCCTGAGTTACAATGGAGAGGTGCAAATCGGCGTTCTCGCCGATGCGGGCCTCGTGCCCGACCCGGAGCGGATCGTTGTCGCCTTCCACCAGGAGATGGACGAGTATATCGCCCTCGCCCGGCAGGTCGGCGCCGTCTGAACCCGGGCCGGCAGGCGGAGACGCCGCGCGGAACGTCTCCAGGCGCGCGCTCTGGCCCGACGGGGGCCGGGAAGGTTGTATCTGAGCAGCAATTAACCGAAGGTCGGTATGCCAATTGATCTTGATCAAGTCAAAGTACGCCACAACCCTGCGGCGCAACGCTTCGAGGCGCTGGTCGAGGGTCAACTCTCCGTCGCCGAGTACCGGCTCGATGGCCGGCGCATCCTGTTCACCCATACCGAGGTGCCGCCAGCCCTGCGCGGTCAGGGCGTCGCCGCGAAGGTCGTGCGTGCGGCCCTCGACTACGCCCGCGAGTCCGGTCTCATCGTGGTCCCCCTCTGCTGGTACGTGGACGCCTTTATTCGCCGCAACCCCGAGTACCGCGACCTGCTGGGGTGAGCCCGGGCGCCGCACGCGGGTTTGGAGCGCGCTGCGCCGCAGAAGAGGATAATGGACGGCAAGCCTTATAGATGGCAATCCAAAATCTACAATTCAAAATGATATAAGTAGTCTGTAAACAAAGTCTTTCGCTAAATGCCCATCCCCTCCCCAATCCTCCCCCGCCGGGGGAGGGCGTCCGCCTCCGCCCCCAACGGGGGGAGGCCGGGAGGGGGGTGGAAAGGCCAGGAAACTTACTTTACAGACTAATAAGTCCCGCAGGCGGGGGATGGGGAACCTGACGTTCCCCATCCCCCCACTTGCTCTGCGGATCGGGAGGATTGCCCTTTTCTGGACCCGCTTCCGGGGCCTATGCAAAGCTGTCTCCTGCGGTAGTGCGCGGAGCTGGCCTCGGGTCTTTGCGCCAGCCGTAGCCTCCTCCTTTTATCCGTTCGGTTATTTGCTGTTACGGCCCTCTGCTATACTCGTGCCGACTCGTCCTCTCGTGCATAATGCTCTCAACTCAACGACAGCATAACCATAACAACATAGGCGCCGGTATGAGCACACATTTTCCCTCCGACCCGACAGCACTGATGGCCGACTACGAGCGTTTGCGGGAGCGAGTTGCGCAACTGGAGGACGTTACCCGGGCAAAGCGGCAGGAAAATGAACTGCGCATCTTCAAGTTGCTGGTGGAGAACGCCCCTGACGGCATCGGCATCGCCGACAACGATCTGGTATTGACCTACGCCAATCCCGCCTTCGCTGCGATGCTGGGCTACCCCGGCCTGGCCGGCATGACAGTGCCGGCGATTACCCATCCCGATGATCTACCGATATTGAGCGCCATCGCCGAACAGGTGATTCGGGGCGAGACCCCGTGCGAAACAATACGCTATCTGCGCAGCGACGGTGCGACGGTCACGGTGCAGGCCTCAGCGCTGGCGCTGCGCGACGGTGAGGGCAACCTGATCGGCTATGCATCAATCAATCGCGACATTACCAGACAACTTGAAGCAGAGGAGAGTCTGCGCGCCAGTGAGCAGCGCAACCGCGCGCTGCTCAACGCCATTCCCGATCTGTTGTTCGTACTCACTGCCGATGGCGTTTTTCTCGATTTCAAAGCAGATAACAGCGGCGACCTGCTGCTGCCGCCCGAAGCGTTTCTCAACCGGAAGGTCGCCGATGTCCTGCCGCCGCATCTGGCTGAACAGGTCATGACCCACATCGAAGCGCTCAAACGCACCCATACGATGCAGACCTACGAGTATCAGGTTGTCATCAACGATGAGTTGCGTGATTTTGAAGCGCGCATGGTGCAGAGTGACGACGATGTGCTGGTGCTATCGCGTGACGTAACGAAGCAGCGGCGCGCCGAACGCGAACGGCAGGCGATGCAGGAGCAGATCATCGAGGCTCAGCAGGCGACGCTGCGCGAGCTGAGCACGCCGCTGATGCCTATCGCCGACGGCGTGGTGGCGATGCCGCTGATCGGCACGATTGATACGTTGCGCGCGCAACAGATTATGGAAGCGCTGCTCGAAGGCATCGCTGATCACCGTGCCCGTTTCGCCATCCTCGACATTACCGGAGTGAAGGTGGTGGACACGCAGGTGGCCGGGGCGCTGATCCGCTCGGCGCAGTCCGCTCGCCTGCTCGGCGCGCGGGTGGTGCTGACGGGCATCAGCCCGGAGATTGCCCAGACCCTCGTGCACATTGGCGCCGATATGCGCGAGATGATCACCAAACCAACGCTGCAACAGGGTATCGCCTACGTGCTCGAGCAGTAGAGGTGAAGACAGGGCGTATACCAGAGGGTTGGGAGTCGCCACGCCCCTCTTACACTTCACTAATGCTCCGCTAGCGTCCCCACAACACCCGGCTGGTACACTGGAAGCGCTAACGGGGACGGTTCCGTTGGCCTGAGTGGCGTAACCGCCTCCAGCGGCCGCCGGGAGAAGACCTATGAGTACCCTCCATGCCTTGTCGAGCCGCCAGCCCCTGGTGATGGGAGGGCTGGCCCTGGCGGTTATCGCCGCCACCATGATCCTGCTGTTCGCTGTGACGCCCCCGGCGGTCGCTGGCATCCTTAGCGTGTTGCTCGTTCTGGCAATCGTCGCCCTGCAAGGGTTTATGACCGCCCGCGCGTCGCCCCGCGCAGCCCGTGCCCAACCGCAACCTGCCGGTGGCAACGCCGCGCCCCTGCTGCGGCTCACCCTCGCCGATGGCGAGGTGCTCGTCGCCCGCGAAGTGGACCTGGGGCAGCCCGGCGAGCACCGGCTGTTGCTCACCCGCAGGGGGTATATGCTGGTTAATGCTGCGGGCGAGGTGATCTACCGGTTATAAGTCAAGGTTCAGCTCGAGCGTTCCAGCCTGGCAGTTGCTCAATCGCTCTTTGGAGGTGCGGAGGTGTGGAGGTGTGGAGCTGTAGGGGTGTGAAAGCCTGATGCTCAAGCCGGTGTGTGCGCCTTTGCCTCAGGCATGGAGCGGGGCGACCTGGATCTGGTTGCGGCCGCGGTGCTTGGCGACGTAGAGGGCATCGTCGGCGCATTTGAGCAACTGCTCAAGAGACATCGGTGGCACGCCGCATCCGCAGCTTGCGACGCCAATGCTCACGCTCATTGATACTTCGGCCACATCGGTTGCGATAGGCCGTGCGTCAATGGCGCCACGCAGACGCTCGGCCACCTGGAGCGCCGAATCGTTCCCCGTTTCAGGCAGCAGGACGATGAACTCCTCTCCCCCGAAGCGCCCGATAATATCGTTCTGGCGCAGGTTGTCGCGCATGCGCGCGGCGATGATCTGTAGCGCCTGATCGCCTGCGACATGCCCGTAGGTGTCGTTGAACTGCTTGAAATAATCAACGTCAATCATCAATAAGCTAAGCGGGCGGTGATAGCGTTCCGCCCGCTCCACTTCACGCCGGGCCAGTTCGAAGAAGTGGCGGCGATTAGACACGCCGGTGAGCGAGTCCAGCGTGGCCAGTTGTTGCACCTGGTGGAAGAGACGCGCATTCTGGATGGCAATCGCCGCCGTAGCCGCCAGCGTTTCCAGCACATCGAGATCGGCGCTGCGGTAGGCGTCGCTGGCTTCAGCCTGAACCGAGAGCGCGCCAATGGGCTGGCCGCCGACGTTGAGCGCCACCGCCAGGAGCGACCCGGTTGGTTGTTCGCCCTCGCCGAACGGTTCGGCGTCGAACCACTTCTCGATTTCGGGATCACAGCCGGTGATGCGCAACGAAATCCCGGTGCGGACAATAAAGCCGATCAATCCTCGCTGGAGCGGCAGGCGCTCGCGCGGCCAGATCCCGACGGCGTCCACCTTGTAAACATACTCGATCTCCTGGCGCTCCGCGTCGAGCAGTCCAATCACGCAGGTGTCGCATGGCATCAGGCGCCCCGCGGCGCGGTGGATCGCCTGGCAGAGGGCATCGAGTTCAAGCTCCTGGCCGAACTCCAGGCTGGCCCGGTAGAGCAGTGATCGCCGCTCGGCCTCCTCAAGGGCGGTCTGGTAGAGACGGGCGTTCTCCAGCGCCACCGCGGTCTGACGGGCCACGGTCTCGAGCAGTTGCTGGTCGCGCCGGGTGAACTGGCGTCCCGGTTGGAGATAGTAGACCCCCAGAGCGCCCAGCATCTTGTGGACGGTGCAGATCGGCACAGCTACAACGGCATGCACGTTGCGCTCAACAAGTAACGGAATGGCCCGTGGATGGTTCTTGTAGTCGTTGATCAGCAGCGGCTTGCCGCTGTCCAGAAGCTCCCATACCGCCCCGGTGCCGCGCAACAGGGGTCCTGAGTCGGTCAAACCGGAGATCCCGATGGCGTGTCCGGTCCAGATGCAATCACGCTCGGCGTCATACAAGGACAGCGCGCCAGCATCGGCGCCGAGCAGTTCGATTGATAGTTGCACCACCCGGTCAAGTATGGTGTTAATATCCAGCGCGCTGCTGATGGTGAGCGTCACGTCGCGAAGTTGCCGTTCGCGCGCGTCAAAATGCTCGTCGGCGGGGAGCGTTGCCAGCGGCAAGGGCGTGAGCACCAGCAACTGGCCAAGGGGGCGCTGGTCGGCATCGCTGAGGGGAGTGCGACGCACCCGCACGGAGCGTCCTTCGAGGCAGTAGGAGTCGGCCAGCGGGTTGTCCCTCGCGCATTCCACGAAGACGTGAAACGGAACGCCGAGCACCTCTGCGCCGCGGTTGAGCAGCAGGCGCGCCAGCACACTGGCGCCGATAATCACACCCTGGGCGTCGAGCAACACGATCGCCTCGCTGGTCTGTTCCAGCAGGGCGTTCCAGGCCTGGAGCAGCGTGGTCGGGGCTGGCGGATGCTCGGAGTTCATCATGATCGGCGTTCAACTTTGGAGGGCCTCGCTGGCGGCAGCGATAGCCTGGCGCACATCTCCGGGCGATATGCCATAGTGCGTCACCGCGCGCAGCACGTTTCCTTCAAGCCGGCCCATCAGCACTCCTCGCTGCCGCAGACCGGCCAGGAAGTCAGCAGGCCCCGGATGGCTGGTGGTCAACTCGAAGCGCACAATATTGCTCTGCACCCGTTCCAGATCCACCCGCAGACCGGGAAGGGCGGCGAGACCCTCGGCCAGGGCGCGGGCGGTAGCGTGGTCATCGGCCAGCCGCGCGGTCATCTCGGTGAGGGCGACGATGCCCGCCGCGGCGACGACGCCGGCCTGGCGCATGCCGCCGCCGACAAGTTTGCGCAGCCGGCGCATCTGCGCAATGAGCGGGCGCGGGCCGGCGACCAGCGAACCGACGGGGGCGGCCAGTCCCTTGGAGAGGCAGAAGAGTACGGTATCGGCGTGCCGGGCAATGGCGCGCGCCTCGACGCCGAGGGCCACGGCGGCGTTGAAGATCCGCGCGCCGTCGAGGTGCAGCGGCACGCCGGCCTCGCGCGCGATGGCGTGGGCGGCTTCCAGGTAGGCCAGGGGCAGCACCGTACCGCCGCAGCGGTTATGGGTCGTCTCCAGGCAGAGGACGCCAGGCGGGGCCTCGTGCTCGTCGCGGGGCGGGGCCAGCGCCGCGCGGATGCGCTCCAGCGGCAGCGTGCCGTCGGCAGCGGTTGGCAGCGTATGGTAGACCAGGCCGCCCAGGGCCGAGGCGCCGCCGGCCTCGTAGTGGTAGATATGGCACTCGTCACCGCAGATCACCCGCGTCCCGCGACGCCCGTGGGCCAGCAGGGCGATCAGATTGCCCATGGTGCCGCTGGGCACAAAGATCGCCGCCTCCTTGCCCGCCAGCTCCGCCGCGAGGGTCTCCAGGCGGTTCACAGTGGGATCCTCGCCGTAGACATCGTCGCCGACCTCGGCCCGCGCCATGGCCTCGCGCATGGCCGGGGTCGGCAGGGTGACCGTGTCGCTGCGCAGATCGATCAGCCTTTGTGACGTAGCTGCGGCGCTTTCGATTGCGTCCATCGGGTCCTTCTTCCTCTCAGGCAGAAAGCTCTGCACAGGAAAGTCTGGGGGCTCAGGAGTTTGTAAAGGAAGTTTCCCGGCATTTCCGCCCCCCTCCCAGCCCCCCCTACGGGGGGAGGGAGGCAGGCGCCCTCCCCCAGCAGGGGAGGGTCAGGGAGGGGGTGGGCGTTTACCGAAAAAACTTCGTTACGCCCGCCCTCTCCCTGATCCTTCCTCGCCGGGAGAGGGCGCCCGGCGCCGCCCCCCAAACGCTAACCAGCTTATCCGGCATTCTGTCGTGCCTGATGGTCGTTGTGCAGACCGTTGCCGGGCCTCCTGCAAGCGTGTATCGCCCATACTGTACGTGAGCGGTATTACCGCGCATAGCAGCTCCGGGCGCCGGCGCCTGTTCCTACAGTCCGGGGAGGGTTACCGGCTGTCCGGCAGCCAGTTGCTCCAGCGCCGGTTCCAGTTCGGCGAAGGTGATGCCGCCCTCGTAGCGCGCCTGGATGAACCCCTTCGCGTCCACCAGGAAGGTCCATGGCTCGGTGCGCAGGCCCCATTCGGCCATCTGGGGGACGTAGCGCTGGGCCTGGAACGACTCGCCAAAGGGGTAGGGATACACCTCGATGTGAATGAAGGTGACGCGATCCTGGAACGCCGGCTTGAGACGCTTGAGGACCTGCATATTCGGCGCGCACACGGCGGTCTGGCAATAGCCGGGGGTGGAGAAGGTGACCACAAAGGGCTTGCCGGCGGTCATGGCTTCGGCCACCGTCAACTGGTAAAAGTCCGGGTCGGGGGCGGCGTCCGATGTGAGGCGGCTCAGATCAGGCACGTCACGCGCGGTGAGGTTGCGGCTGGGGATGGCGCGGGCGCCAACCGCGGGTGCGGCGGGACGTTCGAGCACATCGAGGCGCAGACGGGTCACGCCGGGTTCGCCGCCGGCCTGCGGCACGCTGATTTCTACGCCCCAGGCGCCGGGCCGGTCGAAGGTGGCGTAGCCGACGTAGAGGCCGAACGGCAACCCCTCGCCATGGTAGGTGGCGGTCGTTTCGCGCTGCACCCGTGTCGGTTCAGGGCCATCGAGAAAGAAGAAACGTAGCCCCAGGCTCAGGGCAGGGTCATTGACCGGCGTGCCGCTCTGGAGCACGCCGAAGGGAAGCCGGTTTGGACCGACGGCCAGTTCCGAGGCGGCCAGCACCGGAATGCGCTCGGCGGCTGGTGGCGCGGTCGGGGTGGCTGAAGTTGCCCCCTGGCCGCAGGCGCTCAGCGCGAGAACGATGATGAGCGCCGCTCCTGACAGCGCTTTCCAGGAGAGTTTGTCAGGCATAGGTGTCTGCTCCGTATCCGCACGGGTGTGCGCGAGGGTTTGTCGGAGAGCATAGCCTGGTCGAACCCTCCTGCGCATCGCCCGGTTTGCAGAGGCGTCTTCTCATTATAAACGGAATTACACCGGGTTGGTTCGTCGGGAGAGGGGCGGCCTGCCGCTTATCGCGTATGGCCAGGGTTACTCTTCACGCAGCGCCAGAGCCGGGCTGGTACGGCTCATCTTGAATGCCGGATAGACGCCGGCAAGCAGGGCGGCGATGCAGGCCACGAGCAGGGCCTGGGCGAAAAGCATCGGGTCGAGACTGAGATTGAGGGTCCAGCCGAAAGAGCGGCGGTTGATGACGTACACCAGCACCAGGGCCAGGGCCAGCCCGAGCGGAATCGCCAGCAGGCCGGCCGTCAGTCCCATCAGGCTGGTCTGGGTCAGCACCACGCTCCAGAGCTGGCCAGGGGTCAGGCCGGTGGCGCGGAGCATGGCCAGTTCGCGCGCCCGCTCCAGTTGCAGGGCCATCAAGGCGCTGAGGATGCCGATAAAGGCCACGATGGTGGCGAGCATCTGGAGCACGGCGGTGATGGCAAAGGTGCGGTCGAAGACGGCCAGGGTGCCTTCGCGCAGCGCCCGGTTGGCATTGACGATCAGTTCGCCGTGTTCGGCGGCGACGGCGCGCAGTCGCTGCACCAGGTCATCAACCTCGACGCCGGGAGCGGCGTAGATGGCCAGCGAGGAAATGGCCGGATCGTCCCAGGCGGCGCGGTAGGCGGCATAAGGCATACGAATGATGCCGCGATCGGAAGAGTAGTCGTAGTACACTCCGGCGATGGAGAAGGTCCGTGGGCCGCGGTCGGTGCGCAGGGTCAGGGTGTCACCCACGCCGAGGCCGGTACGGTAGGCGAGCGGCTCGGAGATCAGCACGGCGCCGGCCTCCCAGGCAGACCAGGTGGCCTCGCCGCCGCCCTCGCGAAAGCGCAGCGCGGCGCGCCCGCGCGCCGCCGGCGCGTCAACGGCTACCAGGATGGTCGGGCCAATCGGGGTTTCTACCTGCACGCTGCGGAAGCGGGTTAGCGCCTGCACGCCCTCGACGGCGCTCAGGGCCTCGACCAGGTCGGGGGGCAAGGTGCTGTCCACCCGGTTGGCGGCAGTGGTGGGCGCCGAGATGTACACATCGGCGATCAGGCTCTGATCGAGCCAGTCCACGACCGTCTGGCGAAAGCTGCCGACCATGATCCCGACGCCGATCGAGACGCTGACGGCGACCATCAGGGCGGCCACGGCCACGGCGGTGCGCGAGAGGGCGGCGACGACGTCGCGGGCGGCCATGCGCCCGAGGAGGCCGAAGGCGGCGCCGAGCAGGGGCCGCGCCAGGCTCATCAAGGCGATGGTAAGGGCCGGGCTGACGAGCGCCGCGCCGAGCACCACGGCGAAGAGCGCGCCGAAGGCCAGAGTCAGCGACAGGGTGGCGCCGTTGCCGCGGGACGCGGCGGGGACCAGCAGGAGCAGGAGACCTGCGGCGATCACCCCGGCCCCGGCGAGGGCCAGGCGCGGCGTCAGGCGGCGGGCGCGATCCTCGACGCTGGAGCGGCGCAGCACGGTGCGCGGCGGGGTCAGGGTGGCTTCGAGGGCCGGCACGGCCGCCGAGACCAGGGTGGCGCCAATGCCCAGCAGCAGGCCCTTGAGCAGCACCGACGGCGCCAGACTCAGGTCGCGCACCGTCACCACGAAGTACAGATCGTTAATCGTGCGGGTCACCAGCCGCACCAGCCCCTGGCCCAGGAGCGCGCCCAGGGCCAGGCCGAGCAGCGAGCCGACCAGGCTGATCAGCGCGGCCTCGGCCAGCACCATGGCGGCGATCTGGCCCCGCGTGACGCCGAC
The DNA here is from genome assembly GCA_025057155.1 of Chloroflexaceae bacterium. Taxonomy (NCBI): domain Bacteria; kingdom Bacillati; phylum Chloroflexota; class Chloroflexia; order Chloroflexales; family Chloroflexaceae; species Chloroflexaceae bacterium. Next base: position 211,788 of record JANWYD010000003.1, read on the forward strand.
GCAGCGCAGGGCGCCGAGCAGGCCGCGCCGCTGCACGACGCTGAAGGTCATGGTGTTATAGATCAGGAACATCCCCACGATCAGCGCCAGCAGGCTGAGGGCGGTCAGATTGAGTTCAAAGGCGCGGGTCATCTGCTCCAGGGTGCCAGAACGAGCGGCGGCGGGGGCCAGTTCGGCGCCGGGAGGCAGGATGGCGCGAATGGCCTGCGCGGTCGGGTCCGTGTCTTCGCCCGTCGCCGGCAGGATCAGATCGATCCGGCTCAGACGCCCAACCATCTCAAGGAGTTCCTGGGCAGTGGCGATATCGGTGATGAGCAGGCCCTCCAGGGCGCGCCGGCTGGCCTCATCGGCGGGGCGCAGGAGGCCGACCAGGCGCACCCCGTCGGCGCGGGCGCCCACCTGCAACGGCAGCATATCGCCAGGCGCCAGCCCGGCGCGCCGGGCGGTGGACTCGGCCAGGAGCGCCGTCCCCGGTTCAGCGAGCAGCGCGGCCAGATCAACCTCGCCGCCGCTGTCAGGGCCGGTGAGGTAAGGGCGAAAAGGTCCTTCGGCGAACACATCTACGCCGAGGATCTGGAGGGTCTGGTTCAACGGCAGGGCCTGGGCGTACCCCTCGACCACCGGCGCGGCGGCGCGGACGCCCAGTTCGACGCGGATCTGGCGGTAGAGCGACTCCTCCAGACCGCGGGGACCGCCCACAATCTGGTGGGTGGCCCGTCCGGTCACGCTCTGGGTGCTGAGATCGAAGGCCCGACGGGCGCTGGCAGTAGCCAGGTCAATGGCGACTACCACGGCGACGCCCAGGCCCACGCCGAGAATGCACAGGCCGATCTGCCACGGATGGCGGAGCATCGAGCGGAGGGAGGTGCGCAGCAGGAGCGCGGGAAACAGCGTCTGCACGGGAAGGGCCAGCTACTTTCCAGTCTGGAGCGCGGGTGCCTGTTCAGGATCAGCCATTCGGGAGGAAGCGGGGCAGGGATTGCCCCGCTTGTTTATCTCCTGTCCGGCACGAGTCTGGGGGGAACACCGTTCCCCGGTCTCATGTCAGGATACCACCATTCTGGTTGTGCGAAAAGGTGCAAGCAACGCAAAAACCACCGGCCCCGCCGCGAGCCGCAAGGCTGCGGGCGGGGCCATGGATCGTAAAGCGACGCGCGTGGAGAGAGGCGCTGACGGGGGCGGGCGCGGCCAGCCGTCACAAGGGCATCACGCGGCGAATGCGCTTTACGCGGCGGAACTGGCGGGGGAAGGGCGCGCCGGCCAATCGCGGCGACTGGCCAGACGCAGGTCAACCCGCCTGGGAGTGCAGTTTTTCGCGGATGCTCAGCACCTCGCTGCGGAGCCGGTTATCGGTGTTTATCTCCTCGGCGACCTTTTCGCAGGCATACATTACCGTGGTATGGTCGCGGCCGCCGAGCATATTGCCGATATCCACCAGGCTCGCCTCCGTCTCCTCGCGAAGCAGGTACATCGCCACGTGGCGCGGCACCACGACATTGCGCGAGCGGCCGCGGCCGGTCAGCGCGCGCACGTCAATGCCGTAGTGTTCGCTTACGGCCTGGATAATCGAGTCGGCGGTGATGCGGCGCCGGCGCGTACTGCCGAGCAGATCGGCGAGGGCCTGGGTTGCCACCTCGACACTGATGGGCAGACTGTGCATGGCAGCGTAGGCCGCCACGCGGTTCAAACTGCCCTCAAGCTCACGGATATTGCTCTGCACCTTGTGGGCCAGGAAGTCAATCACCTCATCGGGCACAAAGACGTTCATCTGATCGCCCTTAGCGCGCAGGATGGCGGTGCGCGTCTCCAGGTCCGGCGGCTGAATATCAGCGATCAGCCCCCATTCGAAGCGCGAGCGGAGGCGTTCTTCCAGGGTCAGGATCGCCTTGGGCGGCTTATCGGAGCTGATCACGATATGCTTGGCCGCGGAGTGAAGGGCGTTGAAGGTGTGGAAGAACTCCTCCTGGGTGGACTCTTTGCCGGCGATGAACTGGATGTCATCGATCAGCAGCACATCTATGTTCCGGTAGCGCATCCGGAACTCGTCGGTCTGCTGGCGGCGGATGGCATTGATCAAATCATTGGTAAACTTCTCCGAGGAAACATAGAGCACATTAATTTCTGGGTCGCGGTCGAGCACATAATTGCCGATCGCATGGAGCAGGTGCGTTTTCCCCAGGCCCACGCCGCCATAGAGGAAGAGCGGATTATAGGCCTGGCCCGGCTTATCGGCGACGGCCAGACAGGCGGCGTGGGCCAGGCGGTTGCTGGACCCGACGATAAAGCGCGAGAAGGTGTACTTCGGGTTGAGCATCCCCGAACGCATGGCGCTGGAGAGCTCCAATTGCACCGCCCGCTCGCCGCCGTCGTAGCGGTCTTCATCGCTTGCGGAGAGGGCGGCAGGCACGGCGGGGCTTTCGCCGAGAGCAGTCTGCTGCCCGCTACTGGCAATCACTACGCGCACCTGCACCGGGTAGCCAACCACATCGCCGAGGGAACGTCGCACTGGCGCCAGAAAGCGCGTCTCCAGCCCCTCCTTGTGGAAAGGCGATATTGTGCCAACTGTGGCTAAGCCCCCATCGAGGGCCAGCAGGCTCGTTCCGCGCAGCCAGGTGTCAAACTCCTGGCGCGAGGTCTGCAATTGTATCGTGCCCAGTGCTGCTTGCCAGATCTGGTTTAAGTTCACATGCGCCTCCCTGGCACTGGCCACAGGAACCCACGACACGCGGCGAGCCGCGCACCGTTCCATAGTGACTCTGAGATACGGGCCGGACCGTTCAGCGGACAGGTCGTGGGGACCGCTGGTGGTATGCGCTGGATGTGGACGAGATCATACTCCAAACTCTCCAATTTTTCAAGCAACATAACGTGCAATTCTATAATTCCTCCTTATAGTTATGCGCGCTGGTATAGCGGCGTTTCTTTCTATTCTGGCGCGCTATTCGGCGCTTTATGTAGACAACCTTTTGCCAACCATGTGGATAACTCGGCGATGTGTCATTCGTTTTCAGGGACGCGCGCCGCATTCGGGCCGTCCGGAGCGGCGCCAGGCGCGGCGTCGGCGGTTTCACCGCGATTGTGGATAACCGGGCGCTGGTTGTGGAGAACGTGTGGGTGGATGTGGGCAGTTTACCTGCCATATTCAGGCGTTGTTAGCGCCTGAGTTGTTGCGCTTCTCATGGAGCGTCCGGTGCGTTCAGGGGAAAATAATGGTTGGGGACGAGGGGATGCGGGAGGGAGCAGTCCCCGCGGCGTCTCAGCGGAGCGCGCCCTCGCCGCTATGCCTCGGAGGAAGTGGCCGGACCGCCATTCTCATCGGTGGCTGGCGGCAGATCGAGCGGCGGCAGATCCGCCAGGCTGGTCAGGCCAAATTGCTGCAGGAAAGCCGGGGTGGTAGCGTAGAGGATCGGCCGCCCGACGCTTTCGAGACGCCCGGCTTCGCAGATCAGGTCGCGGGCGAGCAGAGCGCGCAGCGCGCCGCTGCTATCAACGCCGCGAATAGCCTCGATCTGGGCCCGGGTGACCGGCTGGCGGTAGGCGATGATGGCCAGCACCTCCAGCGCGGCGCTGGAGAGGCGCCCGCTGGCCTGGACGCCGAGAAAGCGCCCGACCACGCGCGCTGCCTCCGGGGCGCTCACGAGTTGAGCCAGTTCGCCATGCCGCTGCACCCGCACCCCCCGCTCGCGACACTGGAGGGCCAGTTGCTCCAGGGCTGCTTCCACCGCGTCGGCAGGCGCTTCGAGGGTGCGCGCCAGTTGCGAGACGCTAACCGGTTCGCTGGCGATGAAGAGCAGACTCTCCACCAGTTGCACCAGGGTCGGCGCAACTGTTGGGGGCGGCAGGTGAGGCAGGGTGGGCTGCACGTCGGGGTGGAAATCGCTCATACCTCGCTTTGTCCGCTGGAACGACGCTTCTGGATCAGGCGGCGCGGCGACTGCGGACGCCCTGGCGCGCCAGTATACCAGAACCGGTCTGGCTGCGTGGTTTCTGTATTCCTGCCAGTGTAGCGCAACCCGGAGGGTTGCGCTACGGGGCGTTTTTCAGCGGCAGGACCGGATATGGTATCATACAGCGGCCGCTATCGTAAGGGAAGGAAGGCAGCGTATGGCAGCGCGCCGCCGCGGGCTTACCCGACGCCATGTGATCGCCGGCTTTTTCATCGCCCTTGGCCTGCTCCTGATCCTCACCAACATCGCCGGGATCGGCGAAGCCGACCCAACCGTCTCAAAACTGGCCTTTGGCGTGCCCGGCCCGGTGGTCGAGGCGCCGACCGCCCTCTCGCTCACCCTTATCGGCAGCGTCTTTTTCGCCAGCGGCGCACTGGCGTTCGTGCCAGCGGCAGCGCGTCTGGCCGTCTGGTTGCTGTGGACCTCGGCTGTGCTGATCTTTCCGGCTGTACTGATCTGGGCGGCCGCCGGGAAACAGACCAACGTGATGACCATGATCAGCGAGACGTTGCGACTGGGCACGCCGATTGCCCTGGGGGCCATGGCCGGCATCTGGGCCGAACGCAGCGGGGTGATTAACATCGCCATTGAGGGCATGATGCTCAGCGGAGCCGCATTCGGGTTCGCCGTGTTTGCATTCACCGGGAACATCTGGATCGGGGTGCTGGCGGCAGTGCTCGTCGGCGGGTTGATGGGGCTGATCCATGCCCTGCTCGCCATTCAGTTCAAAACCGACCAGATTATCAGCGGCACGGTGATCAACATTCTGGCCATCGGCGTGACCGGCTACCTGCGACGGCAGTTCATCGTTGATTCCGGCGGCGGACGGGTGACGCTCCCGCAGGTGCCCATTCCGTTGCTGAGCGATATTCCCGTCCTCGGCCCGGCCCTGTTCAACGGCAAGCCGATCTTCTATGCCATGGTCGTGCTGGTGGTATTGACCCACCTGGTGCTCTTCTTTACTCGCTGGGGTCTGCGGACGCGCGCGGTCGGCGAGAATCCGCGGGCGGCCGACACGGTGGGCATCAATGTATACCGGGTGCGCTACACCGATGTGCTGATCAGCGGAATGATCGCCGGTCTTGGAGGCGCCTGGTTCTCGCTGGAGACAGTGGGCAACTTCGACGATGGAATGACCGCCGGCAAGGGCTTCATTGCCCTGGCGGCGATGATCTTCGGCAAATGGATGCCATTCGGGGCCTTTGGAGGGGCGATGCTCTTTGGCTATTTTGAGGCTCTGCAGACCCGTTTGCAGATCCTCAAGGTTGAGATTGGCGGTGCGCCGGTGCCGGTGCAGTTTTTACAGATCCTGCCCTACGTAGCCACGATGGTTGTACTGGCCGGCCTGATCGGTCGCGCCGTCGGCCCGGCGGCCGCCGGCAAGCCCTATGAAAAGTAATTCCTATCAAATGGCGAATTGCGGGGAATCCTGGCTTCCCCATACTCATATCAGCCCCTCAGCTTCCAGCCAGTTCTGCACATCGCTGTCGCTGGGGGCAGGGTTGCCGCCGGGAATGTAGCGGTAGCGACCGCCATACCCCTCCATCACCTGGTCGCGCAATGCGGCTGCTTCGGGTGAATCGTCGGTGTCCGGCACACGTACAACCGCCCCTGTTTCCAGATCGAGATAGTAGCTGTAGGCCGGATCGGTCTCGGCAAGGGCGGCGCGGATCTGTTCTCGATTATAGTGACCTGCCACTGCAGCCTCCCGGTAAGCGCCAGGCTGAGGACACTGGCGACGTGAACGGTCTGTGCGCGGCGCAGCCGCACAACACTGATGCCTTCTGTGAGCGTGCAATCCTTTGCGCAACTTCCTGGACGGCGAAGAGCGAGGTATTGGGCGGGTTCGCCGGCGGGCCGCCGGGCACAGAAATGGGCCCAAGGCCTGTGCCTCGGACCCCGGTGTCTGCCGCGCCCCACCGCCTGATCACACCAGGTTGATCAGTTCGTTAGCTGTACGGCGCATATCAAGAAAGACGAGGCCAAGCTTGGCGCGGCTCTGGGCCAGCGCGGTAAGTACGGCCTCCTCACCGATAGCCATCAGGATCACATACCCGTCCTCGCCACGGACAAAGACCTGATCAAGCTGACCACGTCGCAACTCGGAGGCGATACGTTCTCCGAGCGAGAGCATTGCGGCGCTCATCGCCGAAACCCGATCCTCCTCCACATCGGCGGGCAGCGCCGAAGCCATGATGAGGCCATCAACACTCACGACGGCCGACGCCTCGATGTCAGGCGTATTCATGGACAGGGCTTTCAGATGCCGCACCATTTCTTCGGTTCTGCTTGCCATGCATATCCTCCTTGGGCCGTCAGCCAGTTGTGGGGCAGGGGCAAGAGTGCGCCGGGACTTGCCGGTCTGGTTCAAGGCCGCAACGCGACGGCCATCAGCGCCTATTGTACTACAACTCCGTACCAGCGGCAACTAGTTTGCTCGGTGCCAATGGGCCAGGAGGCCCCTGGTCAGGCGTTGAAGTGTAATGACTAGTCACTACTGTGAGTATATCACTGGTCTATTACGGCGATCAGTACTGGCGCCGCCGGGTTGCTCCCGTGGCTCCGGGGGGCTGGCGGGGTAGGGGGTAGCCGGGTTTGCCCCCGCCCCTGCCGGAGGGGCGGGGCGGTCGGCATATGAGAGCCATTGCGGGGGCTGCGCGCCTCTGCCGACACAACACTGCGTTTCAGGGTTGATCGAGCCGGGCGCGGAGGGCGTTGTCGGCATTCTCCACCGCCTGAGCCGGTGTGAGCAGTCGCCGCAGCACGCCGCTTTGCATGTCGCTCAGGACGGGCCAGAGCGTTTCGGTGGCGGCGCGGGTGTTGGGCATTGGCAAGCCGGCCTCGGCCTGGGCGCGGAAGACGCGCGCCGCTTCCCGCAGTTCGGAAGGAAGAACGAGATCGGTCGCGTTGAGGTCGAGGCTCATCAGCGCAGGTTGGCGCCCGGCGCGCAGCAGGTCACGCTGCACGCTCTCGCTGATGAGATGGCGTGTGAAGGCGACGGCCGCGGCGCGCTCAGGTCCATCCCCGAGGCGGGCATTGAGTACCAAAGTGTCGCTCTGCACATAGGGTCGGGGCGGGCGGCTGGTTTCGGAAAGGCGCGGCAGCGGAGCGACCCCCAGATTGCCGGGCCAGAGGGCGCTGTAGCGACCCAGCGCATGCGCCCAGTCAATGGTCATCAGGGCGCGCTGGCTCAGCACCGCGTTGTCCACGGTAATGCCATCCAGACTTGCCAGCACGCCGCTGTCTTCGCGCAAGACGAGCAGCCACTCCAGCCAGGCTTCGGTTCCCGCGCGGCCATCAAGGCCGAGCACGAGGTTGCCCTGGTCGTCGAAGATGCGCCCGCCGAAGGCGTAGAGATAGCCAATCGTACGGTGGAGGTTCAGGTTGTAGGCCAATCCCCAGACCGGGGGATTGCTGCGATTGTCGCTGAGACCCCGGGCGACGCGCAGCAGGCTGTCCGTATCGCCTGGCGGAGCGGCGAAGAAATTGGCCTTGTTGTAGTACAGCGCGAGGGTGTCGAAGGTGAGCGGCACGCCATAGAGACCGGCGCCCTCGCGGCGGCGCACCTGAGCGGCCCCTACCGCCGTCGGCAGCAAACGCTCGAGGTCCTGCGCCGCCAGCAGGCCATCGAGGGGCAGGAGGGCGCCTTCTTCAGCCAGGCTGCCCAGGGTATGGCTGGGAACAATCGCCATGTGCGGGCCGGCGCCCTCCGCCACGGCGCTCGCCAGGTCATCGCGCAGGCTGGCAACCTGGCGCGTCTGGATCACGACCTGCATCCCTGGATTGCCGCGGTTGAAGCGTTCGACCACGGCGGCCAGAGTGCGGTCGGCGGGAGGCGACCAGGCGTGCCACAGAATCAGGATCGCCCGCGCCGGAGGAGAGGGAGCGGGCTGCGGGGTGGTTGGCGGACTGGCGCCTTGCGCGCTGCATGCAATGAGAATGAGGAGCGTCAGGGCCAGGATCACGTTCCGTCTCAGTTGCTGAGGTACGGCCACGGTGCGCTCCTTGCCGGTGTAGACTCTGGGATTATAGCACGGCAGTGCGAACCGTCGCAAGGCGCTTCATGCGATTTTGGATTTTGGATTGCCATATACATTGCACCGACCCCGGGGCGCAGCCCTTCCTCGCAGGTATTTGCTGGCGCATCATTGCGCCGTGTTCCCCATCCGAGGCAGAGGGACGCCCGGCTCCCCCTGGTTTACAGGAGCAGCGCCGGATCGAAGCGGTGCGCGATAAGATAGCGCCGCCCGTTTTCGATTGCCGTGTCGCCGATGAGGTAGCGCCCAGGGGCAAAGCCAAGGTGCGTTTCGAGGAGCGTGTCGCTGGTGGCGCGCCATGCCGCGGCGAGGCGGGGATCGTCGCGTTGCAGGGCGGTCCAGTCGGCGGGGACTTCAAGAGCCAGATGCGGGGCGTCATAGGGGCAAGGGCGCGGGCGGGGACCCTCGTTGAGGATGGCGCAGCCCGGAAAGCGGCTGAGGTCGTGATGGTCGGTGCGAGGCGCTGCGTTGAGGGCGGCCTGGCCGCGCGCCGAGCGAGGCAGCCAGACCAGGCCGAGGCGCGAGGCGCTGATCCGGTTCAGTTCGTTCTGGAAGGGATAGTAGGCCCGGTAAAACTCGCCGGCAAGCGCCCGCAGCTTGCTGAAGTTGAGAACCGCGTTGGGGAACTGGAGGGGATCGGCGGTCCAGTGCAGCACGTCCAGGTTGCGGGCGAGGGCCTGGCGGGCCTGTTCGCGTTTCAGCGCGGCGGCGATGCCCGCGCCCCGGTAGGCCGCGGCCACGCCCATCGTCTGGGACTCAACCAGCAGGTCGAGGCGATAGGGAAGCCCCAATCGCTCCAGGGCCGGCAGGCCGAAGCGGAAGAACCCCAGCAGGAAGCCAACCACCTGCCCATTGCGGCGGGCGACCAGCGACGTGGCCGGGGCAAACTCCACACTGTGCAGGTCGTCGGGGTAGGCTTCGGCCTCGCCCAGCCCCCAGATGACGCCGCGGAGATGGCGGATGGCGGGCAGTTCCCCCTGTGACGGCGCGCCAATGTCGAACGCGCCGCTTATGGTATGCGTGGCGACAAACGTCCGTCCGGCTTCGGGAAGGTGGATGACTACCCGCGCTGGCGTCAGAAGGGGTTCAAGGCTTGCCCGCAGTTCCTCCGCGGCGGGCAGGGGGCCGAGGGCATGCAGGCGCAACGTATAGACCGGTTGCCTGTCAACGATGGCGCGCGGAAAGAGCAACCCGACGGCCAGTGGCGCCGGGTCCGACCCGGCGTGGAGCGTAGCCAGGCTGCCGCCCATGCGGGCGAACGAGGTTTTGACGAAGTAGGCCGGCACAAGGGGCTGCGACGCCAGCGCCGGCAGGGCGTAGAACGCATCCACCTGAGTAGACCAGGCTGCACTGTTGCCGGGGATCACTGTCCAGGTCAGACTCATCGGCGGACTGCTCCGGCGCGAAGCACAGGGCGACCGCGGAGCGCGCCCCGGCCGCTGATGCTCAGGATGGAGCCAGCGCTGCCGATGCTCAGAGTCGACCACAGGCAGCGGAAGCAAAGAATCGCTCCACGACTATAGGCGCTGATCAGGCTATTGCCTCCACCGGTCAGATGCGCGGGGGCGCCTGGCATACCTTGTTCCTTCCGACGGAATGCGCGTGGCGCTAAAAGCCATTGGCGGCAATGACATCACGGTACCAGCTAAAACTATCCCTGGGGATGCGCCGCTGCGTCGCGTAATCAACGTGGACCAGGCCAAATCGCTGGTGGTAGCCCAGGGACCACTCGAAATTATCCAGCAATGACCAGTAGAAGTAGCCGATGAGCGGCACGCCGGCCTGGATGGCGCGATAGCAGAACTCCAGATGCTCGCGCAGGAACGCGATGCGCCGCTCGTCGCGCACGCGCCCGTCGGCTTCAACCGGATCGAGGTAGCTTACGCCATTCTCGCTGATCAAAATGCGAGATTGATTGTAATGACTGTAGAGCCGCAGCAAAAACCTATACAGGCCCTCGGGATAGATCTCCCAGCCCATGGCGGTGCGGGGACGTTCAAGGGTGACCAGGCGGTGCTCCCATGGGGTAGGCCCCCCGGCCACCACCACGCGGGTGTAGTAGTTCAGGGCGAAGAAATCGGTGGGCGTGGCGATAATGGCCAGATCGCCGGGACGCACAAAATGCATGCCGTGGGGGAGGTAGCCCGCGGCGCGGTAGTCGGCGACCATATCGCCGGGGTAGCCGTGGCCGCACACCGGATCGAGGAACCAGCGATTGTAGTAACCATCGCGGAAGCGGGCCGCGTCGCGATCAACAGGGTGATCCGAAAGGGGAACGGCGGCCTCGCAGTTCAGGGCGATGCTCACCTGGGCGCCGGGGGCGGCGGCGTGGATAGCCTGCACGCCCAGACCGTGGGCGAGGAGGGTGTGGTGGGCGGCGGCGAGGGCTGCGGGCATATCGCGACGGCCGGGGGCGTGCTCGCCGAGCTGGTAGCCGAGCATGCTCACGCACCACGGCTCATTGATGGTGATCCAGTGGCGGACGACATCGCCGAGGGCGGTAGCGACGATACCGGCATACTCGGCGAAGGCGTAGGCCGTGTCGCGCGACGGCCAGCCTCCTGCTTCCTCCAGCGCCAGGGGCAGATCCCAGTGGTAGAGCGTGGCATAGGGGGTAATGCCGCGCGCCAGAAGCGCGTCCACCAGGCGGCGGTAGAAGTCGAGCCCGGCCTGGTTGACTGCGCCGCGCCCGTCAGGAAGAATGCGCGGCCAGGCAATGCTGAAGCGGTAGGCCTTCACGCCGAGTTCGCCCATCAGCGCCACGTCCTCCTGGTAACGGTGGTAGTGGTCGCAGGCGACATCGCCGGTATGGCCGTCGCGCGTCGCGCCCGGGGTGTGGCTGAACCGGTCCCAGATACTGGGACCGCGCCCGTCTTCCTTCACCGCGCCTTCGATCTGGTAGGCCGACGTAGCGACGCCCCAGATGAAGCCTTCGGGAAAGCGCATTGCCGGCATAGCCAATAGACCTTCGCACTGAAGCGCCTGCAGTTGGCAATCTCCCACAGAGTAGGGAGCACCTCTCTATCGTTATTGTAATTGTAATACACAGTTCAATAGTGGTGATTCATGTACCTGTTCAGGCTAAATAGTCTATGGGGTCAGTTTCCTGGTGTCCGCCCCCCTCCCGGCCTCCCCCCGTTGGGGGGAGGAGCCGGACGCCCTCCTCCGGCGGGGGAGGGTCAGGGAGGGGGCAGGGATGTAGCACAAGACTTTGTTTACAGACCACTTACTAGTCGGTGAACGACGTTTCCCTGCCTTTCCGCCCCCCTCCCAGCCTCCCCCCAACGGGGGGAGGAGCGCGGTTCCCTCCCCCTCGGGTGATCGTACTCGGACACCGGGTGTGACGTAAAGTTCTGCACGTGCCGCGGCCCACCGGCCCGCCGGGAGCCTGAAGGCTCCGGCTAGCATTGCGAAGGCTGCCTCCGTAGCCTGCTGAAGCCGGCGCAGGCCGGCTTCGCAGGACGTTAGCCCGCGGCTTCAGCCGCCGGGCGAAGGGGAACGTGCAGAACTTTTCGTCGCACCCTCGGACACTGAGTGATTTGACAGTCGCTTTCGCGCTATGCTATACTCGTGGTACAAACAACGTGGTGCCTGTAGCTCAATGGTTAGAGCGCCTGACTGTGGATCAGGAGGTTGTGGGTTCGAGACCCATCAGGCACCCCATCCAGGCTTAAAGGCCACGCCACCAGGCGTCTGGCCTTTTTTTTGGTCTCCCGCGCCTTCCGGATGACAATCTTGAAGTCGGCGTCCAGGCGTCGCGCATCTGTGCCGGTCGCGTGGTATACTCAGAGCTATTCTCTGACATCTTTTCTGGCGCTTCTCGCGTTTCGTATGCCAGCGCCGTTGTCGCTTCCTGGAACGCAGGTCGGTGCGCCATGAACATCTTTGACCTCCGCGACCGCCTGATTGAAGACTACAACGCCTACATCAGCAGCTTCTTCCAGATCCGCGATCCGGCCATTCGCGCAAAGGTGGACGAGGCCATCCACGACGGCCTGCTCTGGCCCGAAGCGCTGATCCAGTTGAACCCCGCCGTACCCCGCGGTCATTCAGCGTGGTGCGCCAGGATACGGAAACGCCGCCCGCGGCTCGCTCATAACGAATGGCTGCACCGGGTGTCGCGGCCCGATCCAGGGGGCGCTGACTTCTCAGGTGTCGGGTTTTCCGGCGCACACTCGCATCGCATGCGCCATCCAGGGCATTGAGACGCCCAACTCCCCCCTCTCCCCGAGCGGGAGAGGGGAGCAGGGGGGGTGAAGACCGTAAGCGCATTGGAATGCCGAAAACCCCTGCTCGCCCAAAAAACCCTGCACCTGAGAGCGTCCTCCATCCGGATCGCCACGCCTCCCTTGCACGCCTCGCCGCCGGAAGGGCGAACACGGTGCGCGCCCGCGCGATCCGTAGCAGCGTCATCCATCGCGCTCACCCCTCCGGGGCCGGAGCGATGCCGACCAGCAGCACCAGCCGCCGCGTACCGGTGTTGATCACGCCGTGCGGCGCCTCGGCCGGCGCCCAGACGGTCCAGCCCTCCCCAACCTCGCGCACCTCGTCGCCCACGGTGAACGTGCCCGTACCCTCGACGACGAAGTAGAACTTGTCCTGGCCGGCGTGGGTATGCACGTGCTGCTCCTGACCTGGCTCGAGGCAGTTCAGACCCAGCAGCAGCCGCTCGCTCTGGAAGAGCGTCGCTTTGAAGAACTTCGCCGGGTTCGCGCCGGCGTGCTGGCGATAATCGCGAAAGAAGCTCATGGCGCACCTCGCGGAAAAGGCGGAATTCCGGTCCTTCTGGTCATCTTCTATGGAAGCCTGCCTCGCTACCCATCCGACGCTCGCCAGCGCCGCGCGGGATCGCGCCGGCCCCAGACGCGCTTGTCGGTCACGAGGCGCACGGTCAGGTCGCTCGTCACGGTGATCTGGCAGGAAAGCCGCGGATAGCCGAAGCGGGCGGCGAGTTCGTCGTGCCAGTGCGCGGGCGGCGGCGCGCCGGTCTCCAGCCAGACGCCGCAGGTCGCGCAGAGGCCGCGCCCGCCGCAATTGAGCTGGCGGGTCAACGCCGCATACGGCGACAGACCGGCGGCGAGCAGCGCCTGGCGCAAATTCGCGCCATCGGGCACATCCAGCGTCTGGGTGCGCTCGCCGGCGATCACGGCGAGCGTGTGCCGTCTGGGTCGCGCCATAATCTAACCCAATACCGCCTTTCAAATACGGCACGCTCCCCCCTCCCAACCTCCCCCCGTTGGGGGGAGGCGCCGGCCTCCCTCCCGCAGCGGGGGAGGGTTGGGGTGGGGGCGAGAAGCTTATCTTAATGGAACTCCGTATCGCCCGTTCCGTCCCTGCGATCATCTGGAGCGGCTGGCTGCGCCGTCGTGTCGCCTCCGTCACGCATCCGTTGTCTCCCCCAGCCGTTCCAGTGCGTGCACCGGCGCGCCGGGACGCGTTTTGCGGGGCGGAAATCGTCGCCGGTATAGTAGGCGACGGGGATCAGCGCCGCCTGGGTCAGGTTCTCCGGCAGCCCGAGCAGCGCCGCCGCCTCGCGCTCGTAGCGCAGGTGCAGCGTGGTCCACACCGAGCCGAGGCCGCGGGCGCGCAGGGCCAGCATAAACGACCAGACCGCCGGCAGGATCGAGCCGTAGAGGGAGGCCTGGGCCAGCGGCCCCTGATCCTCAACGCGCCCCTCGTAGCAGAAGAGCACCTGCACCGGGATGCGGTGGAACTGCTCGGCCAGGTGCACCGCCGACTCTTTCAGCGAGGTTGAAGTGAGATACGGCCCGCCGTGCGGCCCCTGCGGCGCGTTGCAGTAGGCGTAGAACGCTCGGCGGTAGAGCGCGGCGAGGCCCTGGCGCAGGGCCGGGTCGGTGATCACCACGAAGTGCCAGCGCTGGCGGTCGGAGCCGCTGGGGGCCTGGGTAGCAATCTCCAGGCAGCGCTCGATAACCTCAGGTTCCACCGGTCGCTCCAGGTCGAGCCGCTTGCGCACCGCGCGGGTGGTGGTCAACAGATGGTCAACGACGGTGAGGTCGAGCATAGGTTTCGCCGGTGTAGGAAAGACGGGAGCACTCCCTGGTATTGTACCGGAAATAGGAGTGCCAGGAGGTTTGATCGCGTTCACATCGCCAGGCAGGAGGACCACCGCAGGACGCCCCACCGGTGGAAATGACCTGCAAGGGGCGACAAAGACCCCGGCAGGCTCCGACTTTCTCGGCGGGATTATGTATTCTAATGGCTCCAGCGGTGACGCTCGCTCTGCTGAAGGAGTCAATGGGGGTAGGCGGATCATTACAGCCCCCCTCCCAACCTCCCCCCGCCGGGGGGAGGCGCCGCGCTCTCTCCCCCGGCGGGGGAGGGAGCGAGAAGCTTATCTGAGAAGTACTGGACCCGAGCGGGGTATACGCGATATGGACCTCAGCACTCTGCTCGACGATGTCTTTATCGTGGCGGGGGTTTTCTTCGCACTGGCCTTTTTTTTTGCCGGCCTGGCGTTCGTGGTTAATGTTCTGCTGCGCTTCGCGGTGCGCTTCCCCGCGCTTGAGAGGCTTGATGTAGGGCGGGCCCAGCGTCTGGTTCGCGCCGGTCTGTTGACCCTCTTTCTCCTGAGCACCGCCGCCATAGTGATCTTCAGCGTCACCGTTTTGGCGCAGGGCCGCGATCTCCGCATCGCCACCGTTGAGTTGCTGACCACCGCCCTGCCTCCGGGCTTCTGGCAACGCCTGGGGATCGGGCTGGCGCTTACTGTCGGCCTCGCCGTGCTCGCGCGCTACGGCCTCCAACTGTTCGAGCGCCTGCTGCCGCGGACGCGCAGCCTGATCAGCACAAACGAGTCCATTCGCATTAGCGATGAGCGCCTCGACTTCTTCTTGCGCCTGGTGAGACAGACGATCCACATCGGCGCCTGGCTGCTCGTCGTCATCACCGGCGCTCGCCTCGTCGGGTTCCCCGAAGCGGTGGGCGCCAACCTTCTCGTAGCGTTGCGCATCTTCCTGATCGTCCAGGTCGGGCGCATGCTGGTCGGCCTCCTCGGCGCGATCATCAATACCCTCGACGCACTGAGCGAAACCTATCTGCGCTCGCGCCAGCTCGATCAGTTTTACGACCTCCTGCGCACCTTGCTGCCGCTGGCCAGCCAGGCGCTCCAGTTCATCATCTACGTGCAGGCGGCAACCCTTGCCATCACCCAGATCGAACCCCTTGCCAACCTGGCCACCTTTGGCGTGCGCGCCACGCAGGTGATCGGGATCTTCTTCCTCGGCCGCGTTGTAATCGAGTTGCTGAAACTCCTGGTTGATCTCTTCTTCCTGGTGCGCGGCAACCTGAGCGATGCGCAGTGGCAACAGCGCCTCACCTTTGGCCCGCTGCTGAAAAACGCGGCCACGTATGCCGTCATCTTCGGCGGATCGCTACTCATCCTCTCTATCCTGGGCTTCGACATCGGCCCCATCCTTGTCGGCCTCGGCGGCCTGAGCCTGATTGTCGGCCTCGCCGCCCAGCCCGTCACCACCGATCTGATCTCCGGCCTCTTCATCCTTTTCGAGAACCTCTTTCTCGTCGGCGATTATATCGAGACCAGAGATGCCCGCGGCATTGTCGAGAGTATTGACGTGCGCACGACCCGCATCCGCGACCCCGACGGCCAGTTGCACCTGGTGCGCAACGGCCAGATCGGCAGCATCGTCAATTATTCCAAGGGGTACGTCTACGCCGTTGTGCTCGTTCCGGTAACCTACGATGCCGATCTGAAGCGGGCCTTCAGGCTGATCGAGGCCATCGGTCGCGAGATCAACGAGCAGTTTGACGACGTTCTGGAGCCTACCTTCACTCAGGGGATCGAGGAGTTCGGTGAGCAGACGCTGAGCATCCGCACCCTGACCAGAGTCAAACCCGGACGCCATCACGCGATGGCTCGCGAGATCCGCCGGGCGATTAAGGATGCCTTCGATGAAGCTGGCATCGCCCTGTGCTTCAACGAGCCGGTGCTCTACGCGGCGCCGAATGTTGTCCTCTCTGATCGCGAACTCGGCACGAAAAGCGCAGGCGAGGCCGGCCAGAGCGCTAGCCGGCCCGCCCGGCCCCCCGAGCCGCGCCGGGCGGACTAATCCCGGTTCCAGTTGAACAGAATGCGTCCGCATCATCGCCAGGTCGTATTCAGATGCCCTGTATGGCAATCCAAAATCCAAAATCCAAAATCCGAAATAATATAACCGGCGCCTGCGTCTTTGCAACAGCCCTGATAGGATACCCGTGGACGGCTGAGGCATGGATGCCGTACAATGCCCCGACCTGGTATTACTGAGTCGCGGGAGCCGCCAGATGTTTGAGAATAGCACGGAACACTTCACCCCCCAGGAGACGGCGCTGTTGCAGCCGTTCGTGACCAATACCGAACGGCCGATCTTCTGCCTGCGCAATCTGCCGGAGGTGGTCAAGGGGGCCCTTTTCTCGCGCTACAGTCGCAGCGCCAAAAGCCTTCGGCGCCTTCTGCTCGACGAATTCATCAGCGCGCCGGAGTCCGGCTTCGACTCGATGGTGGCCGGAGCCGGCGCAGACGCCGCTGCGCAACTGGTCGCCGCCAGGGAGGCCGAGGCGTTCTACGACCGGGTGCTCATCGGCTATGGCGACGACTCAGTGGCCGAACTCGGTGGCGCGCACATTGCCTGTGAGGGCGTGAGCAACATCGCCGCCAAGCTCCTGGAAGACAGCCGCCTCGGGCTGTCGCCGCTGGAGAAGTCCACCCGCTACGTTCGCTTCGACCTGCCAGGACCCGATGGGTACGCTTATCTGCGCGAACCGACGCTGATGGCTTCGCCCTATGCCACGCGCTTCACCGCGGCAATGGACAACCTGTTCAGCACCTATAGCGCCCTGCTCGACCCGGTGCAGACCTGGTTGCAGGCGCAGTTTCCACGGGACCCTGAAACCTCGCCGCGAGCCTATGCGAGCGCCATCCGCGCCAAATCCCTTGATCTGCTGCGCGGCCTGTTGCCCATGGCCACCCGCACAAACGTGGGCCTGTTTGGCAATGGCCGCGCCTTTGAATACCTGCTCATCAAGCTGGCCGCTTCGCCCTTCGCCGAGGCCCGGCAGCTTGGCCAGGCGATGCAGGCCGAACTGGACCAGGTGATCCCCGCCTTTGTGAAGCGCGCCAGGAGCGAGCGCGGGCGCGAGTATGCGACGTACCTCGCCACGACCCGCGAGCGCGTGGCCGCCCTTGCCGCGCGGTTGAACCTCCCCCCGTCGTCACCGGATGACGTGGCGGTGCGGCTGGTTGATTACGATCCCCAGGCCGAGATCAAGACCGTGGCGGCCATCCTGTACCCGCATCTGGATGCGCCGCTCGCAACGGTGCAGCAAGCGGTTGCGGCCATGCCTGCGGCGGAACGGCTCGCGATAATCGAGGCCGCCACTGGCCGGCGCCAGAGCCGTTTTCACCGCCCGGGGCGCGCATTCGAGGAACCCTACTATACCTTCGACATCCTGGCCGACATCGGCGCGTACCGCGACCTGCAACGCCACCGCGTGCTCACTCAGGAACGGCAGAGCTTTACGACGGAGCACGGGTACGTCGTGCCGCCGGAGCTGGAGGACATTGGCGTGGCCCGCGCATACAGCGCCGCCCTGGAGCAGGCCGCCGAGGTGTTCGCCGTACTGCGGGCCGAGTTCCCAGACGAGGCCCAGTATGCCGTGCCCTTCGCCTTTCGGGTGCGCTGGCGCGTCAAACTGAACCTGCGCGAAGCCTATCACCTGATCGAACTGCGCAGCGCGCGCCAGGGTCACCCGGCGTACCGCAAGATCGCTCAGGCGATGTTTCGCGAGATCAGCGCCGTACACCCGGCGCTGGCCAGCGGGATGCATTTTGTCGATCAAAACGACTATGGTCTGGAGCGTCTCGCCGCCGAGCAGCGCCTCGACCAGAAGCGGCAGCGCGAGGATCGAGGGGCGTAGCTGGCTAGCGCCGCCAGCGGAACCGGCATCAGCAACCCGCATACACACTGCGCCTTCGCGCCTTCGCGTCAACCTTTCAGAGAAATGCTCCAGGGCGAGCTGCCGTCGCCGTGCGGCGGCATGTCAGCCAGTTCCTCGACCGGCCGCGCGCCGTTTGTTCCCTCCTCGCTCTACGCCGCGTACTCCTGCGCCCAGAGCTGAATGCCCTCCCGGTCGCGCAGAGCGGCGGCGTGAACGGCGTCGGGCCGCCAGACGCCGCGCAGGTGCTCGGCAGTGATCGTGGCGGGATGCATGCTGCGGAACCGCGTCACCGACGCGGTCTCGCCCTTGCCCCACTCCTCCTCTTCGCCCGTCCCGGGGGGCAGGGCGACCTCATGGTAGGTGACCACCTCGGAGTGCTGGAAGCGATCCACGGCCTCGCAGACCCGCACGTGATCCGCCAGGGCAGCCAGGAGCACATCCTCCTGATCAGATCAGCCGCCGCGCGCGGAGCGCCTGCGGAACGTGTCGCGGCGCCACTGGCAGCGATGGGCTTGACGTGCAGGCAAACCATTGCTATACTTAGAACATCTGAGCTATAGTACAAATGTACCACATGCATAGCCCGCGAGAGGAGGAAAACAATGGCTGTTCAGAGCCGCGATTTGCACAGTGAACGCCGCTTTCCAGTGAATGTGCCGATTGGCAACCTCGGCGCTCTGGCCTACATGGTTACCGGCATCCTGGCCCTCCTCGCGGTCTATGTAGTGCTGAGCAGCGCCATCGCCTTTGTACGCACCGTGCGTGACGACCTGGCCTATGGGCGGCCACGAACCTTTCATCTGACCGCCAACGTCGGGCGACCGGAGGAGTCCAACGGCCCCACCCACCTGATTGCGATGAACCTGGATCGGCAGGTGTTGATTGTGGAGATTGCCGGCAGCGATCCGAGCAAGGTGCGCGCCATCCCCGGACCCTACCTGATCGGAGCGGGGGAGGATCTCACGCCGGTGACCATGCGCCTCGACGATATGAATGGTGATGCGGCGCCGGATCTGATCGTTCAGGTTAAAAACGAGGAGCTGGTCTATCTCAACCGCGGGAATGAATTCGGGCTGATCACTGCCGAGGAGCGCCAGCAAATCCTGCAGCGTTCGGCTGGTCAGTAGACGTGTTCCAACGCATGGACTCACCGTTAAGCACGCAGAGTTGACTGCAGATCGATTTGAAGCTCGTCCTCTGCGCGGCCCTGCGCGCTCTGCGGCGGGCTTGAACAGCCGGGGACGGCGGCTATCTGCGCAGCTTCGGACGCCGCCGCGGAAAATGGTTCTCGGCGGGGCGCAACGCTCCTCCTCCGGGCCGGCTAGGGCAGTGCAAACAGGCCCGGAACGCGCCGGGCCAGGCCGAGGTTGCCGCTGACGTGCATCCGGCGCATCACGATGTGTCGCCAGGGCCTCGTCTGGCCCGTCAGCAGGCGGCAGAGCAGATCGGCGCTGGCAAAGGTAAACGTGACATCAGTGGTTCGGGCGCGCCCGATTTTTCCTATGCCGCCCTCCGGGCCGATGCGGACGTGCCAGCTACCGCCTCCTTGCCCTTCGACATTGATGGCGATGGTGGCGTAGAGATCGCCCCCGCGCTCGGGCCAGTACGCCAGGCCGAGCAGGTGGAAGAAGCGCGTAAGCTGGCGTCGCATCATGCCGGGGCTGAAGAAGATCCAGATGGGGCGTGAGCGGGAGACGGCCAGGTGCGCGCCGCGGACAATGCCAGCATTGGCCAGGGAGCAGCCGAAGAGTTCGGCCACCGTGGGCGCGCGACTGAAGAGAGGCACGGCGACCAGCCGCCCCAGGCTTTCGGCGCCCAGCGGCGCGGCCATCCGCGCTGCCGTGCCAAGGGCCTCCAGAAAGGCGCTGATCAGTTCTCCTACCGGCCGCTCCGCGCCGGTGGCAACGGCGGCATCGTTGAAGGAGAGGATGTCCTCGCGGCGTGCCAGGCCGGGGATGACCGTCGGGCGACCTTCCAGGCCGCTCTGGATGACCTGGTTGTACAGCTCGGTCATTCTGAGGGTGTGGGCCAGGGCCTGCCGCATCGTCCATGCTTCAGTGCGGCGCTCGATGCGCCGGTTCCAGTCCTCCTCCTTGAGGCGCTCAAAGGAGCCGCGGTAGATCTCCTGGAGTTCCAGGAAGTCGGAGGCGATGGTGTAGGCGGTAAAGGCGCCGATGCGATCTTCCAGGCGCGCCAGGGCTTCTTCGGCAATGGCCAGTTCGTCCTGCTCCGCCTCGACCGGCGCGGCAACCGGCAGCGCCGGTTCCGGGGGCGGGCTCGCGGTGATGTCTGGAGCGTCCTGGAGTTCCAGGTCGGTGCGCTCGACCCCGGCGATTTCCATAATCAGGTCCGGGCCGTAGGCCAGAGCAGGCGTCTGGAAGCCGGGCGGGGCCTGGCCGGCGAGCACCTTCTCGGCGATGAGCACGGCGGTCGCGGCGGTGAGAGTGTAGGCTTCGGGCGTGCGCAGGCGCGAGATCGCGATACGCCCGGCCGCGTCGATCACTTCTCCCCAGAGCAGGCCCTGGCCGCGCGCCCGTTCGGCATCGCTCGGGCCGTCCGGCCCGCGCCGGATCAGCCAGCGTAAGAAGCGGCGCGTGGCGCGCGCGCCAAGAGCCGGGGCCAACAGTTGCCCCTGCCCTGCAAGCAGCGCTCCGAACCGGCCTATGTAGGCATATACGATGATGTTCGGAATGCCCGTGCTATAATAGGCGCTGCTGACATCTCCCCAGGGGATGGCCACAACATCTACCGGGCCGCGCCCAAAATCCACCTGGCGCCTGAGTTCACCCAGCGGCGAGGTCACAATCACGCCGTCGCGCCGAACCGCGCCCATCGTGTCCAGGCTCTCCAGCGCCGTCAGGGCCGTGCCTCGCGAAATCCCGCCCAGCCCCTGGAAGGCGAGCGCCAGGTGCGTGGCCTCGGGAAGACGTCGTTTCAAATGCACGGCCAGACAGTCGCTCGGCACAACATCAAACCCCGCGCCGGGCAGAAGCATGATCCCTGCCGCGCGGGCCTCGCCGTCGCGGGCGTGCAGCTCCTCAAAAACGGCAATCTCGCCGGTAATGTCAATGTAGTGCACCCCCATGCGCAGACAGGCATTCGCCATAGGGCGACTGGTTCTGATGAACGGTCCGGCGCAGTGGATCACTGCTACTCGCCCGCGGAGGGCGGCCTCGAGCCCGGCCATGTCGTCCAGGTTGACCGCCAGGTGGGGCAGATCGAGACGGCGGGCCACTTCGCCCACTGCATCGGCGTTGCGACCCGCCAGGATCGGGCGCAGCCCTCGCTCCACAGCCTGCTGAGCGACCAGCCTGCCCGTGTAGCCATTCGCTCCATAGATGAGAATGGGCGCGCTCACATGGTTCCTTCTATCGTCCACGCCCCTGCCGGGAGAGGGTCGCGGAGGGCAACCCCCCGGACCCTCCCGTTCGAGAACTTGCCGGACGCAGCAATGTCCTCCGACCAGAAGCAGTATAACACTGTCTCCAGGGACGCTATGCCGAGCGAGCCGAGTTCTCCGGCGGGCCGATGAGGTGGCGGATGTCTGAGGAGTGGTGTTTTAGCCCGGCCCGTGAGCTGGCAGCGGCGATTCGCGCGCGCCAGGTGACCTGTGTTGAGGTGCTGCAAGCGCATCTGCGCCGCATCGAGCGCCTTAACCCGCTGGTCAACGCCATCGTTACGCTCACCGCCGAGCAGGCCATGGCCGTCGCCCGGTCCTACGACGCGGCCCTGGCCGACGGAACGGCGCCCTCTCCCGCCGCGGCGCCGCTCTACGGCTTGCCCGTCGCGCACAAGGATCTGCTAGATACCCGTGGCGTGCGTACCACCTATGGCTCGCCGATTTTCGCCAACCACGCGCCCGACGCCGACGCGCTGATTGTGGCCCGTCTCAAGGCGGCGGGGGCCATTACGCTGGGCAAGACGAATACGCCGGAGTTCGGCGCCGGTTCGCAGACCTTTAACCCGGTTTTTGGCGCCACGCGCAACCCGTATGATCTGGGCATGACCTGCGGCGGAAGCAGCGGCGGCGCGGCGGTGGCCCTGGCCTGCGGCTTCATCGCCCTGGCCGACGGCTCGGATATGGGCGGCAGTTTGCGCAATCCGGCGAGCTTCTGCAACGTGGTGGGTCTGCGCCCGACCCCCGGGCGCGTGCCAGTATGGCCCAACCGCGCGCCCTATCTGCCCCTGACGGTGGAGGGGCCTATGGCCCGCACCGTGGGCGATGTGGCTTTGATGCTGGCGGCGATTGCCGGGACCGATCCGCGCGATCCGCTCTCCTTCGAGGAAGTCAGCCACATCTTCGCGCAGCCCCTTGACTATGACCTCCGAGGCGCGCGCGTGGCCTGGAGTTCTCCACGTCGGGCGCGCTGCAGCGCGTCCGCCCTCCGAGGCGCGCGCGTGGCCTGGAGTCCCGATCTCGGCGGCTTGCCGGTCGATCCGCGTGTGACCGCGGTGGTGGAGAGCCAGCGAGCAACCTTTGCGACCCTGGGCTGCATCGTCGAAGAGGCTACGCCCGATCTGCGCGATGCCGATGAGATCTTTCTCACCCTGCGGGCATTGAGCTTCGAACTGAACCTCGGCGAGTTGCTCGATGCCCATGGCGATCAGCTCAAGGACACGGTAATCTGGAACATCGAGCAGGGGCGGCGCCTTACCGGTTCCCAGGTGGCGCGGGCGATGCGGCTGCACGGCGAGTTGCTGGCCCGGGTGCGCGCCTTTTTCGAGCGCTATGACTATCTGGTTCTCCCGGTAAGCCAGGTTCCGCCCTTTCCGGTCGAGCAACCGTATGTCACCAGCATCAACGGTGTGGCGATGGGCAGTTACCTGGAATGGATGCGCTCGTGTTACTGGATCAGCGCTACAGGCGCGCCAGCTCTGGCTGTGCCGGCGGGCTTCACGCCCGAGGGGTTGCCAGTGGGCCTGCAGATCGTTGCGCGCCCGCGCAATGAACTCGGCCTGCTCAGGCTGGGCCACGCCTTTGAACATGCGACCGGGTTCTGGCGCCGGCGACCGCGGATCTGACCGCCTCCGCCCTGCGGGCGTGTGGTCTGTGAAGTGAGTTTCCTGGCATTTTCGCCCCCCTCCCAGCCTCCCCCCGTTGGGGGGAGGACCCAGACACCCTCCCCAGCGGGGGAGGATTGGGGAGGGAGTGGATTAAGCAAAAAACTTAGTTCACAGAAAATGTTCCTGGGAAGGCGTGGCCCTCCCGGACCCTGCCGCTGGGCAGGGACGTGGGGAAACGAGGCGTCGCCTGTCGCGACCGCTTCTGGTTGCGGCTACCGCAACCAGAAGCGCACGCAGGCGAACCGTTCGGCGGGCCAGAAGCCCAGGGCACGACAGGCTGCGAACGCAGCGGCGTTGTCGGCCATCACCAGGAGGTAGACGCGAGGCGTCAGGGTGAAACACGTCTGAACGAGGGCGCTGACGCAGGCGCTTGCCAGTCCGCGCCGCCGGTGGTCGGGGCAGGTGACGATGTTGCCGATCTCAACCACATCGGAAGTGGCGAAGCGGGTCGTAGCCATGGCTAGCAGACGCTCACCGTCGAAGGCGCCGAAGGCCGGTCCCAGGTCAAGCGCCTCCGGACGCCAGGCCATCAGGCCGCCCTGGACGGCGAGGGCGTGCATGGCAGGCAGATCGGCGTGGCGCAGGCGTCGCACCCCTGGCGCGGCGCGCAGGCGCAGGGTCTCTGGTTCGACCACCATCTGATACTCCGGGGCCAGCGCTTCGACGCGGGTGAAGCGGGCCAACTGGCGCGCGCGCTGCTCGGGCGCCACGGTGGTCAGGAGTTGCCCGCGCAGAGCGGGCAGGCGCTCGCCGAGCGCGCCAAGGAGCGGCGGAAGCGCCTCGTCGAACGCGACCGCGAAGGACAGACCGGGGAAGGGCAGGTCGCGGTCGTGCGAGATGACCCCCTGCACCCGGCCCTGGCTGTGGGCCAGCACCACGGCGCAGCGCTGCCGCAACTGCGTGACGTTGGAGAGAGGAATAGCGTTCCGGTAGGGCGAGCGGCGCAGAAAGGCCAGCACGTCCGGCTGCCAGGTCGCGTCCAGTTCGGTGATCGTGAGGGCCATTATCGGCTCCGCGAACGGCGACTGTTTCGCAATAGTGTAGCATGGTGGAGCAACCGCACGCTCTTTCAACTGGTGTGGCGCAGCGCAGCCGCATAGGACCTGATAGTAAAGCGAGGAGAACCCCGATGAGCTTCAAAACCACCGACCTGAGCGATGCCCATCCCGAAGCCCAGGTGGCCGAGCCGCTGCTGCGGCACTTTGGCGGCGTGAGCCGCTTCAGTGGACCGATCGAGACGTTGCGGGTCTTTGAGGACAATGCGCTGGTGCAGACCATCCTCGAAGAACCGGGGAACGGGCGGATCCTGGTGGTTGACGGCGGCGGTTCGCTGCGATGCGCGCTGCTGGGCAACGAGCTGGCAGCAGTGGCCGCGGGCAACGGCTGGGCCGGCGTGGTGCTGCACGGCTGCGTGCGTGACACGGCCCAGTTGCGGCAGATCGCGCTGGGGATCATGGCGCTGGCCCCCTCGCCGCGCCGCAGCATCAAGCGCGGCGAAGGGCAGCGCGGCGTGCCCCTGCATATCGCCGGGTTGACCCTGCGACCGGGCTACTACCTCTACGCCGACGAAGATGGCGTCGTCGTCGCCGAGCAGCCGCTGGCGTAGGGGGATTTGGGATTTGGGATTGCCGATGGGTGCGGTCGGCGTTGTGGTGATGCGCATAACCGCCGGGCGGGGCATAGAGCCGGCCCGCCGGGCCCGGCTCTACGCCCAGGGCGCCCGGGGCCGCGGTATATGCTATAATCGGCGCCAATCCGCCCGATATGACATCCGTCCTTCTTTGGTTGAACCGGTGTTTTGACGAAGGAGCATGCAGCCTATGCGCAAATCCCTCACTACCCTTCTGGCCGTCGTGCTGCTGCTGGTGCCGGCTCTGGCCGCCTGTGGCGGCGGCGGCGCCGCGCAGCCGACTGCGGCCCCGCCCACCGCGGCCCCGCCCACCGCAGCCCCGCCCACCGCGGCCCCGCCCACTGCCGCGCCTACTGCCGCAGCAACTGCCGCGCCCACTACTGGCGCTACAGACTCCTCAAAAAAGCTCCGTGTTGGCCTGGTTACCGACCTGGGTAAGGTCAACGACGGCACGTTTAACGAGTTCGCTCACAAAGGCGTGCTGATGGCCCAGGAGAAGTACGGCTTCGAGTACAAGTACATCGAAACCACTGCCCAGGCCGACTATGCCGCCAACATTCAGGCCCTGGTGGACGAGAAGTTTGACATCATCGTGACGGTCGGGTTCTTGATTCAGGAGGCGACTGTCGCTGCCGCGGCCGCCAATCCGGACATCATCTTCATCGGCGTTGACCAGTTCTACGAGCAGGGCAGCGTGACCGACAATCTGGTCGGTTTGCAGTTCCGCGAGGATCAGGCCGGCTTCCTGGCCGGGGCCCTGGCGGCGATGATGTCGGAGAGCGGCACGATCGGCATCGTCGCCGGGCAGGAGATCCCCCCGGTGAAGCGCTTCAAGAACGGTTTCGACAATGGCGCGAAGTATGTGCGCCCGGACATCAACCTGCTGGGGGTCTATCTGCCCACGTTCATTGACCCGGCCCTCGGCGCCTCCAGCGCCGAGCAAATGATCGGCGAGGGCGCCGATGTGATCTTCGGCGCCGGCGGCCCGACGGGTTCCGGGGCGATCAAGGCCGCCGCCGAGAAGGGCGTCTTTGTTATCGGTGTCGATCAGGACGAGTACCTGACCACCTTTGCTCGCGGAGCCGCCCCTGGCGCGAACCGCATCCTTTCCAGCGCGATCAAGCGCGTGGACGTGGCCGTGGCCACGGAGATCGGCAAGGTCGTCGAGGGCACCTTTAAGGGGAACGGCATCGAACTCTTCGATGCCGCTGGCGAGGGCGTCGGCCTGGCGGAGTTCCACGAGACGGCGAATCTGGTCCCTGACGCGGTGAAGGCCCGTCTTGAGGAGATCTTCAAGGCCCTGGCCGATGGCACGCTGACCACCGGCGTTGACGCGGTGACCGGCGATGTGGACCCGGCGACTATTCCTGAGCCGAAGCCGTATACGCCGTAGACCTCAGGAGCAGCCCTTCCAGCTTGGAGGTGTGGAGGTGTAGAGGCGTGGAGCTGTGAAGCTGTGGCAACTTTCGAGCCACAGGGCGCAACTCTGAATGACACTGGAGGCATAGCTCAAAACTGCCCGAAAGTGTCAGCTACACCTCCACACCTCCACATCTCCACACCTCCACATCTCCACACCCCCACAGACCGAGCGAAGGAGCACGGCATGCAGACTCGTCTGGATCGTCTACGGGCCATCCTCGTCGGGCGCGAGTTGCCGGCGCTGCTGGTTACCGCCCCGGCCAATGTCCGCTACCTCAGCGGCTTCACCGGCAGCAATGGCGCGCTGCTGATCGCCTCCGAGGTGAGCCTGCTGTTCACCGACAGCCGCTACCTCATCCAGGCGGCCCGCGAGGCGCCCGCCTTTGCCGTGCGCGAGATCATCAACCCCGAGCGCCCCTTGCCGGTCGCGCTCAAAGCCGCTGCCGCCGAACTGGGTCTGCCCCGCATCGCCTTTGAGGCGGCCCACGTCACTGTGGCCGCGCATCGCGCCCTTTCGGCGGCGCTGGAAGGCGTGGCCGAGCTGGCGCCGGTGGAGGGGCTGGTGGAGCGCCTGCGCGAGGTGAAGGACGATGACGAGTTGCAGACGCTGCGCCGGGCGATTGCGATCACCGACGCGGCCTTTGCCGCCTCGCTGCCCCGGCTGCGCCCGGAGATGACCGAGCGTGAGGCGGCGTGGATGCTTGAAGTGGCCCTGCGCGTCGGCGGCGCCGAGTCGATCTCCTTTCCGATTATCGTCGCTGCCGGACCGAATAGCGCCCTGCCCCACGCACGTCCCGGCGACGAGCCGCTTGGTCTCAACCGCCCGATTGTCATTGATATGGGCGCCCGCGTCGATGGCTACCACGCTGACCTGACGCGCACAGTGGTGCTTGGCGAACCTGACGAGCGCTTCCGGCGGATCTATGCTATTGTGCTGGAGGCCCAGCGGCGAGCGATCGCCGGCATGCGTCCAGGCGCGCTGACCCACGAGGTGGATGCCCTGGCGCGCTCCTACATTGCGGCCATGGGCCACGGCGACCATTTCGGTCATGGGCTGGGACACGGAGTAGGGCTGGAGGTGCACGAGGGGCCGGGGTTGCGCCGGGCGCAACCCGACGCGCCCGGCGTCCCGTTGCAGGCAGGGATGGTAACGAGCGTCGAGCCGGGGATCTACATTGAGGGCTGGGGCGGCGTGCGGATCGAGGATCTGGTGCTGGTCACGGCCGATGGCTGTGCCGTGCTCTCGCAGGCGCCCAGAGTGGATGGTGGATTGCCGTCGGGATGAAGGGGGGCTGCTCCTCACCCTCCCCCCGGCCCCCTCCCTCTCCACCGCAGGTGAAGAGGGAGGGGGCGCCGAGCGCAGCGCGGCGGGGGAGGGTGAGGACCCGACCTCTCTGTCACCGCGGTTCCCTGGGCCGGATCACCAGTACCGGTACAGGGGCGGCCTGGATGACCTTCTGGGTGACGCTGCCAAAGACCCAGCGGCTGATCCCGCTGCGGCCGTGGGTGGCAATGGCGATCAGGTCGGCGTGCTGGCTCTCGGCGTAGTCGAGGATAGCCTCGGCGGCGGGCATGGTGCTGACTTCGACGTTCACGGTATATCCTTCGCTGCGGAACGGCGCGGCGATGCGCTCGAGGTAGGCGCGCGCTTCGCTCTTCAGGCTCTCCTGTTCGTCGGCGGTGCTCGCGGCGAGCATCCCGCTGTAATCTACACTTGACGTAAAGATAGGCGGCACGGCGCGGAGGAGGGTGATCTTCGTCGTGCCCCCGTGGGCTGCCAGTTCGCGCACGTGCGGCAGCACCTGTTCGGCGAGGGCCGACCCGTCCAGCGGAACCAGGATGTGGCGGTACATACGAACCTCCTTGCAGCAACCTCTTCGTAACTGCGGAGGGTTGCCGGACGCAGCGAAAACGAAGACGAGGCCCCTGCGGGCCTTCGACCTTCGTTCTCGGAAAGGGTATTAAGGTTTCCTGCCCGCGACGACGCTCAATCGCGGGCCGCCGAGGGCGGGCTGACGGTCACGATCCCGTCCTCGGTCTCCGACTCGACCATCCAGCGCAGCAGATCCGAAACGGTAATTACGCCGACGACCTGTTTATCAAGCACCACCGGCACGCCGTGGATGTGATGGGTGATCATCAACTGCGCCGCCTCGCGCAGACAGGTTGAAGGTGACACGGTCAGCACCGGCCGGCGCATAAATTCGCGCAACGGCAGATCCCGGACGCGCAAGCCGGGTCGATACTCGGCCTGATCGCCCTCAGGCGTATCGGAGATGCGGTTGATGTCGCCCTCGGTGACGATCCCCACCAGTTCGTTGCGCTCGTTAACCACCGGCAGGCGCCGGATATTCTGCTCGGCCAGGAGTTGCCGCGCCAGCGGCAGGGTCATTGTCTCGCGCGCCACAATCGGCGGGGCGCTCATCCAGACGCGCACACTATCCATCTCATCCCCCTTTTTTGCAGCCAGGCGACTCAGGCCGTCCAGCGGACGCCGCTGTGCAGCACCTCGACCAGGTTGCCCTCCCGATCCATCAGGAAGCGCAACGAGTTCCGCAGTTCGCAGTCGAGCACCGGGCAGGGGAGGATGTGCTCCACCCCGTAGGGGCATGCGCCTTCGCGGCGGCAGGCGCCGACATATACGGCATAGCGCGGGGAGCCAGGAGGACCGTCGAGCATTCGCAGATGAATAGGCTCGTTCCGCAGATCGGGATCGAGCTGGTTCAGATGCTCGCGGGCCACCCTGAGCATAGGATGCGGCGGTCGTTTCGGGCGTGCCATAACCTTGCCTTTCGGAATGGTCCGCGTGTGGTGCGCTTGTGAAACCATGATCAGAATAGCAAAGTCAACGCAAAGATTGTGAAAACTAATCGCAACGCTCTGTTAAGATCTCTGGGCTTGCGATCCGCAGTGACGGAGTACGGTTGCGCGACGTCATAGTTGCTTGGATATAGCTTCGTGATCCACTTGCGGCAGACCGCCCCTTTTGTGGCTGCGGCTCAAGGTGCGGCTGCAAGTGGATCGCCGGGCGTTCAGGCAGCTAGACGCCGCCGTCCGCGCAAGCGGCTTCGAGCTGTTCGTGGTCGGGCGGAGCCCTCCGACGCTCCTCAGGCGGGGGCAATAGGGAACCCCGATTTTCCTATGCTCATATCTGCTGCCGTTGAGAAGGAGCTAGAAAGGAATCACGATGTTGAAGGGCTTCCGTGATTTCATCCTGCGGGGGAACGTGGTCGATCTGGCGGTGGCGGTGGTGATCGGCGCGGCATTTGGTCAGGTGGTTGATGGTTTCATCGCAGCCTTCATTGACCCGCTCATCGCCATACTGCTCGGCGGCGCGGGCGAGGATCTCGCCTCGATCGTCTTCGGCAGTTTTCCGATCGGGCTGTTCCTTTCGGCACTGGTGACGTTCCTGCTCAAAGCCCTGGTGGTCTATTTCTTCATCGTGCGCCCCTTTGGCAATCTGGCGGCCAGATACGCGCCTAAGCCTGAGCCAACTGAGGAAGTGAAGCTGCTCACCGAGATCCGCGACCTGCAGCGGCGGCAAGTCGCTGCTCTGCAACACGACGAGAGGAAGTAACCGGACCCGAAATGGGCGCAGGGAAGCTCCGCACCTTCTCCCCAGCCCTCCCGGCGAGAGAGGGAACCAGGCGTCTCCCCCCGCCGGGAGGAGGCGCCTGGTTCCCTCCTGCCAGATCTCATCGGGACGCCATATACGGCAATCCAAAATCCACAATCCGAAATTGTATCACAGCCTTCCCTGGGCCTTCAGGCGAAGATAGGCGTTCACCACGCCCGCGCTGAGATGGTCGGCGGGCACGTCTATGGTGAGCACCCCGGCGCGGTTGAGCCGGTCAAGCAGCGCGCGCCGTTCGTCAAGCAGCTCTTCGGCCACAGCGCGCCGGTAGAGGCTGGCGCCGTCGCGCGCTGGCTGGCCGGCTGCGTCGCTTACAAACGGGTCGCTGACGGTGACGCACAGGGGCAGATGGTGGCGCGCCAGCCGGGCCAGATGGGTCGCCAGCGGCTCGGCCGCCTCGGGGAGCGCCAGGTCGGTGAAGAGGACGATCAAGGCGCGGCGGCGCTGCCGCTGCGCCAGATAGCGCAGGGCCGCGCCGTGGTCGGCCTCCACCGGCTCAGGCTGCACGTTGTACAGGCTTTCCAGCAGGCGCCGGAACTGCGGCTTGCCGCGCCGGGAGGGCACGTAGGTGCGTACACCGTCGGCAAAGGCGAGCAACCCCACGTGATCGCCCCGTAACAGGGCGACGTAGCTGAGCAGCAGGGCGGTGTTGACCGCATAGTCTATACGCATCAGGTCGCCCACCGGCGGGGCCATCAGCCGCCCGCAGTCAATCGCGCAGATCAGGTGCTGGCTGCGCTCGGCCTGGTAGTCTGCGGCAATCGGGCGCACCCGCCGGGCGGTGGCTTTCCAGTTGATGCGCCGGAACTCGTCGTCGGGAGTGTAGTCGCGCAGGCGATCGAACTCGCCCCCCATCCCCCGCGTGCGTGTCGGGCGCAGCCCCAGCTCGCGCAGCATGCCCCGGCGTGCAAGCAGGTCATACTTGCGCAACTCCAGCACGTTTGGATAGACCCGCACACTGGCCGCCGCCGGATAGCGCGCCTGCCGGATGAGCATCCCTAGCGGCCCGCGGTAGCGCAGCACCACATCGCCGAAGTGGTAGTCGCCCCTGCGCAGGGGGCGCACGTGGTAGCGCGCCTCGTAGATGTCGTAGGCCGGGATGGCGCCGCTCAAGAATTGCGCGTCGGCGGGGAACTCGTGGGGGTGTTCGTCGCGCAAGGTAAAAGCCACGGGCCGGGGGCTGGCATTGGCGAGAATGATCGTGATCGGGTTCGCGGCGCCCAGCGAGAGCTGCGCCTCATGAATGCGCTCCACTTCGATCTGGGCCGGCCTGGCGGCCAGGAGGGCGTCGCTCAGCGTTGCCCCTGCCACAATGACGAGATAGGCGAGCACGAGCCAGATCAGCGCCGGCGCAAAGGCCGACAGGGCGATTGGCGGGGCAGCCAGCAGCAGCAGGATGAGCAAACGTGGTGTTGGTAGCATTGCCACTATTCTACCTTGAAACCGCGACGGCGCCGTGCCATAATGCAGGATGTCAAACTTTTCGGTAATCTCCGTGGCCTGGGGGGAGAAGAGAGGAAGCCTGTTGCTCACGCTCCTGCCGAAGGGGAGGGGTGGGGGGCCTGATCTCCCAGACCCGTCCCGGCGCAGCTTCAGTTGCGAAGCGGGTGCTGGCGCTGGCCAGCATAGTACGAAGGAGGTCCGTCATGGCCCGAGCCGAGCCTGCCCCTGATGCTTCCGTCTCCGGAGGGAGGCTTCTGCCGCGCGAGGCGAGCCTGCCGCCTGTGCCGCTGGAGCATACGACCATTACTGTTGAGGTAGTCGGCCCGCTTGCCGAAACGATAGTAACCCAGCGCTTTCGCAATCGTCACCATGCGGCGCTCGACGCGCTGTACGTCTTTCCGCTGCCCTCCGAGGCGGCGGTCAGTGCGCTGGAACTGCGGGTCGGCGAGCGGCTGATCTGCGGCACGGTGCAACCTCGCGCCGAGGCCCGGCGCCTGTTTGACCAGGCTGCCGAGCAGGGCCACGATGCGGCGCTGCTGGCCCAGGAACGCCCGAATATGCTCAGCGTCGAGGTGGCGAACCTGCAACCGGACGAGATCGTGGAGGTGCGCCTGGGCTACTTCGAGCGCGTCCCCTACGATGATGGCTGGTTCACCCTGGTGGTGCCGACAGTTGTGCTGCCCCGCTATCTGCCGGGAGGTGCGCTGGCCAATCCGAAGGAGGGCGCCGTCCCGCTGCTGCCGCCTGGAGTTGCCGGCCATACCCTGTCGGTCGAGATCAGCCTCGATGTGGGCCGCCTGGCCGAGATAGACATCCCCGACGATCAGTTCGAGGTGCGCGAAGCCCGTGGGCGCCACATTGCGACCCTGCGCGACCCCGTCGCGGTTCCTGATCGCGATCTGGTGTTGCGCTACCGTCCAGCCGGCGCCGGCTACCGCGCCGCGACCTTTGTCTATCGCGAGGCCGGGCGTCCCGGCGCGCTGCTGTTGTCCCTGACTCCGCAGGCGGTTCCTGCGCTCGAAGAGGTGCTGCCCCGCGAGATGCTCTTCGTCTTCGACCGCAGCGGCTCGATGGGGGGAGAAAGCATCGTGCAGGCGCGTAATGCCCTGCGCGCCTGTCTGCGCGCGCTCAATCCCGGAGATAGTTTCAACATCTTTCCGTTCGACAATTTTGTTGAACGTCTGGCCCCCACGCCCCTGCCCTTCACCCAGGCGAACGTTGATGCGGCGGATCGCTATATCGCCGGCATTGAGGCCCGTGGCGGCACGGAGATTGTCGCCGCGCTGGCCGAGGCGCTGGCCCAACCGCGCGATCCGAAACGCCTGCGGGTCGTGGTCTTCCTCACCGACGGGGCGGTAGGCAACGAGAACCTGGTGCTGCGGGAGCTGACCGCGCGCCTGGGCGAGGCGCGCGTGTTCGCCTTCGGCGTGGGATCGGCGGTGAACCGCTTCCTGCTCGATAAGCTGGCCGAGGTGGGTCGGGGCGTGACCGAGTACATTCTGCCCGGCGAGGCGATCGAGCTGGCCGTGGAGCGCTTTCAGCGCCGCGCCGCCCTGCCCCTGCTGCGCGACCTGCATATCGAGTGGGGCGGCGCCCACGTGAGCGAGGTGTTGCCCACTCCCCTGCCCGATCTCTACGCGGGTCAGCCGCTGATCGTTATGGCCCGGTTCAATGCTCCCCACGATGAGCGGGCCTTGCTGACGCTCAAGGCTCGCGCAGCGCGCGGCAGTTTCGCCGAGACCCTTGTGCTCGATCTGCCAGCCTCCACGCCTGATCGCGGCGGGGTCTGGGCCGCGCTGCCGAAGCTCTGGGCGCGAGCGCGCATCGCCGCCCTGGAGGACACGGCCCGCCTGGAACCGCGCCATGCCCCGGCGCTGGAGCAGGAGATTCTGGCTCTGGCCCTGGAGCATGGCCTCCTCTCCAGCCAGACCGCTTTCGTGGCCGTCGAGGCGCCGCCACCGAACACGGGGCGGCAGCGCGCCGAAGGGCAGGTGGTGGTTCCGGTGCATCTCCCTGCCGGCGCCCGGCGCGAGGCGTTCGAAGGGTCGGCAGCCCCCGCGCTTCTGGGCGGCGTGATGTACGCGGCCAGCGCTATGCCGAGCTTCCGGGCGCCGCTCGGGCGATTTCTGGCGCGTGCCCAGAGTGTGGGTGAAACCGCCCCCTCGATGCCCCGGACCACGCGCGGCGCGCCCCCTGCGGCGCCGCGCGCGGCCCCCGCGCCGGTTGAGCGCCGCGACGCGGCCCTGCGCTACCTGGCGCGCACGCAGGCGGTCAATGGCAGCTGGGCCGAGGACGAGCAGGCCACCGCCCTGGCGGCGCTGGCGTTTGCCCTGGCCGGTCACACTGCCCACGCGGGCGCGTTTCGCCCCCAGCTCATCCGTGCTGCCCGCTGGCTGGCGGCGCACGCTCCCGCCAGAGGCGCGCTGGCCGGCCTGGCCCGCGCCGCGCTTGAAGGCGCGCCGGTGGAAGCGGCCGCCGCAGCCGCGGCGGCCGAGGCGACCCTGCGCGCCGCGGGGTTGAGCCGGGCCGAGGCCGTGGCGCTTCAGCGTCTGGGCGGCGACGCCGATGGCGCTGTGGCGCCCCCCGTCGCCGATCCCCTCCGACCCACGGCGACGACCCTGGCCCTGACCGCTGCGGTAGCGATCCTTGTGGTTGATGAGAGCACTGACCGGAATGCTTGATCCGCTGAGGACATTGAGCCGTGTGGCTCGCGGCGCTCGCGCCGCCGTGGTTGTGGATCAGCTTTTTCGAGAAACGCTACAGGCGCGGGGAACCAGGTTTCCCCGCGCCCCTGCCGGTGGGCGGAAGGGAGCAGCCCGCCCGGGCGGGGGGAACCGGGGGCTGTACTCGCCCGTTACCTGCGGGGCGATCAGGTTGTCCCGCGTCCCGGCTGGCGGCAACACTCGTGCTAACCTTCTAGCGGAGCGAACCTCATGCACACCCAGGCCCTCGCGGAACGGATCCGCGCCGAAGCGCGCAAGGTGCTGGTTGGTCAGGACGAGCCGTTCACCCTCTTGCTGGTTGCTCTGCTGGCCGGCGGCCATGTCTTGCTTGAAGGCGCTCCCGGCACCGCCAAGACGCTCATGGCCAAAACGCTGGCCCTGCTCGTGCGGGCCGAGTTCAAGCGCGTGCAGTTCACCCCCGATCTGATGCCTTCGGACGTGCTGGGCACCCAGGTGTTCGATATGGCGACGGGCCAGTTCCGGCTCCGGCGCGGGCCGATCTTTACCCAACTGCTCCTGGGCGATGAGATCAACCGCGCTCCGGCCAAGACCCAGAGCGCTCTGCTGGAGGCCATGGAGGAGCGCCAGGTGACCATCGAAGGCGAACGGCTGCCCCTGCCCGATCCGTTCTTTGTGGTCGCCACTCAGAACCCCATCGAGTATGAGGGCACCTATCCCCTCCCTGAAGCGCAGCTCGACCGCTTTCTCTTCAAACTGCTCCTGGACTATCCGCCTTCCGAGGTGGAAATGGAGGTCCTGCGGCGCTACCACCACGGCTTCGATGCCCACCGGCTGGAGGAAGCGGGCCTGCGTCCGGTGATCGCGCCCGCCGATCTGCAAGCCTGCCGCGCCGAGATCCGCGAGGTGACCGTCGAGGAGGGTGTGCTCGGCTACATCGGGCGCATCGCCCAGGAGAGCCGGCGCAGCCCTGACCTGCTGATGGGCGGCTCAACCCGCGCCAGCATCGCTCTGCTGCTGAGCGCCAAGGCCTACGCCGCCATCCACGGGCGCAACTTCGTGACGCCCGATGATGTGAAGGCGCTGGTGCGTCCGGTCTTCCGCCACCGGATCATTCTGCGGCCCGAAGCCGAAATCGAAGGACTGACACCCGATACGGCCCTCGGGCGCGTGCTTGCCCGTGTCGAGGCGCCACGCTAAACTGCCTATGCGCCAGCCCGCGTTGCCTCTGCCGCCGCCACTGCGCGGCGCCGACCCGGACTCGTTCGCCCGCGATACGGTGCTGCGCCGTCTGCCGGCCATCGCCGGGCGCGTGCTCGCCGAGAACGACCTCGATCCCGAGGCGGCGCGCGCCGTCGCCGCCCTGGCCGCTGAGATACCCGCTACGCCGCTGCGCCCTCTCGCCGACGATGCGGCGCCTGATCTGGCTCTCTGGCAGGGCTACCTGGCGCCTTACACCGGCCAGGACTGGCTCGCCGTGCCCTGGTTCCTCGCCGAGACGTACTTCTACCGGCGCATCCTGGAGGCGGTCGGCTACTTCCGACCCCGCTCCGGCGCCTTTGGCCGCGACCCCTACGCGCACCAGAAGCGCCTGGGACTCGAACAGACCTCCCTGAGCGGCCTGAGCGATGAACCGTTGCCGCTCGACGCGGCGCTGCGCGGGGCGCTGTGGGGCAACCAGGCTGACCTGAGCCTCTGGCCCGCGGATGCCGGTGACGGACCGGGAGGGGCCATGCTGCTGGCCGATGACGGCCCCGCGGCTCTGGCCCGTCTCGAGGCGCTGATCGCCAGCTCGGCCACGGTTGATGTGGTGCTCGACAACGCTGGCGCCGAACTGGTTCACGACCTGCTCCTGGCCGACGCGCTGCTCGTCCGGGGCCTGCAAGTGCGGCTGCACGCCAAAACCCACCCGACCTTCGTTTCCGACGCGACCGCTGGCGACGTGCGCGACACGATCACCTGGCTGGCGGACCGGCCCGGCCCCGTCGCCGTCGCCGCTGAGCGCCTGATTGCCGCGCTGGCCACCGGTCGCCTGACGCTGTACGACGACTGGTTCTGGACCTCGCCCCTGGCGGGCTGGGAGATGCCCGAGGCTCTCTATCATACCCTGGCGATGTCGGGCTTGCTGATCAGCAAGGGCGATGCCAACTACCGTCGCTGGCTCGGCGATCGCCACTGGCCCGCCGATACGCCCCTGGAGGCTGTCCTCGGCTATGCCCCGGCGCCGCTGCTGCTCCTGCGAACCTGTAAGTCCGAAGTTGCCATCGGCCTCGATCAGGCGCGTGTCGCAGCGGCGGCGGCGCGTGATCCGCAGTGGATGACCAACGGGCGCTGGGGATTGGTGCAGTTTGTCGGGATCACACCCTGAGTAGTGTGTAAAGGAAGTTGCGTGGCATTTCCGCCCTCCTCCCAGCCTCCCCCCGTTGGGGGGAGGCGCCGCACTCCCTCCCCCGGCGGGGGAGGGTTGGGGAGGGGGCGGAGGTGCCGAAAAACTGAGGGGAGATGGCGTGGGGAAACCTGGTTTCCCCACCCTGCCGCGGCATTCGGACAGGCGCTTAGCCTTCGACCGCCTTCAGATCCTCAACCACCGGTTTGGCGGCCTCAGTCAACTCCTCGTTCACTTCGCCAAACACCCTGGCCGTATCCTCGGCGTTGACGATGATCCGCTCCAGGCCCTTGCCGATGATCTGGTCGCCGTTACGCACGAAGACGCGCGCAGCGTCCTGGGCGCGGGTTAGCGGCAGTTGATCCACGGCGGTCTTGAAGTTGGGGTTCTTGGCGAAGAAGGCCTGCATCTCGGGCGATTGCTTGGTGCTGATGCGCACCGGCATGTAGCCCGTGTCGCGCGCCCAGATGCCCGCCTGCTCGGGATTGGTGGCGAAGGCGATGTACTTCATCGCAGCGAGCTGCTTTTCAGCGGGCGTCTCGGTGGGGATGGCCAGACCCGCGCCGCCGGTGCAGCAGCCGAAGTAGGTCTCTTTAGGCAGGAAGCCCACGCCAACCTCGAAGGGCGCGTTGCGCGTGATGCCGCTGAGCGCCCCGGTAGAGGCCAGCATCGCGGCTCCGACGCCGCTGATGAAGTCCTTGTTCAGATCCTGCACCAGCGTGGCCCAGCCGAGCTTGTTGGCGGTGTCCTGGTAGAACTGCCCTGCCCGGAGGGTGTTCGGATCGGTCATGGTCATAGTGAAGTCAGGAAGGGAGTACTGGCCGCCGTGCTGCCAGGTGACGCCCTGGAACAGCCAGGCGATGTAGCTGGCCCCGGTAGGGTGCAGGAAAGCGGCGCGAGTCAGTTTGTCGCCCTCTTTGACGACCAGCTTCGGCGCCCACTCGCCGAACTCGGCCCAGGTCTCGGGGGCGCGGTCGGGCAGCCCGGCTTCGGCCCAGAGTTGCTTATTATAGTAGAACAGCGGCGTCGAGCGGGCGAAGGGGATCCAGTAGTGCTTGTTCTGGCGCACGCCTTCGTTGAGCAGCACCGGCTCGTAGTCGGCGAAATCCAGGTTAACCTGCTTTGCCAGATCGTCGAGCTGGGTGATAGCCCCCGCCAGGTAGAAGCCGAACCACCAGACATCAGAGAGCAGGATAACGTCAGGGATGGTGCGGGCCTGCAGGGCCGCCGTAAACTTCTGCGCGGTCTCCTCGTAGCTGCCCTGGAACTGGTACTCGACGCGCACTTCGTTCTGCGACTCGTTGAAACGCTTGACCATGGCCTGCTCGGCCTCGCCAAGCACGCCGCTGAATGACCCCCAGTAGGTGATATTAACGGTCGAGCCGGTCTGGCTGACGACAGTCGGAGCCGCGGTGGTTGGGGCTGGCGCGGTCGTCGGCGCGGGGGCGGTGGTCGGGGCGGGGGCCGCGGGGGCCGTCGTCGGCGCGGCAGGCGCCTGGGCGCCGCAGGCCGCCAGAGCCGTGGCGCCGCCGCCGGCAATCAGCATCCGCAGCATCTGGCGACGAGACAGCTTGCGCTGCTCCATGCGAGGATCTCCTTTCTCCATACTCGCGAGCATCTGTATGCACACGGGGGTCCCTCAGCCCCCGGAGGTGCCGTTCAAGACCCTTTCCGACCAGGCGGGGTCAGCACTCAGGAGGGTGCGCAACCCTCCGGGTTGCGCATGCGATTCGATTGCCAGGTCTCATCCGGATGCCATATACGACAATCGAAAATCCAAAATCTGCAATCCAAAATCGCATTATCCCTTCACTGCGCCAGCGGCAATGCCTTCCACGATGTAACGCTGGACGAACAGGAAGACGATTATCACCGGGATGATCAAAAACAGCGATCCGGCCATCACCACGCCCCAGTTGATGGCGCCCTCGCTCTCGCTCAGCCAGTAGATGCCAACCGGCAGGGTGCGCATATTGGCGGTGTTGGTGACGATCAGCGGCCAGAGAAAATCGTTCCACTTCGCCACTAGCGAGAGCAGGGCCATGGTCACGATGGCCGGCTGGGCCATGGGAATGACGATGCTTACCAGTATGCGGAGGTGCCCCGCGCCGTCCACCCGCGCGGCCTCGATCACCTCGTAGGGCAGGGCCAGGAAGGCCTGGCGCAGCAGGAAGGTGCCGTAGGCAATGGCCGCGCCGGGAATGATGATGCCGGCATAGGTGTTGATCCAGCCTAGCCGGGCGATGGTCAGGTAGTTAGGCACGATGGTAATCTCCACCGGCACCATCAACGCCGCCAGGAGCAGCAGAAAGACAAGATCCTTGCGCGGAAAACGCAGAAAGGCCAGGGCGTAAGCCGAGGTGACGGCAAAGAACACCTCCAGGCCCATCCCTCCCAGGGTGGTGATGAAGCTGTTCAGGTAAAAGCGTCCGAAGGGGGCCGCGTTCCACGCCGCGGGGAAGTTCGCAAAGGTCGGTGTCTGCGGAAACCAGGTCGGCGGGCCGTAGATCTCCTCGGTGGTTTTGAAGGCCGCGATCACCGTCCAGTACACTGGCAGGCCGATCACCAGCACTGCCAGGAGCATGGCCAGGTAACCGACGGCGCGCCAGCGGCGCCCGCGCCGCCGCGCCGCCGCGCTCTCCACCGGCTGGGTGAGAACCAGTTCGTCGCTCAGGGCCATACGGTCATCCATAGGATACGCGGCGCTCCAGATAGCGCACCTGGATCAGCGTCAGCACGAGCATGATCAGAAACAGCGTCACCGCGACGACGCCGGCCTTGCCCGCATCGTAGGTCACGAAGCCCAGCTCATAGAGGTAGAAGACCAGGGTGGTCGTAGCGTTCACCGGCCCGCCCTCGGTCAGCACTTTGATGATGTCGAAGGCCTGAAAGGTCGCCAGCACACTGGTGACCGAGAGAAAGAAAGCCACCGGCGACAATCCGGGCAGGGTCACGTGACGGAAGCGCGCCCACGGCCCCGCCCCGTCCACCAGGGCCGCGTCGTAGAGTTCGCGCGGGATGCCCTGCAGGCCCGCCAGGTAGATCACTACCGCGTAGCCCAGATTTTTCCAGACGTAGACGATGATCACTGCCGGCATAGCCCACCGGGTTGTTCCTAGCCAGTCGGGCGAGTTCAGGCCCATCAGACCCAGGAGCTGGTCAATCAAGCCGTAGCGCGGGTCGAAGATGTAGCTCCACACCACCGCCACCACCGCGCCCGACATGACTACCGGCGAGAAGAGAACCGCCCGGGCGCCATTGCGAAAGCGCAGGGGCTGGTTGATCAGCAGCGCCAGAACCAGCCCAAGCGTCAGCGTCAGACCCACCGACCAGAAGGCGAACACCAGCGTGTTCAGCACGATCTCCCAGAACAACCTGCTGGTGAATACGCTTATATAATTGTCGAACCAGACAAAGGGCTTCACCGGGCGCAGGAAGTTCCAGCGCACGAAGCTCAGATAGGCGTTGTAGATCAGCGGCCAGTAGGTGAAAACGGCAAACAGGAACAGGTTCGGGCCGATCAATAAGACAAACAATATCCATTCGCGCCACCGGCGCGCCGGGGTTGAGTTGCCACGTTGTTCGAGGCTGACCATGGTAGATTCTGGATTGCTGTCAGGCGAGGGGTGTCCAGACGTGGTTTGCGTCGAGCCGATGCATGAACGGCACATCTGGACATGCGCACGCGCGGGACGGGATTCAACGCCCCCTTCGCGCACACCGCGGCGCCCGACCGGTTGCCTTTCTAAACCCGCTCGGACATATTAGCCCTGTCCTGTTAATCAATGTTGAAGTGAGCATTAATCAAAAATCAAATAATGGTTAAAGAACGCTCCAGATGCTGGTTTTCAGCCCCTGCCAAGCCACCCCGCTGGCCTTTCCACTCGCCCGGGGGCTGGTCCCGCGCCAGAAGATATGTGCTATGGTGGAGAGCCTGGCACTCTTCGGGCTGCCGATCTCGGAGCCGTTGACCGAGACTATCGAGGGGAAGGATTATACGGTACAATGGTTCGAGCGGGCGCGCTTCGAGCTTCACCCGGCGAACCGTCCGCCATTCAACGTTCTGGCTGGTCGCCTGGGGGCCGAAGTGCTCGCCTATCAGGGCGCCGCCGACCCGCTACGGGGCGCAGCCTGGCGCCTGGCAAGCTTTGGCCTGTTCGAGGCCCCCGAAGCCGTGTGCCCCGAACGCCCGGCGACCCTGAGCTTCGAGGCCAGGCG
Source organism: Chloroflexaceae bacterium (assembly GCA_025057155.1). Taxonomy (NCBI): domain Bacteria; kingdom Bacillati; phylum Chloroflexota; class Chloroflexia; order Chloroflexales; family Chloroflexaceae; species Chloroflexaceae bacterium. The sequence goes on from JANWYD010000003.1 coordinate 252,207, forward strand.
GGTGAGCGGCTTCAGCGGCTGTAACAACCTTAGCGGCTCTTACCGGGCCACTGCCGAGACGCTTACCTTCGGCCCGCCGACCTCGACGCCGGCCGCGTGCACCGATGAGGCCCTTACCCGGCAGGAGCGCGAGATCCTCAATCGGGGTTATGAGGTTATCACCCGCGGTCGCCCGACCACGGTGGAGGTGATTGTGCAGCCAGTATCATAGGTTTCGCCTTCAACCATGAAAGTCTAAACATGCAGAAAACCTCCCGTCCCTCGGCCCCGTCGCTGCCAATGCTTGTCTTCCAGATTATCGGCGCGATCATTGCCGGAGTCCTCTCTGGAGTATTGCTGGCATACCTGGCAAGCGCCTTGCTGCTGGCCCTGGGACTGGGCCAGCAACTGGGCATGGGCCTGCTAACGGTGCAGGTCTTCCTGGCGATCATCGGCTTCGGGGCCGGGGCGGGTCTGGGCGCGGCCCTGGCGGGGCGCCGTACCGGCCAGACGGGAAGCCTGTGGCTGGCAATGCTCGCCGGCGCCTCTACCGGTGCGCTGGTCGTGCTGGGAATGCGCCTGCCGCGCATTGGCGGTCTGGGCGCGCTGCTATGGGTCGGGCTGAGCCTCACCCTCGCGGCGGCCATCGGCGCCTATTATCTGCGGCGGTAGCCGCAGGGCGAAGGGCAACCTGGTTTCGCCATCCCTTTGCAACCAGCGGCAGGGCGCTGTTACTCACCCTCTCTCGAACCCTCTCCCTCTCCACTCCTACAGCGGAGAGAAAGAGGGCAGGGGGGACGGGTGAGGAACATACCTTATATTTTCCAAAGAAAGGATCTCTGCCATGTTCGCGCCGAAACCCAGTGGGCCGATCCGGGTCGCCATTGCCTGCCAGGGGGGTGGAAGCCACACCGCCTTCACCGCCGGGGTTCTCAAGCCGCTGCTACGCGCCGAGGAGGCCGGAAGGTATAAGATCGTTGGTTTGAGCGGCACCTCCGGCGGGGCGATCTGCGCCGCCCTGGCCTGGTACGGCCTGATGAAGCAAGCCCGCGGTGAATGGGATCGCGATCAGGTGATCGCCGTCCTTGACAGCTTCTGGCGCGACAACATGGCCCAATCTCTCTGGGAGCAAATCTGGAACGCCTGGACTGTGAGCCTGGTGCGGTTACATGCTTCGGGCAAACTGCCTGAACTGAAGACCAGCCCCTACCGGCCCGAGGTGGTCGTTGCCACCGAGCTGGCCAGACGCCTGGCCCCACGCCAGGAGTTCTTCGACCTGCGCCTGCTGCTCGAAAAGCACCTCAAGCTCGATGAGATCCCCCAGCCGGTGATCGAACCGCGCCTGCTGATCGGCGCCGTGGCGGTGCTCTCCGGGCGCTTCAAGGCCTTCGACTCGATGGCCGCCGAAATCTCAATTGACTCGATCCTCGCCTCCACCACCCTGCCGACGCTGTTCCAGGGCGTCCGCATTGGCGATGAGGTGTATTGGGACGGGCTGTTTTCGCAGAATCCACCCATCCGCGAGTTCCTGAGCAAGGTTGATGTGAGTCTCAAGCCCGATGAGATCTGGATCATTCGCATTAACCGCCAGGAGATCAGCGAGGAACCCACCAGTGTGGAGGAGATCGAGGATCGCCGTAATGCTCTGGCTGGCAATATCTCTCTAAACCACGAGATTGACGTCATTAACAAGATCAATGCCTGGCTTGCCGATAGCCTGATACGCAGCAAACTCTCCGGGCTGAAGCCGGTGGCCATTCACTCGATCTGGATGAGCGACGCGCTGAGGGAGAAACTCACCTTCGTCTCGAAACTGAACCGCGACCCCGGGTTTCTCACCGAGTTGATGAACGATGGCGAGATGCAGGGCGAGGCGTTCCTGGTGCATCGCGAAGCTGCGGGGTGGTAGGGGATGGAGGTGTGGAGGTGTGGAGGTGTGGAGGTGTGGAGGTGTGGAGGTGTGGAGGTGTGGAGGTGTGGAGGTGTAGCCCTGAACAGACTCCGGGTCTCTCTGCGTCCTCTGCGGTAAAACAAGCAAGGTGCGCAGACGTGCTCAGCCCGACCGCTCCGGCTCGGGCCGTTCGCCATAGATCGCGTGCAGACCACGGGCGGTCTGGGCGAACAACTCGATCAGCTCCGGCGGCTCCAGCACGACGCAGCCGTCCCCGTAGCGCAGGAGGATCTGCCGCGTCTGCCAGAGGTTGGTGACCGTGGCGGTAACGGTGGCGCTGCCATCGGGATGGTAAGTGATGCTGGTATCGGGGAAATAACTGGCGACATCGCGGCGGCGGGCGATCTGTGGCGCCAGCGTGTAACGAACGTGGTAGCGCGGGGCAGGGATGCGCTCCGGCGGCAGCACGGCGGGCAGGATCTCCACCGTCCCCGGCACGATCCGGTCCAGGCGGTAGTCAATGGCGGCGTGGATCGTTTCACCGCCGCGGGGGGTCACTTCAAGCAGGGTGGCGTCCAGGTAGCCGTGGCCTTCGGGGCGAAAAACGACGCCGTATGGCGCAACGCGGTGGCGGCGCGGCGTATCGAGGTCAAAGGTGCTCAGGTAGTCGAAGGCCAGTTCGCGGCGCTGCTCACAGGCGCGCTTGACGAGTTCGAGCACCCGCGGGTCAATCGGCCGCGCGCCCGTGTTCAAGGGCAGGCGCAGGGCCGGGCGCTGGCGGCGCAACTGCGCCTGGCGCGCTGGCGGGAGCAGCAGTTGCACCCGTTCCAGCAGCGCCCGCACGTGAACGTGTTCAGGTAAGCCGCTGCCAGGGGGAAAACTGGCGTCGAGGAAGGCCAGGGCCTCCATGCAGGCGTCGGGCAGGTCGAGCAGGGCCAGTTCACCCAGATCGTGGAGCACGTACTGGCGCATCCGGCGGTCGTAGCGGATCTGGCAGCCATACTCCCCCTTCAACGCGTCGAAGTCGTGCTTGAGCGCTGCCGCCGCCGCTGCCGGGTAGCCCTGTTCGCCCAGCTCTTCGTTGATGCGCGCCACCAGTTCGGCGCTGCTGGCAGGGCCGCGCAGAAGCGTGCGCACCAGCAGCAAGCGCCGCCGGAAGGTCAGCCAGGAACTGCGCTTGGTGCCGCCAGTGGGGTGATTCATGGCCCTCGGTTGAGATCATCGCGTCGCAGACGGGTATAAGCTCCCCAAAGTATAGCATACGCCTCGAACGAACTACGCGCCAGACCGAGCGCGGGGGCCGCGCTGATGATCAGCCGTTCCAGCGCGGGCGCGTCAAGCTCCCAGCCGTAGCGCTGATTGGCCTCCTGGGCCAGGGGCAGCCAGCCCTCCAGCAACCGCTGGCGCTGTGCCACATCCTCGATAGGCTTGCTCACAAATGTTCTCTCCGTCAGGACAAGGTTTCCTTGCGGGGAGAGTTTGCCTTCCCCGCGTCCTCCCATCGTCTCCGGGCAAGCAACGCTAAAACGCTCCTCCGGCGCACGTCGCAAGGGCCTTACGGTTCACGGACTTCCACCCAATCTTTCACTGTCCCCCGCTGTAAAGGACCAGGGCTCCTCATCCCGGCGAGTTTAAGGGCGGACAGAACACCCGAATGAACACCGTCGCTACCGCATTAGGACGGCCCCGAGCGCAGTTCTGGCCGCCTCTCTCCCGCACGCGGGAGAGGGGCAGGGGGTGAGGGTGAAACGGCGCATCCCAATGAATCACACCTGATTCGTTCTGTCCGCCCTAAGCCCCGGTGAGGGGAGGGTGGGAGGGGGGGCCGATCCGCATAAAACTGAGACATGAACCTGACCCTTCCGGAACCATGTCTTTCCACCAGTGTACACCCAGGGCGGGGCGCAAATGCGCCTGGGAAAATGGAGACCAGATTCCCCTACAACAGTTCTCGCATACCTCGAACCGAGGCTTGCCGATCACCAGTGACCGCCGGGACGGAATGGCCACGTCGCGCCTTCGCGCCTTTGCGTCAACCTTTCTGAGACATGCTCTCGTGTGTCATTTGTTCGCGCAACATATGCTTCTGCACCTTGCCCATGGCATTGCGCGGCAGACTGGCGACGACGCGGATCGTTCGCGGGCGCTTGTAGGCCGCCAGGCGTTCTCGGCAGAAGGCTTCCAGGTCCTCCGGGGCAGGCGGAGCCGCCGGGTCGCGCGGCACGATCGCCGCCGCCACACGCTCGCCAAACTCCGCGTCGGGCAGGCCGAAGACGGCGCACTCGGCCACTGCGGGATGCGCCAGCAGCGCCTCCTCCACCTCCCGCGGGTAGATGTTGTAGCCTCCGCTGATGATCAACTCCTTCGCCCGCCCGGTGATGGTGTAGTAGCCGTCGGCGCTGCGCCAGCCCAGGTCGCCCGTGCTGAACCAGCCGTCGGGGTGGAAAACCTCGGCGGTGGCTTCCGGGTTGCGCCAGTAGCCAGCGCAGACGTGCGGACCGCGCACCTCAATCTCGCCGATCACCCCGTCAGGCACAGGTTGCCGCGTCTGCACATCCACCACCCGGGCCTCCTGGCCGGGGAAGGGCAGCCCTACCGCCCCGGGGCGGCGCTCGCCGTCGTAGGGGTTGGTCATGTTCATCCCCGTTTCGGTCATGCCATAGCGTTCCAGGATGCGCTGACCAAACAGTTCCTCGAAGGCGGCGAAAGTCTGGGGGTCCAGCGGGGCCGAGCCTGAAACGAAGAGCCGCACGCACTTACCGGCCCGGCGTGCCAGCTCCGGGGCGGCCCGCGCCGCGGCGATCAGCCGGGTATACATCGTCGGCACGCCGAAGAACAGGGTGTGGGCGCCGCTGGCCAGCGCCGCTAACGCTGCTTCAGGCTCGAAGCGCGGCCAGAGGGTCAGGCTTGCGCCGGTGAGCAGGGTGCCGTGCACGCCTACCCCCAGCCCGTGAATATGAAACAGCGGCAGGGCGAGCAGCAGCCGATCATCTGCCGTCCAGCGCCAGGCGGCGGTGACGGCGGCGCTGTTAGCCGTCAGGCAGCCATGGGTGAGCATGGCGCCTTTAGCGCGCCCGGTAGTGCCAGAGGTGTAGGCCAGCACGGCCAGATCTTCCGGTGCGGGCAGTGGGGGAAGAGTGGCGTGGTGCGCTTCCTCCGGGGCCGGGCCAGCAGGCAGCAGCGCCCCCTCGGGGACCAGCAGCAGGGCCGGCGTGCTTGCCTCGCCGAGCACCTGGCGGAGCAGGGCGGCGCCATTCGCATCGGTGACCACGACCCGCGGCTCGCTGTCGCTCAGAATATGGCGCAGTTCCTGCTGCCGGTACTGGGTGTTGATCAGCACCGTTGCCCCGCCCTGCAACTGCGCGCCCAGATAGGCGCCGAGGAAGGCTGCGCCCCCCGGCAGGAACAGTCCCACCCGGTCGCCCCGTTGCAATCCCGGTGCGGCGTAGCGCGCCGCCCAGTCCTGGGCCAGACGCAGCAGCGCGCCATACGTCAGTACCTGATCGTCCCAACGCGCGCAGGCCCGCCCGGGGTCGGCGCGGGCGCGCTCCACGAAAGCGGCGAGGATCGAGGCTGGCGTGCGGTCCATTGGCGACTCCTTCATTGTTTGCCAATCCTGGCTTGATAATCCCTTAACTTACTCTTGATGGTCAGACGGTACAATCCTCGCGCGGTTCTGCGAGCCTATCCAATTGAGTTCCAGAGGGGCGCAGCCCTGCCTGATCCCGCCTTGAGTCAGGGTCGGGGAAGATCACGTTTCCCTGCTGCAACCCGGAGGGTTGCGCTTCTGAAGGACATATCTGGCCGGGCTCTCAACGCATCTCGTGCGCGCGAGGGCAATCCCCGCGCCAGTCCTGCCTCGCGTGCGAAGCCATGCCTGCAAGGAGGAACGATGACCACGTTGTCACGTCGGCGATTTCTCAAGGGTGCGATCGCCCTCGGGGCCGGAGCGGTGTTGTATCGCTACAGCGGTGGCTGGAAGATCATGCTGGCCGCTGGCCCCGAAGTGCGGCAACTGCGCCTGATCCACACCAACGACCATCACTCGCGGATCGAGCCGGCCACCGGCATTACCATACGCGCCGGAAGCGCCAGCGGCGCCCGTAACCTCGGCGGCGTGTCGCGCCGGCGCACGATCTTCGACCAGATCCGCGCCGATACGAGCTGGACGTCAAATGCCACCTATCAGCAGGACAAGATCTTCGTTGACGCTGGAGATATCTTCCAGGGCACCCTGTATTTTAACGCCTGGCGCGGCGAGGCCGATCACTATTTCTACAACAACCTGGGCTACGACGCCGTTACCATTGGCAACCACGAGTTTGACCTGGGCGATCAGGCCCTGGCCGATTTCATCCGAGGAGTGGGCTATCCTAACTCGACGACCACCAGCTTCCCCATTGTCAGCGCGAACATCACCGCGAGCGGTTCCTCGCCCCTGGCGCCCCTCTTTGAGGGCGATCTCTGGAGCACCCCTGGCCGCTGGGCCCGCGCGGTCGTCCGCACCCTGCCCAGCGGCGAGCGCGTGGGGATCATCGGTCTGACCACCGCCGAGACGCCGAACATTGCCAGCCCCTCGCGCGACGTGGCCTTTGGCGCCGATTACGCCTCGATTATCCAGCCGCTGATCAACACCCTGCGCGGCGCGCCCAATAACTGTCGCACGGTGATCTGCCTGTCGCACATCGGCTACGAAGGCGACCGCGCCCTGGCCGCCGCTGTGCGCGGGCTGAACATCATCGTTGGCGGGCACTCGCATACGCCGCTGCTTCCTGAAGGAGCGAGCCTGATCCCTGGCGCCACGCCGGTGGCGGCCTATCCGCAGCTCGTGAGGGATCTCGATAACGAAAATGTAGTAATCGTGCAGGATTGGGAGTGGGGCAAGTGGATCGGCGACCTGATCATCGGCTTCGATGCCGATGGGCGGGTGAGCAGCGTTGGTTCGGCCAGCCGGGTCATTCCCGTCTGGGCCAACGACGTGCCCTCCAGCCGCTCGCCGCTGCCGGGCGAGCCGCCGACGGCCATTGCTCCCTTCGCCGCCTTCGAGACCGCTATCACCAGCACCTTCAAGCCGCGCATTGACGCGCTCAACAACCAGATCTTCGGCGCCTCGCTGGTGGAACTGCCCAGCGCCGACGTGCGCGCCCGCGAGACCGCCCTGGGCAACCTGATTGCCGATGCCTTCCGCGAGCGCATCATCAGGGCCGGGGGCAACCCCGCGGGTGTGCCGATTGTGGCGATTATCAACGGCGGCGGTATCCGCACGAGCCTCCCGGCAGGCTCGCTCACTGTGGGGCGCCTGCGCGAGGTGATGCCCTTCGGCAACACGCTGTGCTACGTAGACCTGACCGGCGCGCAGCTCAAGGCCGCCCTGGAGAACGGCTACTCGGCGCTGCGGCCCGGCGCGGCGCTGGGCGCCGATCGCAACCCTGTCGGCACGGGACGCTTCGCGCAGGTTTCGGGCCTCAGGGTGGTGGTGGATGTTTCCGGCGACGCGGCCCAGCCGCCGCAGCCCGCCACCTCGACCCAGCCGGCCATCCCCGCCCGCCGAGGCACGCGCGTGCGCAGCGTGGAGGTGCAGGTGGGCGACCGCTTCGAGCCGCTCGATCCGGCACGGACCTACCGGGTGGTCACGAATAGCTTCATGTGGAATGGGGGAGACGGCTACAGCGTCTTCACCGCTGCTGGCGATCTGGCCGACCCCTCGGTGGGCGGCGGCAGGAACCGCTTCAACACCTTCTTGATTGACGCCGACGTGGTGCAGGAGTACATCGAGGCTCAGCCGAACAAGACCGTCAACCCACGGGTGGATGGACGCCTCAGCGTGCGCTACACGGTCCGGCTGCCCGTCCTGACCAACGCCGCGGCGTTGCGGCGGACGGACTTCTCCGACGCAGCGGATTGAGGTAGATACGGGGAAACCTGGTTTCCCCACCCCCTGTGAGGGTAGATAATGAGAGGGCCTGACCCTCTCACCGTCCTTAAAGGAGAGCCAGGGAGGGCCTGAGGCCCTCCCTGGCTCTTTCCGGCTACTTATCCCGTTTCGCCTCGCCGAGGGCGGCCTGGGCCGCCGCCAGGCGGGCGATGGGCACGCGGAAGGGCGAGCAACTGACGTAGTTGAGACCCACCTTGTGGAAGAACTCCACCGAGGCCGGGTCGCCGCCGTGCTCGCCGCAGACGCCCACCTTGAGGTCGGGACGGGTCTTGCGGCCCCGCTCGGTGCCTATCCGCACCAGTTCGCCTACGCCGCGCTGGTCAATGGTCTGGAAGGGGTCGTCACGGAGGATCTTGCGCTCGACGTAGAGCGGCAGGAAGCGGCCCGAGTCGTCGCGGGAGAGGCCGAGGGTGGTCTGGGTGAGGTCATTGGTGCCGAAGCTGAAGAACTCGGCCACCTCGGCGATCTCGTCGGCGGTCAGGGCGGCGCGGGGCAACTCTATCATCGTCCCCACCAGGTAAGGGATCTCGACCCCCTCCTCGGCGAAGACCTCGCTGGCCACGCGGCGCACCAGTTCCTCCTGGGGCTTCAACTCGGTGACGTGGCCGACGAGGGGGATCATCACCTCGGGGTGCACGTCAATGCCCTCTTTCTTGACCTTCGCGGCGGCCCTGAAGATCGCCCGGGCCTGCATTTCGGTGATCTCAGGGTAGATCAGGCCCAGGCGGCAGCCGCGGAAGCCGAGCATCGGGTTAGCCTCGCGCAGGCTATCCACGCGGCTCTTGACCTTCCTGGGGTCTACGCCGAGCTTGTTGGCCAGGGCCTCAATCTCATGCTCCTCGTGGGGCAGGAACTCGTGCAGGGGCGGGTCGAGGGTGCGGATGGTGACGGGCAGGCCGTTCATCACCCGGAAGAGGCCCTCGAAGTCGCCCTGCTGGAGCGGCTCGATCTTGGCCAGGGCGGCGCGGCGCTCCTCTTCGGTATCGGCGATGATCATCTCGCGCACCGCGTCAATGCGGTCGCCCTCGAAGAACATATGCTCGGTGCGGCAGAGGCCGATGCCCTCGGCGCCGAACTGGCGCGCCACCTCGGCATCGCGCGGAATGTCGGCGTTAGCGCGCACCCGCAAGGTGCGGAACTCGTCGGCCCAGGACATTAACTCGGCGAAATCGCCCGACAGCTCGGGCTGCACCGTCGGCATCTGGCCGGCGAAGACCTCGCCGGTGCTGCCATCGAGGGTGACCCAGTCGCCCTTGCGGATGGTAACGCCATTGACGGTCACCGACTGATCGGCGTAGTTGATGCGCAGATCGCCGGCGCCGGCCACGCAGGGCTTGCCCATACCACGGGCAACGACGGCGGCGTGCGAGGTCATTCCCCCTCTGGCCGTAAGAATGGCCTGGGCGGCGACCATGCCGTGGAAATCCTCGGGCGCGGTTTCGACGCGGATAAGGATGACCTTCTCGCCCAGGTTGCCAAGGTGCTCGGCCTCATCGGGGTCGAACACGGCCTTGCCGCTGGCGGCTCCCGGCGAAGCGGGCAGGCCGGTGGTGAGCGGCGCGGCCTTCTTGCGCGCCTCGGGGTCAATCGTGGGGTGGAGCAACTGGTCGAGGGCCGCCGGGTCCACCCGTTGCACGGCGGTAGCCTTATCAATGACTCCCTCGCGGCACATATCCACGGCGATCTTCACCGCCGCGGCGCCGGTGCGCTTGCCCGCGCGGGTCTGCAACATCCACAGCTTGCCGCGCTCGATGGTAAACTCGACGTCCTGGACATCCTTGTAGTGATGCTCGAGTTGCTTGGCAATCTGGTGGAACTGCTCGTAGACCTCGGGCATCTCCTCCTTAAGCTTGCTGATCGGCTGGGGCGTGCGGATGCCGGCCACCACGTCCTCGCCCTGGGCATTGACCAGGTACTCGCCGAAGATCTCCGGCTCGCCGGTGGCGGGGTTGCGGGTGAAGGCCACGCCGGTGGCCGAGTCATTGCCCATATTCCCGAAGACCATCGCCTGCACGTTCACGGCGGTGCCGAGGGTATCGGGGATCTTATTGATACGGCGGTAATCGCGGGCGCGACGCCCGTTCCAGGAGCGGAACACCGCCATCACGGCCTCGCGCAACTGCTCCTCAGGGTTCTCAGGGAAATCAACGCCCACGTCCTGCTTGATAATCGCCTTAAACTCATCGGCGATGGCCAGCAGTTCCTCGGTGGTCAGGTCGGTATCCTGGCGCTGGCCGTGGCCCTTGTAGCGATCCATGACGTGCTCGAAGCGTTCGCCCTCAACGCCCAGCACGATCTTGCCAAAAAGCTGGATGAAGCGGCGGTAAGCGTCGGCGGCGAAGCGGGGATTGTTGGTCAGTTTCGCCAGGCCCTCGAGGGTCTCCCGATTGAGACCGAGGTTGAGCACGGTGTCCATCATGCCGGGCATCGAGAACTTCGCGCCCGAGCGTACCGAAACGAGCAGCGGGTTGGACGGGTCGCCGAACTTCTTGCCGGTCTGGGCCTCAATTTCCTTCAGCCCCTCGAAGACCTGCTCCCACATTCCCTCCGGCGGCACCTGGCCATTAGCGTAGTAGGCGTTGCACGCCTCGGTGGTGATCGTAAAACCCGGAGGCACCGGCACGCCGGTGCGCGTCATTTCGGCAATGCCCGCGCCCTTGCCGCCGAGCAAGTCGCGCATGGTGGCATCGCCCTCATGGAAGAGGTACACCCACTTCTTGGTCATCGGGGATCCTCCTATTTGCTCGCGCCCATATCTGGCGCTTCAACTATACCGCCCCGATCCGCAAATGTCAAAGGAGTCAGTGGCTGTGCAAAGCCTCGGCGCGGGCGATGCGCGAGGATGGGCGGAAGATCTTTTCAGGAATTATATGTGTGGTTTCTTTTGTGGAGAAGGATGGCTGCCAGCGCCGGCTGGAGAGGTTGGAGGTTTCCCCGTGCCACCGACCGAGGGGTGGTTCGGTAGGATGTCGCCCCTCGTAATCCGAAGCATAGGCGCACCGATGCCCACCGGGGAGTCATGCATCTCAGGTGCAGGGTTTTTCGAGCGCGAAGGGGTTTTCGGCATTCCACTGCGCTTGCGATCCTCACCCCCCTGCCTCCCTCTCCACCGTAGGTGGAGAGGGGGAGTTAGGCGTCCCAATGCCCCGGATGGCGAATGTGACCTGCGGATGTGCCGGAAAAACCCCTACACCTGAGAAGGTGTCACGCCCGGTTGCCGGCACGCCCTTGGATTTCACCACGGTCTCGGAGGCATAGCCTCCGGGCCTTTTTTGCGCCCTTGCCGTTAATTCAGATAGAACCTTGCTGGTGCCGTGCCCGATACGACCGTTGCCTATGCTTTGACCTATGCGATCTCGGGAAAAAAACCGCACGATCTGCGGTCATCGCCTGCTATCCTCAGCCCAGGAGACCGATCATGCCTACAACAGAAACCCGCTACGAACGGCTGGATGCCATCGAGCGGCGTCTGGCCCGTAATCCCAAGGGCCTGACCACCAGCGAATTGGCCCGCGAATTCGGGGTTGACCCCGACACGATCCGGCGCGATCTCAATCTGCTGGAGGCCCGCGGGACGGGGTTGGTCAAACAGGGACGGCGCTATGTCATCGATCATCGGCGGGCATTGCATATGCTGAAGATTTCCAACAACGAAGCTCTGGCGCTCTACCTGGCCGCCCGTTTGCTGTCGCGGCACAGCGACGAGCATAACCCCCACGTTGTGAGCGCCCTCGACAAGCTGAGCGATGCGCTGCAAGCCAAGTCACCGCTGATCGCCGACCATATCGCGCGCGCCGCGGCGACCGTGCGTGAACGTCCAATCCGGCGCGCCTATGTCGAGGCGCTGGAGGCGCTCACCCAGGGGTGGGCGACCGGGCGCAAGGTGCGGTTGCGCTACCACTCCTATGGCAAAGATGAGACCACCGAGCGCCTGTTTGCCCCCTATTTCATTGAACCATCCGGGATCGGATATGCCTGTTATGCAATTGGCTTTGACGATCTGCGCGGCGAATTGCGAACGCTTAAAGTCGAGCGGATTCGCGAAGCGGCGCTGACCGATGAGGGGTTTACCATCCCCGCCGACTTCGATCCTGATCGCTTGCTCAGGTCGGCCTGGGGCGTGATCTGGCGCGATGAGGGCAGCATCGAGGTGGTTCTGCGCTTCGCCCCGACGGTGGTTCGGCGTCTCAAAGAGAGTGTCTGGCACATTAGCCAGCGCCTTGAAGATTGCCCCGATGGTTCGTGCCTGTTTACTGTGCGTGTCGGAAGCACAGTGGAGATGAAGCCCTGGATCCGGCAATGGGGCGCGGACGTGGAAGTGCTCGCCCCTGCCGATCTGCGCGCGGAGCTAGCCGCGGAGGCGCGGGCATTAGCCGCGTTGTATGCCGTGTCAGCGGAGGAGGGTCACGATGGCTGATCTGGACCTGCTGCAATTCTGGGGCAAGACTCCGCGCCCGGAATTGCCGGTCGAGCGCTTTCATCCGGCGATCTTCCACATGCTCGACGTTGCCTGTGTCGCCGAGGCGCTCGCGCGCGACGGTCCGCCACGGGCGCGCGAGGCGCTCGCCCACGCCTGGCGCGGCGCGAACATTGAAGCTCTGCTCAAATGGCTGCCTTTTCTGGTCGCCATCCACGATCTGGGCAAGATCTCCGCCGTCTTCCAGGGGCAAGACGAAGCGCAACGCCATCGTCTGGAGCGGGCGGGGGTGCGTTTCGACAATCGGCAGGTTGAACTCTATCACGCCCAGGTCAGCGCCCTGTGGCTCCACGACCGCCTCACCGCCATAGAGCCGGGCATCGCCCATGAACTGCTCTGGATCATTCGTGATGCCATGGGCGGGCACCACGGGCGCTTCGCCGAAGCGGCCATGAGCGATATTCGCAAGCGCCTGCACCATGCGGAACGCGCCGAGCCGCGCTGGAAAGACTGGCGCAACGAGGCCTATCGCCTGCTGCGCAATCTGCTGGCGCCCAGGGATGTCCCCCTGGCGGCAATCGGCGCGCCTGCCGCCCTCCGTCCGGCGACGGTGGCGCTGACCGGCCTGATCGTCTGGTGCGACTGGATCGGCTCTAATGAACGCGACTTTCCGCTCACCCCCGCGATGCGTGTGGAGGATTATCTCAACCTGAGCCGCCAGCGCGCGCGGGACGCGCTCACGACCCATCATCTGACGCATCGGCGCGCCGCTCCGGGCTACGCCGGCTTCCAGAAACTCTTTCCCGCAACCGCGCCCCGCCCGTTGCAGGCGCTGATTGACATCCTCGCCGACGATGCCCTGGCCGAGCCGCTGCTGGCGGTAATTGAAGCCCCTACCGGCGAGGGCAAGACGGAGGCGGCGCTGGCCCTCGCGCGACGCATCGCCGCCAGACGTGGAATTGACGAGATCTTCTTCGCCTTGCCGACGATGGCCACCGGCAACCAGATGTTTTCCCGTCTGGAGACCTTCTACCGCAATCTCTACGGCGCGGATGGCGGCGTGCGTCTGATCCACGGTCAGGCCATCGTAGTCGAGGAGGATCTGCGCCGACAGGTAGCCCTCCACGCCGACGCGGATCGGTACGATGCCGGGGGACGGAGCGCCGACGCGCTCCTGGAGTGGTTCGTTGGCCCCAAACGAGCCATGCTGGCGCCGTTTGGCGTGGGTACGGTGGACCAGGTTGAACTGGCCGGTCTCAACGTTCGCCACTATCCCCTCCGCCTGTTTGGTCTGGCCGGCAAGGTGGTGATCATTGACGAAGTGCATGCCTATGACGCCTACATGAGCGTCATCATCGAGCATACCCTGACCTGGCTCGCGACGCTGGGGTGTTCGGTCATTCTGCTGTCGGCCACCCTGCCCCGGGCGCGCCACCGGGCGCTGGCCCGGGCCTTTCTTAGCGGTCTGGGAGGCGGGCAGGCCACCGATCCCGCGCAAGATGCGCCGTATCCAGTGCTGGCGATCTATCGTCGTGCAGCCAGCGAGCAGCGTGAGTTCAACGTGTTTCGCCCCGAGCAACGCTTCACGCTGCGCGTGCGCCGCCTGGGGACGCCTGAGGAGGAAGCGCACCGTCTGGTTGAGTTGGTTCGCGGCGGCGGGGCCGTGGCCCGCATCTGCAACCGGGTAGACGACGCGCAGGCCATCTACCGGGCCCTGGGCGCGCTCGACGCCGCCGGGGCGCGCGTGCTGCTCCATGCGCGCTTTCCGCTGCACGAGCGGCAGGGCCGTGAACGGCGCATCGGCGATCTCCTGGGGAAAACCTCACAGCGCGCCCCTGATCAACCGATCATCGTGGTGGGCACGCAGGTACTGGAGCAGAGTCTCGACTACGACGTTGATGTGATGATCAGCGACTTCGCGCCGATTGACTTGCTCCTCCAGCGTGCCGGGCGGCTCCATCGCCATAGCCGTTCGCGCCCCGAGCGCCACCGCGAGCCGGCGCTGGAAGTGGCGCTCCCTCACGATGAGCAGGGCAACCCCGACTGGCGGCGCTGGCGGGCGATCTACGAGCCGTACATCCTCTGGCGCACGCTGGCGGCCCTCCGCGACGGCATGGCCGGTGACGAGCGTCTCGTAACCCTCCCCCGCGACTACCGGACCCTGATCGAGGCCGTCTACGGCGACGCGCCGCTCTCCGGGCCGTATGCTGGCGCGATCGCGGCCGCCGAACAGGCGTATCGCAAGACGATCAATCTGCAAACCGCCAGGGCGCGCAATCCGCTGGCGCCCGACGCGATGAGCCGCGCGCCGATCGTCGAGGACGGCGGTCGCGCGTTTATTGAAGACGAGACGGGTGAGGCGGCGAGCTGGCAACTGGCGAAGACGCGCCTGGGCGATCAAGTAACCCTTGTGCCGGTCTACGCGATTGATGGTGAGCTCTCGCTTGATGCTGGCGGCACCTTTCGCGTTCCCACCGACGCGCCGCCGACGCTTGAGCAGATGAAGGACCTGATCGCCTATGCCGTGCCGGTGAGTGACCGGGCCGTCATCGCCGCCTATCGCGATGAGCGCCGCGTCCGCGCCTTGCGCTGGCCCTGGAGCGCCATCCCGGCGCCGCTGCGCGGGCTGCACCCCCTCCCGCTGGATCCCCGGACCCACAGCGCCACGCTCAACGGACGGCGCCTGCGGCTCGACAACGAGTTGGGACTGGTGATTGAACAGGCTGATGCTGCTACCGAAGATGGCTGGTTCGAGGAGGACGTATGACCCTTTCCCCGCGATTTAATCTCTGGACCGATCCGTGGATCCGCGTGATCCGCGGCGATGGGGGCGATGATGAGGTCAGCATCGGCGACTGCCTGGTCCGGGCCCACGAACTGGCGGTGCTGAGCGATCCCTCCCCGCTGGTAGTTGGCGGGACGCAGCGCTTGCTGGCGGCGATCCTGCAGGCGATCTATCAACCAGGCGACGTCGGCGACATCGCCGCCCTGTTGGGCGCCGGGCGGTTCGATGAGGCCCGCCTGCGACAATTCGAGCGCGATTACGCCGCGCGCTTCGACCTGTTCCACCCCGAAGCCCCCTTTCTGCAGACCGGCGACGTGCCCCTCGACGGCTACCGGAAGCCGGAGAAAGGGCGACAACGGGCGTGGGGCGATCCGCAACCGGTGGCGCGGCTCTTCGCCGAAGTGCCGGTGGCGACCGAACGAACGCATTTCAACCACGTCACTGATGAGGGCCACCGCCTGTGCCCGGCGTGCTGCGCGCGCGGCCTGGTCACCGTGCCCGCGTTCGTGTCTTCTGGAGGCTCCGGCATGCACCCATCGATCAACGGCATGCCTCCCATTTACGTCCTGCCTGCCGGCGACAACCTGTTCGAGACCCTGGCCCTCTCTCTCATCAGCCGGGATTTGCAGCCGCGAACCGCCGATCCCGGGCGCGGCGACCAGGCCATCTGGACGAGCGATCCGCCCGTGGTAAACAAGGATCACGCGGTGGAGGCGGTGGGGTACCTCGAAAGTCTCACCTTTCCGGCGCGGCGCATGCGCCTGTATCCGCACACCGGCTCGACCCTCTGCACCCACTGCGGGCGGCCGGCAGCCGTTTTTGTGACCCATATGCTGTTTGAAATGGGACACTGGCTCAACAAGGAGGCAGGCATCTGGGATGACCCGTTCGTCGCCTTTCGCAACCCGCAAGGGCGCGCCAGGAGCAGCGACGCGGGCCCGCGGCCCGTGCGTCCGGAGGCGGGCAAGGCGCTCTGGCGCGAGTATGCCAATCTGTTGCTGGAAGAAGATGAGGCAGGGATACGCCCCCGCGTTGTGCGCCAGGTCTCGCTCTTAATCGAGCGGAGGACGCTTGCCGAGCGCCAGGAACTGCGGTTCCGCTGCATTGGTGTTCGCACCGATGGCAAGGCAAAGATCTTCGAGTGGCTCGACGAGGCGCTGGAGGCGCCGCCGGCCGTGCTCACCGATCCCGACGCCGCGGGCTACGTCCAGGCGGCGCTGGAGCAGGCGCATGAGGGAGCTTCCGTGCTCCGAAAGGTGTTCGATCGCCATTTTCGGCCCGAGCGCGGAGGGGCGCGACAGGATTTCGTCCGCTTCAACAGCGTGCGCGAACGTATGCTCGCCGATTACTGGCAGCGCATGGGCATGCATTTTCGCCGCTTCATCAATGACCTCCGTGACCCGCGACAACGCGACAACGCCGAACGGGGCTGGGCCAGGGCAGTGATCGAGGTGGTGCGGCCGTGCTTCAACGCGGCGCTGGACCAGGTTGGCGCGCGCGCCGATGCCCTGCGGGCGCGGGTCGAAGCGGAAAGCGATTGTGAACGATGGCTGTACGCAAAGAGAAAGGAGTGGCTGTATGAGTGAACCAACCCCGCGGCAGCAGCAGGTGGCTGCTTTCATTGCTGCGCTTGAGCGGCTGGACAACGCCGGGCGCGCGCGGCTCAAACGCAACGCCGGACGCGCCCTCCACGAGGCGCGGGATGTCCAGCGGGTCTTCGTCCAGGCCCTGCCTCCCGCGATCGCCGGGCGTCCCGAGGAGGAGATCTACTTTCTGGTCGCCACGCTCTACCCGCTGGCGAAGGCCCGCGACGACGGCGCCAGTCTGGGCGCGACCCTGCGCGCCGTGCGGCAGCTTCGCGGGAACGAGAGCCTTGACCGGCGCTTTCAGGCGCTGCTTGACAGCGACGCGGAACAACTACGCTTCCGCGCCCGGCAGGCTGTCCGGCTGGCGGCCGCCAGCGAGCAGCGGATTGATTGGGGGCGACTGCTGAGCGATCTGCTGGCCTGGGAACACCCTGATCGCTACGTGCAATTGCGCTGGGCGCGGGACTATTTTGTCGGCCAGCCCGCGACGGTTTCGTCATAACTCGACGCTGGCATTGCTCCTCTGCGGGGAAGTTCGGAGGGGCGCAGCCCCTCCGAAAGGGATTTCTGTCCGGGAGCCGCAGGCCCCGCCTTCTGGCGACGTGGTTGCGAACCGCCAGCGCAGAGACAGGGCATCACGTCATTTCAACCACAGAAAGGACACCATCATGCTCATCGCGATCCATTTGCTCCAGAACCACGCTCCCTCGAACCTGAACCGCGACGACAACAACGAACCTAAGGACGCCATCTTCGGCGGCGTGCGGCGGGCGCGCATCTCCAGCCAGGCCCTCAAGCGCAGCATTCGCTGGTCGGAGCATTTCCGCCAGCCGTTTGAAGATCGGGGCCTGAGCCACCTGCTGGCCATGCGCACCCAACTGTTGCCGGAACTGGTCCGTGAGCGTCTGGCCGACGTGGAACTGGCGGACGCGGAGAAGCAGGCAATCATTGAGGCGGCGGAGCGGTTGGGCAAGGGCGAACGGGCGGCGGGCGGAGCCAACGCTGATGAGACCGGCGCCAAGGACGAGAAGAAGGGCAAGCGCGGCAGAGGCAAGACCACGGACAGCGGTGGTGAAGAGAAGGTAAAAACCGCGCAGCTCATGTTCCTGACCACCACCGACGTGGATCGTCTCGTCGAACGGCTGAGCGCGATTGTGCGTGATAAAGGAGCGGAGGCGCTGAACAACCTGAAGGGCGACAAGCTGGTCGCGGAGATTGGCGAATTCGAACCCCACTCGGTTGACATCGCCATGTTCGGGCGCATGACCACCTCCAGCCCCTTCAAGGACGTTGAGGCAGCGGTGCAGGTGGCCCACGCCATTTCCACCCACGCGGTTGAGATGGAGTTCGACTTCTACACCGCGGTTGACGACATCTCCGGCGAGGCCGGAGCCGGCTTCATCGGCGATACGGCCTTCAACAGCGCCACCTACTACAAGTATTTCTCAATCGACTGGGAGGGCCTGGTCAAGAACCTGCAGGGTGAGGCCGGCATCGCAGCGACGGCCGTGCAGGCCCTGCTCAAGGCGGCGATGTTCGCCATTCCGAGCGGCAAGCAGAACAGTTTCGCCGCCCACAACCCGCCCGATCTGGCCCTGGTCGAGGTGCGGACCGACAAGGTTCCCCTGAGCTACGCAAACGCCTTTGTCAAGCCGGTGCGGACAACGCCAAACCTGTCGCTGATCGAGGCATCGGCCAGGGCCTTGCAGGAGTACGTGGCCGCCATCAACGGCATGTACGGGTTGCAGGCGCAGCGCGCCTTCCTGAGCAGCGTGCCGTTTGAGCTTGAAGGCGCGACTCGCTGCAACAACCTCGGCGAGCTGGTGAACTGGCTGCCGCTTGCGGCGAAGGAGTAGCGTCATGCAAACCCTCTTTCTCCGTCTGGAAGGACCGCTGCAAGCGTGGGGATTGCGGGCGCGCTGGGGCGAACGCGACACCGCCGACGCGCCGACCAAGTCCGGCGTCATCGGCTTGCTCGGCTGCGCCCTCGGCCTGCGGCGCGATGACGCGCGCCTGCGCGACCTGAGCGACCAGGTGCGCATGGGGGTGCGCGTTGACCTGCCCGGCACGCTGCTGCGCGACTACCACACCACCGGTGGCGGGCGCTTCAGCGACGCGCCGGCTACGAGCAAGTCACGCTTCCACGATGAACCCTACATCGGCGGCGTCCTTTCCGCCGAGGTCAACAACCAGGGGCGCATCAAGGTGAAGATCAACGCGAACACGGGCGAGCCAGAGACCGACGTGTCCACCCGCTTCTACCTCGCCGACGCCTCGTTTCGGGTGGCGCTGCAAGGCCCCGATACCCTCATCGACGAACTGGCCCGCGCCGTGCAACACCCGGTCTGGCCCCTCTTTCTGGGGCGCAAGGCGTGCGTTCCGGCCACGCCGGTCTACGATGGCGCGGGCCAGTTTGACGACCTGGAGGTGGCCCTGGCGGAGCGCACCTTCTCCCGGCGGGTCCTGCAGGCGTGGGAGCGAGGCCGCCCGAACGCTTTGCGGGCGCTGATCGAGACCGTGGCTGGCCAGGGCAATCGTCAGTACGATAACATCGGCGTTCCGGGGTGCAGGGTCTTTCGCCCGCGCTACGTGCGGGAAGTATGGCTGCCGCTGGACGCCGATTCGGGCAGCATCAACACCCTGGAGGGATGAGATGGCCATCTACCTCTCGCGGCTGATCCTCGATCTGCGCCATCCGGCGGTACGGCGGAGCATGGGCGATGTTCATCAATTGCACCGCGCCATCCTGGCGGCCTTTCCCCGGGCTCCGGCTGGAGCGCCAGCGCGCGAACACTTCGGCATCCTCTACCGCGCCGAAGCGGTGGAACGCGCGCCATTGCTGGTCAGATTGCTGGTCCAGTCCACCGAACTGCCCGACTGGTCGCGCCTGCCGGGCGGGGCGTTTGGCCCGGCGCCCGACGAGCGCGGCAACCCGGCGATGCGGCGGGTAGACGAGGAATACGCCCGCATCACCAATGATATGCGGTTCATCTTTCGTCTGCGGGCCAACCCGACGAAACGGTTGCACACGCACCGTCCCGGGCGCGAGGATCGGCTGTTGGGCAAGCGAGTGGCGCTCCTGCGCGAAGACGAGCAACTCGCATGGCTGGTGCGCAAAGGAGCGCAGCACGGCTTCCGGTTGCTCAACACGGCCTTGCACCCGGAGATCCCCGCAGTTCAGGCGGCGACCCAGGCGACCGAACGCGGGCGGCGCCGTCTGCCAGAGGGTGGTGAGGCCGCGTCGCTCACCTTTGGCGCCACCCTGTTTACCGGCTGCCTTCAGGTGACCGACGCGGAGAGCTTTCGGCGGGCGCTCATTAGCGGCATCGGCAGCGGCAAAGCGTTTGGCTTCGGGCTCCTGTCGCTTGCCGCGTATCAGGAGCGAATCGCGGGAAGCGACGGATAATACCAATTCCGGTTGAACAGAGTGCACTCGCATCATCGCCAGGTCGCCATGAGATGCCCGATATGGGGATCTAAAATCCGCAATCCGAAATGATATAAGGGGGGGCCATCATTAACTGGCGCACCCGATCGCACCTTAACAACCGAAGCGAGGGCGAGGCCATGCCGGCCCCTCCGGCCGGCTGTCACTGGAGAGGGTTGGGGAGGCTGCACCTCCCTGCAACCCTCATTGCGCCCGGGGCGGGCCCGGGCCCTGGCGCAGCCAGCGCACGTCTGCCGCCGCGGGCGGAACCAGCGGAGGGCCGCACCCTCCACGCCTTCCCCAAACGGTCAGGCGCAAGGCCGCGCCGCGAAAACTTTATCCAAGGAGCGTACCATGCCTATCCGCGATCTCCACATTCTCCCCAAAGTACGCGACAGTTGGAGCTACCTCTACGTTGAGCACGCCGTGATCGAACAAGACGACAAAGCCATTGCCATCTTCGATAAAGAAGGCAAGACACCGGTTCCGTGCGCGGCACTCTCCCTGCTCATGCTCGGGCCAGGCACAAAAATCACCCACAGCGCCATCAAGACCCTGGCCGAAAACGGCTGCCTGGTGGCGTGGAGCGGCGAAGAAGCGGTGCGCTTCTACGCGGTCGGTATGGGCGAGACCCGGTCGTCGGCCAATCTGCTGCGGCAGGCTGCCATGCACAGCGACCCGGAGTTGCGGTTACGGGTGGTGCGGCGCATGTACGAGCTGCGTTTCCCGGAGCAACTGGATCCAGGGCTAAGCATCAAACAGATCCGCGGCAAAGAAGGCGTGCGCGTGCGGGAGACCTACGCGAAATGGAGCCGCGAGACAGGGGTAAAGTGGTCGGGACGCTTCTACAAACAGAACGACTGGCGGCGGGCCGAGCCGATCAACCGGGCATTATCGGCGGCGAACAGTTGTCTGTACGGCGTCGTCCATGCGGCAATCGTCGCGGCTGGATACTCACCGGCGTTAGGGTTCATCCACACCGGCAAAATGCTCTCCTTCGTCTACGACGTCGCCGATCTCTACAAAGCCGAGATCGCCATTCCGGTCGCCTTCCGCTGCACCGCTGCCGGCGAGAACCGCCTGGAAAGCCGGGTCCGGCATCTCTGCCGTGACACCATCCGCGAGCAACGGCTGCTGGGGCGGATCATCGAAGATCTGGAGCGCCTCTTCGCCAGCGAGGGCCTGGACCGGCGGGAAGCGGAACTGTTTGATCGCTTCTATGCCCGGCCCGGAGGGTTATGGGATCCTGACGAGGGCGAAGTCGCCGGGGGGATCAACTACGCAGGCGACGAGGAGGAAGACGACAACGCATGACGGTCATCATCCTGGAGCGCGTACCGGTGAGCGTCCGGGGCGAACTCACCCGCTGGATGTTGGAGATCCACACCGGCGTCTTCGTGGGCAGCCTCTCGGCGCTGGTGCGGGACCTGCTATGGGAGCATGTCTGCGACCAGATGCGTGAAGGCGCCGGCTTCCTGATCTACCAGACGAACAACGAGCAGGGCTTTGCGCTGCGGAGTTGCGGCCCCACAAGTCGCAAACTGGTGCAGGTCGAAGGGCTGTTCCTGGTCCGGATCCCGTCTTGATGCGCTACATGACTTCGGGACTTGTTCGGCGAACGAGATCGCAGTAGAATGCGGTGG
Organism: Chloroflexaceae bacterium; assembly: GCA_025057155.1. NCBI lineage: Bacteria > Bacillati > Chloroflexota > Chloroflexia > Chloroflexales > Chloroflexaceae > Chloroflexaceae bacterium. Next base: position 273,870 of record JANWYD010000003.1, read on the forward strand.
AAGGCAGTGTTGTCCCCACGCCCGTGGGGGTGAACCGGGCAGTTGCGTCGGGGGCAGTCATGCCTCACCGTTGTCCCCACGCCCGTGGGGGTGAACCGTGGCGGCGCGTGGGAGCTGCGCCACGCCAATGGTTGTCCCCACGCCCGTGGGGGTGAACCGCCGGTGCAACTCCGGCCCGATGTGACCAATACGTTGTCCCCACGCCCGTGGGGGTGAACCGCCAAATGGCATGGCGGTTCTCCTCTTGCGTGTGTTGTCCCCACGCCCGTGGGGGTGAACCGCACGCTTGATAGCCTCTTGCGCTTGCTCGCGCGTTGTCCCCACGCCCGTGGGGGTGAACCGCTGGCCGAGCAGCGAGGCGCGGAGCTGGAGCAGTTGTCCCCACGCCCGTGGGGGTGAACCGCAGGCGCTCCTTGCCAAACTGATGGGCGACGCGTTGTCCCCACGCCCGTGGGGGTGAACCGAGATGGCCGCCCTGCGCGCGACGGCCATTGACGTTGTCCCCACGCCCGTGGGGGTGAACCGGCCGTTCGGATGGCATTGCGCTGGCTCAACTCGTTGTCCCCACGCCCGTGGGGGTGAACCGGCATCATCGGGCAACCCGAACCGCGCCCGGGCGTTGTCCCCACGCCCGTGGGGGTGAACCGTCGGTCAGGGTCATGTCAAAGGCGGAGGCCACGTTGTCCCCACGCCCGTGGGGGTGAACCGCTCACTGGCGGCCTCGAGGGGACATTCCAGGGGTTGTCCCCACGCCCGTGGGGGTGAACCGTTGGAGAGCATACCGTCGAACGTCTCGCTCTGGTTGTCCCCACGCCCGTGGGGGTGAACCGCACACCTGTTGCACGCGGTCGCCAGCGCCTACGTTGTCCCCACGCCCGTGGGGGTGAACCGCGGGGAGGGACAGCAGCGCACCTTTACACAGGGTTGTCCCCACGCCCGTGGGGGTGAACCGGTGTTCGGCGTTAACAGCACGTAGCGCGCCCAGTTGTCCCCACGCCCGTGGGGGTGAACCGACGCCCCAATCTCGGACTGAGGACAACCGTGGGTTGTCCCCACGCCCGTGGGGGTGAACCGTTGTTGGTCTGTGGCCAACGGGTATCTCCGGCGTTGTCCCCACGCCCGTGGGGGTGAACCGGAGCCTACCGACCTTCGAAGGTGACATTCGGAGTTGTCCCCACGCCCGTGGGGGTGAACCGGGCCAGACGCGGCAAACCTTGCATATCCAGACGTTGTCCCCACGCCCGTGGGGGTGAACCGTAGTTCGCGACAGAATGCTCGCTCTGAGTGTCGTTGTCCCCACGCCCGTGGGGGTGAACCGTCGCCGGCGGCGAGGGATGCCTCGGCGCGCTCGTTGTCCCCACGCCCGTGGGGGTGAACCGAGGGGGCGAGAGGAGACGGGGATGGGGATGGGGTTGTCCCCACGCCCGTGGGGGTGAACCGCCCAGACCGCCGCCGCTCAGACGGGCGAGACGGTTGTCCCCACGCCCGTGGGGGTGAACCGAGATCTATGAGTGGCAGGTTGACCTCGCTCGGGTTGTCCCCACGCCCGTGGGGGTGAACCGCCGTTGGGGCGGCTTACATGCCGGTTTCGTCCGTTGTCCCCACGCCCGTGGGGGTGAACCGGTAGCCGGGCGATGAGACGGACGAGCGATGCCGTTGTCCCCACGCCCGTGGGGGTGAACCGCTGGCCGCCGCGGGCGCGGGCGGCGGTCAGGAGTTGTCCCCACGCCCGTGGGGGTGAACCGCCGGTCTGGACATGGAACTTGCCTCGGCCCTCGTTGTCCCCACGCCCGTGGGGGTGAACCGCCGAAACCGGCAAGCAAAACGCTGGGGCCGGTGTTGTCCCCACGCCCGTGGGGGTGAACCGTTCGTCGGCGGTCAACATGTTGGACATACCTGGTTGTCCCCACGCCCGTGGGGGTGAACCGACGGATTGCATCACTACGCCGAGAGATCTGGTGTTGTCCCCACGCCCGTGGGGGTGAACCGGCGCCTCCGTCTGGCGCGTCGGCCCTATCTCCGTTGTCCCCACGCCCGTGGGGGTGAACCGCAATTCCGCCGGCTCAGGCCGGCGGAATTGTTGTTGTCCCCACGCCCGTGGGGGTGAACCGGATCTTGCCTCGGCCCTCGGCGAGTACATGGCGTTGTCCCCACGCCCGTGGGGGTGAACCGGTTTGCGCTGTTTTTCCTGGGCGGCGCCGCATGTTGTCCCCACGCCCGTGGGGGTGAACCGCCCCCCTCGAAGCCGAGGGGGGGTGGAGAGAGGTTGTCCCCACGCCCGTGGGGGTGAACCGAGATCTGTGGCGCTAACCAATCCTCCTCCCTCGTCGTCCCCACGCCCGTGGGGGTGAACCGGTGCCGTGGGCCGTCGGGAGGGATGCCCCCGCGTTGTCCCCACGCCCGTGGGGGTGAACCGCGCATCCCTCACCGGAGCCATTACGTGCGGCGGTTGTCCCCACGCCCGTGGGGGTGAACCGCGATTCGGAGATCGCCGCAATACGTACCTGCTGTTGTCCCCACGCCCGTGGGGGTGAACCGGTGTTTCCCGACCAGGTCAAAACGGTGACGCGGTTGTCCCCACGCCCGTGGGGGTGAACCGGGCAGTTGCTGGCCCTTCCCCCCGCCGACCGCGTTGTCCCCACGCCCGTGGGGGTGAACCGACCAGCTCATCAAATCGCTCCGCGGCCCGAACGTTGTCCCCACGCCCGTGGGGGTGAACCGACGGGCAAACTGGACGCATATGAGACGCGGCAGTTGTCCCCACGCCCGTGGGGGTGAACCGCCGCGACATTATTCATACGCGCGGTTACGGGGGTTGTTCCCACGCCCGTGGGGGTGAACCGATACAGTACGCGATGCGCGGGGATTACGAGTGGTTGTCCCCACGCCCGTGGGGGTGAACCGGGGTGCCAGCAGGCTTGCGTCACGTCACCACAGTTGTCCCCACGCCCGTGGGGGTGAACCGCCCTCTCGGCCTCCGAACAGGATCAGTCGGCCGTTGTCCCCACGCCCGTGGGGGTGAACCGGATCCGCATATCCCCTCCTGGATGATGCGGCGGTTGTCCCCACGCCCGTGGGGGTGAACCGCTCGTTGTCCAGCCCGGCCTCTTGGAGGGCGGGTTGTCCCCACGCCCGTGGGGGTGAACCGAGGGGGGGGGAACGAGCATCCCCCCCCTGGAGTTGTCCCCACGCCCGTGGGGGTGAACCGTCTCCTCGGCTGAGGAGGCCTCAGCCGAGGAAGTTGTCCCCACGCCCGTGGGGGTGAACCGTCGGCGCGAGATTCCTTTGTGCGAGCATTGGCGTTGTCCCCACGCCCGTGGGGGTGAACCGAAAGATGTGGCGCCGCCATCCTCGAAGAACGAGTTGTCCCCACGCCCGTGGGGGTGAACTAGCGGAGGGGTGACCGGCTGGTCGCTCCTGCCGCACACGGTTGCGAAAGCTCCGCTTACAAATACCCCATCCCCAGCGCCAACCCGCCGAGGCCGAGGAAGAAGGCGAAGCCGCAGACATCGGTCACCGTGGTGACGAAGATGGAGGAGGCCAGGGCCGGGTCAATTTTGAGCGCCTTGAGGGTCAGGGGCACAATCACCCCGGCGAGCGAGGCCATGATCAGGTTGCCGAGCATCGCCAGGCCGATCACCACCCCCAGGGCCGGGTTGCCCTGCCAGAGCCAGCCGACCAGCCCGACCAGCAGGCCGATTGAAACGCCGTTGCAGACCCCGATGAACAGTTCCCGCAGCAGGGTGCGGCGGGCGTTGTGGAAGCTCACCGCGCCCAGGGCCAGGGAGCGCACGATGAAGGTGAGCGTCTGCGTGCCGGCATTGCCGCCCTGTCCGGCGACCACCGGCATGAACGCGGCCAGCATGGCCGCCTGAGCGATGACCCCCTCGAACTGGCTGACCACTGCCGCGGCTAGAAATGCCGTGGCCAGGTTGATCACCAGCCAGAACACCCGGTCGCGGGCGGCGCGCGTGATCGGGCGCTCGATCTCCTCGTTGGCGGCCACGCCCGCCAGACGGTACATGTCTTCGGTGGCCTCCTCCTGAACGGTGTCGAGCAACTCGGTGGCGTCCAGGCTGCCCACCAGGCGTCCGTCCTCGTCTACCACGGGCAGAGCGAGGAAGCCCGAGTCGCCAAGGATGCGCGCCTGTTCCTCGGCGGGCATGGCGGCGGAAAGACTGACCACGTCGGTGGTCATGATGGCGTCGAGCCGCGTATCGGGCGCGGCAGTGACGATCTGCCGCAGGCTGACGACGCCGGCCAGCCGTCCGTGCTCATCGGTGACGAAGAGGTAGTAGACGCTCTCATCGCCAGGGCGCATCATGCGCAGGGCGTCAATCACCTGCTGCGCCGTGGCGTGCTTCGGGAAGCTCAGGGCCGGCTCATAGACCACCTCGCCGCCAGCGGGAAGATTGTGAAGCGTTGGGCGTACCGGCGCCATGCGCAGCGCCATCCCTTCAGGGGCGGTGCGGATTGCGATCATCGGTGCCTCCTGTGTAGAGTGTCGCGGAACCCGCGACGATGGACGAGGCCCGATGCGCAAAGGGGGGAATAATTACGCCCCCGGTGAGGCTGCCGGGGGCGACAAGCAAGGCGCGGCGAAAGCGCCCTGCATAGCGAGGCGCCAGGTCATGCCGCGAACGGCTTGAGCGCACCCGACAGAGCGCATATCACGCGCCGCCTCGGGCCCTCTCGATTCGCTTGATGACTGCCTTCCATAGGTCCTGTCTGAACGCGCCAGCGGCCACGACCTTGATGGCTACGTTGCCCCGCAGGTCGAGTGACGAGCTTCAGGCGCTCGTCGCGCCGTCAGGCGCACGGAAAGAGCCACTACCTGGCTCAGGAAAAGTATAGATCCGCTTCGCGGATTTGGCAAGTGACAGAATGCTTACACAGGGCTTCAAGATGGGATAAAGTGGAGCCACCGCAGCAACGACAGCGGCGCGCCCCCGCGCGCGCAGGTCTACCGTGCCGCTGATCGTGCGCCCGTAGAAATGTTCCGGAGAGGGCTGCGCCCTCTCAAACCCTCTCGTGTGGCTGCGCCGCACAACCACAGGATGAAGAGAAGTTTTCCTGGGAGGGCTATGCCCTCCCAGCCCCTCCCTCACCGGCCTGGTTTTCACGTTGGAAGCCTCTGTCTATTATGTCGGGCCTGGCGGCGTTCCAGGGCCTCGGCATAGATCGCTTCCAGGGCGCGGATGGAGCTCTCCCAGGAGAGTTCGGCGACGGCCCGGGCGCGGGCGGCGGCGCCGAGCCGGGCGGCCAGGTCGCCGTCATCGAGGGCCAGTTCCAGTCTGGCCGCCAGGTCCTCGGCGTCGCCGCGGCGGGCGTAGAGGCCCGTGTCGGCCAGGATCTCGCGGGCCACGGGGGTGTCGAAGGCCACGGTGGGCAGCCCCATGGCCATGTAGTTGGCGATCTTGCCGTTGCCCTCGGTGAGGCTCATCTTGGGGGCCACCGCCACCTCGCCCAGCGCCAGGTAGGCGTGCAGGTCGCGATAGAGGATGCGCCCGGGCAGGGTCACGTGGCCGGCAACCCCCAGGCTCTCGGCGTAGCGGCGGTAGCTGTGGGGGTCGGGGTGGCCCATAATCAGAAAGTGCACCTCGGGCCGGCGGGCGGCGAGGATGCGTGCGGTCTCGATGAGCAGGTTGGTGCCCTGGTAGGGGGCCAGCAGGCCGATATAGACGATGATGCGCCGCCCTTCGGGAATGCCGAGCTGGGCGCGCAGCTCGGCCCGCTGGGCGGCCCAGGCCGGCGAGCCGTCGTAGGGACGGAAGCGTTCGGTGTCTACCCCGTCAGGGATGACGTGCAGCCGTTCGGGGGCCACCGACCCGTCGCGGCGCAGCAGCGTCGCTGCGTTGCGCGTCGAGGTTGTGACCGCGTCGGCGCGGCGGTTGAGCATGCGCTCCAGGCGCGTCAGCGGCAGGAAGAGCGGGTTGCGTGCCGAGATGAACCCATGGTCGAGCATCTCGCTGGTCATGCTCCCCTGATAATCGAGAATGAGGGGCCGGTTGAGCAGGCGCTGCAGCGGCAGGGCGATGGCCGCCGCTTCGTGGGTATGGGCGTGCAGAATATCCGGTCGCACCTCCAGCGCCACCCGCAGGGCGCGCCAGGCCAGCCCCACGTCCAGGTAGAGCTTGTGACGCGACGAGCCGACCACTGCCCGCTTGATCCAGGGTACGTCCCAGGAGCGGCGAATATCGAGGTCGGGCATATCGTCGCCGTTGTGGTACGTTGCCAGCACCAGGCGGTGGCCGCGCCGTTGCAGCGTTCGCGCCTCTTCCCAGATCCGCACGTGGTTGCCGTAGTCTGAGAAGAAGCTGGTTGAGGCGATCATCAGGATGGTGTAGGCCATCGTGGGCGAGCCCCCGTTATACCATTTTGGATTGTGGATTTTGGATTTTGGATTGCCGTATCGGACGCCGGTGCATGGGCGGTATGCAACAGGAAGAGGGGTGTGGGGAAACCCGGTTTCCCCGCCTTCCTGCAGGAGTTATTCGGATAGGCGCTAAGACACAGGCGAGCAGCTATTGGCTATCGGCTATTTTCACAGCAGCCGCGGATAAAACCGCGCTATTGTAGCACGAGCCGGACTGTCGCACGGCGGGGTAATCGCAAAGCTATGGCAGAATATAGAACGAGGGAAAAGGAGTTTTCGAGGAGCGTCGCTCCCCCTCAGATCTTCCTGTTCAACGAGTGTCACACAGAGGCGGAGGCCGCCATGGATTTCCAGGAACTGCGGAAAGAGTACCAGTTGCGCGGGCTGGATGAGCGCGAGGTCAGCCCCGATCCCTTCGCGCAGTTTCAGCTCTGGTTCGACGAGGCGGTCAGTGCGGGACTGATAGAGCCGAATGCAATGACCCTGGCCACGGTGAGCCGCGACGGGCGTCCCACGGCGCGGACGGTGCTGCTCAAAGGCTTCGATGCCGAGGGGTTCGTCTTCTACACCAACTATGAAAGTCCCAAGGGCCTCGACCTCGATGCCACGGGTCTGGCGGCGCTGGTATTCTACTGGCCGGAGCTGGAACGACAAATCCGCATCGAGGGTATGGCCGCGCGCGTGGCCGAGAGCGAATCCGACGCCTATTTCGCCAGCCGGCCCCTGGGGGCGCAGTTGGGGGCCTGGGTGTCGCCGCAGAGTCGGGTGATTGCCGGGCGCGCAGAGCTGGAGGCCCGGCTGGAGGAGGTGACCCGGCGCTTCGGCGAGGGGCCGGTGCCGCGCCCGGCCTGGTGGGGCGGCTACCGCGTGAAGCCGGAGTGCCTTGAGTTCTGGCAGGGGCGCCCCAATCGCCTCCACGACCGCATTCGCTACCGGCGTGCGCCGGAAGGGGGCTGGCTGATTGAACGTCTGGCGCCCTGAGCATTTGCCTCTGGCCCCCAGGTGGTTTATAATCACTCAAGCATTTGTGGGGCAACCTGAGGAGGACGCGCAAGCATGTTCGGCAGCAATAAGAGATCCCAGCCTGCTCCCCCGACGATGAATGGCAAACCTGAGACGATTATCGGAGCCAACACCCGCTTTCAGGGCACGCTGACGTCCGATGGCAATATTCGTATTGACGGGTCGGTTGAGGGGGATATCGAGGTGCTGGGCAACCTGATCATCGGCGAGACCGGCCGGGTGATCGCGACCATTAAGGCCCAGAATGTCCATGTCTCCGGCGCGGTCAAGGGTGAGATCACCGCCGTCGAACAACTGGAGATCTCTCCGACCGGCAAGGTGTGGGGCGATATCACCACTGCGGCGCTGCATATCGAGCCTGGCGGTCTCTTCCGTGGCCAGAGCGCGATGACGACCAACATTGACGAGCCGCTCTTGCTCGAAGCGCCACGACCGAGCGAAAGTTGAAGCGGGTGCGGTCGCCGTTCCTCTGGCCTCAGGCCGAACGTTCCGTCCACTGGAAAGTGATGCCGGGAGCCGCTTTCCGCGACAGCAGGGCGGATAGAACGCCTGGCACGCTCGTTCTCGCCCGGCGGCTGATCGGCCCGTAACGTAGGTTTCCTGGCATTTTCGCCTCCCTCTCAGCCGCCCCCTGTTGGGGGAAGGCGCGGGATGCTCTACCCCGGCGGGGGAGGGTTGGGAAGGGGGCGGGAGCCGGCGGGAAACTTTGTCTACAGACCGACACCTGTGTTCCTGGCTCCCTGGCATGCCTATGAAACGACGTCTGCAGCACGCGACCCGTCGCATCTTCGGTCCGCCGCCGCGGCGTCGCCCGGCTGCCCGCAAGGGGCCGCCTCCTCTCCCTTATTTGACCGGGTTGTTTCGCTTACAAGAGGTGTCGGTGCTCTCCCTGGCCCTCGGCGGGATCATGCTTCTCCTTATCGCCTTGCTGGCCGTCAATTTCGTGGGCCAGGCGTTGCAGGGCGCCCGCCTGGAGAGCCGCCGCGCCGAACTGGAGGCCGAGGTCGCGCGCATCAAAGCGGAGAATGCGGTCCTCGAGGGCGCAGTGGCGTTCACCGAGTCCGACGTGTACGCCGAGCGCATCGCCCGCGAACAGCTCGGCTACGCCCGTGAGGGCGACGTCGTAATCTTTGCCCGCGAAGCTCCCGCCTCGGCCTTGCCTTCCGAGAGCGCCGAAACGCCCGCTTCCGAAGCCGCGCCGCCGCCTATCGAGAACTGGCGGCTGTGGTGGCTGGCTCTCTTTCCGCCTCCCACCCCGCCTTGACACGTCCGAGAACCTGGCGCTCCTGAAATGTTCACCTCTATAACCGCGGAGGACGCGGTTGACGCTCTTCTCTGCAACCTCTGCGGTGCGCTAAAAGCCGCGAAGCCTATACCGCCCTGGCCCCCATGCGCTGCTGTACGGCTACGGCGCGGCGCTGGTCGAGTTCGCGCAGCAGCCGCAGCGCGGCGGCTTCCAGCTCTGCTGGCGGCTCCGCCGGAGGGCATCCCGGCCGCGGGTCTAACTCGAACACCACGTCGCCGAAGCGAATGCCAAAGGGGACCAGATGGCCGCCCGGCAGTTCTTCGTGGAGCAACCGCCCTTCGGGACGCGCGCCAAGGGTTTCGAGGAACCAGGCCACATCGCTCGTTTCTGGCGGCTCGGAGGCGTTGCCGGCCACGCGGTCGCGCTCGAAAGAGATCAGCGCCGTCAGGTTGAACAGGTTGCTTTCAACGATCAGCCGTTGCATTTCGGCGCGGGTGGGGCGCACGCCCAGGCCCAGCCAATCGAGGATGGCCGGCAGAATGGGCAATGGCAGCGCCGAGTCGGTATCGCCGATGTCGGGGGCCATGAGCAGCGAAGGTTCATCGAGAATGCCGCGCCGGACGCTGGCAGTGATGATTCCGGGAGGCGCGAACATGCCGCTGATCGGATCGGTGCCGGCTTCGAGCAGGGCGATGAACTTGCAGCCCAGGCTGTGGCCGACCCAGAAATGCGGCACGCCGGCCAGTTCCGGCAGTTGCGCCCGCACCACATCGCGCTCGATGAGCAGGATTTCGGCGATCTCGGCGTGGTTGAAGCCGAAGGTGAACGGCACGGCGATGATGGTGTACCCGGCGCGAAAGAGCGTGCCTAGAAAGTAGTCGTAACTCGTTGCCGGAAGCTGGCCGAAGAACTGGCCGCCGTAAAACTCGACCACCCCGATCGGGTTCGGGTGGCGCGCCACCAGGCTCCGCGAGATCCGTTCGTAGCGTGGCTCCATGCTGGTTCCCCCTGCCAGATGGTCAATGTGGCGCAACCTGGAAGGTTGCGCCCTATGGCTCTAATACCCCTTCAGTCTGCCCCTCGATGGCAATGCGCACGTCGCGCACAGTCGAGAACTGGCGCAACGTGCGTTCGATCTGCTGGCGGATGGCCGTCACCCGCGCCGCGCCGCCGCCGTAGGCCCGCAGCTCCGCCGAGAAGTCGGCGGTGGCCACGCCATCGCGGATCACCAGGCTGCGCAGGCGCACCCGCGCGCCCCAGTCGGGCTGGCGACCGGGGTAGCTCAGCACCTCGGCGGGGGTGGGGATGGCCGTGCTCAGCCCCAGGCCCGGCGGCGGCCCCCACAGCAGTTGCTCCAGCGTGGCGGCGCCGATCTGCAACGTTCGCGGAATGCGCCGCTGCTCGACGCGCAGTTGCTCGCCCGCCAGCCAGTAGAGTTCCACCGGGCGGACCAGCGGATCGTCCGGGCCGAGGATCGTCACCAGCCTGGCGGCGAGGAGCCGGTCCTGCCGGTCGCGGATCTGCACGATGGCGCGCTGGGTGTTGATCCGCGCCGGCTCGGCGGGCGGCCAGAGACTATCGAGGACCAGACCCGCGCCATCGGGCGCCGCCAGGGGTGTGACCGTCCGGCTCAGGCTCTGGCCGCTTTCAAATGCCAGCCGCAGCGTGACCGGTTCGCCTGGCCGCTCCAGGCGCGCCTCGACGTGCAGCGGCAGGGTGCTCACCGCGCCGCGGGCCGGCAGGCTCAACGGCGCGCCAATCGGCCCCTGGGGGCGTAGATCGCGGCAGAGGATCAACCTGCCCCGGCGGTCGGCGCGGTAGTCGTAGGGCTGTCCGGCGGCTTCGAGGATGATGCGGAAGCCGGGGGTGAGCACCTGGGGATAGAGCTGGCCCGGCGCCGGGCAACCTAGGGAACCATCGGGCCACGTCACGTCCTCGGTAGAACGGACGCCAATGCGTTCGGGCCAGATCTCCGTGCGCGCGGCCAGATCCTCGCGGGCCAGGGCCACGGCGCGGGCCAGATCGCCGCTCAGCCCGCCGATGAGCACCGGCTGGCTGGCAATGATCCGCTCAGAGCCGTCAGCCGCGGATTCGACCACCACCTCAACCGTGCCCGGGGTGGCCGTTTCGGGTTCGCTGAAGACCAGGGTGGCGGAGAACGGCCCGGGAATACCGATGTCGGGCCGCTGCACCATCGTATAGGCGCTGGCCAGCACCTGGCCGGCGGCGGTGCGCAGGCGCACGCCGATGGCCGCCTCGAAGGCGAAGCCGCGCTCGAAGCCCTGCACCGCCAGGGGACTCCCGACCACACTGTCACGGGCGGGCGCGGTGATGAGAGCCTGCCGCCCGTCGGCGAAGGGCAACTCGTAGACCCAGCGGTAATAGTGCCGGCCCACATTGCCCATCTCCACCTGGAAGCGCGGCGGATTGGCGGGGTTGTAGGTCAGCACCCGGCGCTCGAAGGGCTGCACCATCACGTCGCGCGGCGTACCGGCGACCGGCACGCGCACCCAGAAGGCGTCGGCGATGGGGTAGCCGGCGATATAGAGCCAGTCGAAGAGCGGCGTTTGCCGCACAAAGCGCCCATCGCGGTAGGCGACGCCGCTCCGGGTCAGGAATTCCCAGAAGGCGCGCGGAATGCCATAGCCATTCGAGACCTGCACGATGCGCGTGGCGGGGAGATCGGCAAACTCGGGGGCCGGCGTTCGGCCCTGCGGGGTGAGGCGTTCGGCCACGGCATCGCCGAGACCGAAGCGGGGTTGGGCGCGGGTGTAGGGCCGCAGGTCGGCGTAGGTGGGAAAGGCGGCATCGGGGTCGCCGGCCACAGGGATGCCGGCCGGCGGCAGGGCGACATACTCAGCGAGGCCGATCGGCACCCGGCCATCTATCATGTCGCGGGTCAAAAGGCCGCCGGTGACGAACCAGGGGTTGCGCGGATTGGCGGAGGGGTCGTTGATCTCCATGCGCCCCTTGTCGAAGTACTGCACCAGGCGCGACATCTGGGCGTCGCCCTGGAACGCCTCGTTGATCCCCTCGGTAAACGGACTCGGCCCCCAGATCCAGGCATGGTCGCCCCGACCCTGCTGCACCGGATAGTCAGTGCGCTCCCACACCCGGCGAAAGGCGGGGGAGGCGAAGGCGAGGTTGGAGGTCGCAAGGGACGGCAGCAGCAGCGCCAGCACGAGCAGTGAGCGGATGATCATCGTTGACCTCTTTGGATTTTGGATTTTGGATTGTGTATATCCAATAAGACCTGCCGATAATCCGCGTGCACGCTGTATCAACAGAAGTTGGTAAAAGGCAAGGTTTCGCTGCGCAGCTTGCAGGGCGCCCGTGCGGGCTGGGCCAGCAGGAGGGTGGGGAAACCTGGTTTCCCCGCCCTCCTCATTGTACACCGCCGGATCTCCACGGCATTCGCACCACCGCGGCGTACATCACCCGCCCCGACGAGGGTGAGCGCCGCGCGCCGACGCGGGCCGGCGCCTCGAAGCCCGTCTCCTGCGCCAGGGCCATGAAACGAGCAAAGGGCAGCGGATGCGGCGCCCAGGGGATCGGCAATGACTGCTCGTACTCCACCACCAGCAGCCGGCCACCGGGCCGGAGGTGCGCGCGCAGCCGGCGAAGCAGCCCGGCCTGGTCGCGCACGAAGTGCAGCAGGTTCGCGCAGATGATGCCGTCGAGGGGCGGCAGGTCAAGGGGGTGCAGCACATCGGCCTGCTGCGGCAGGATAGTGGCCGCCGGCGGGTCGGTATGCAGGCGCGCCCGCTGGGCGGCAATCGCTCGCGCGTCGCGGTCAAGGGCGTGGATCGTCGCCGCGGGTCCCAGCACCTCGGCCAGCGCCCAGGTAAAGTTGCCCGTCCCGGCGCCCAGGTCGGCCCACACCCCGCCCGGCTCCGGCGCCCCGCCCCGGATCAGCGCCACCATTTCCCCGTGTTCCACCTGCGCCCCCGTGTCGAAACGGCCCGCTCCGCGTAGGGATGGTAGCGCGAAGACCGGCGGCGCGCAACCGGGGAGCGGCTGCGCGCTCAGGCGCAGGGTTTGTCGGTCGAGAGGGGCGTTTTCCGCAAGGGAAGCCCGCGTTGGAAGGAAACGACTAATTCGTCTGTGAACGAAGTTTCCTTGCCTTTCCGCCCCCCACCCAACCTCCCCCCGTTGGGGGGGAGGAGCCGGGCGCCCTCCCCAGGCGGAGGAGCGTTGGGAGGGGGCAGAGTAGAGTGACAAACGTTGGTTACAGACCAGGAACTCGTTCCGCCGAGGGGCGCGCCGCGCCCTGATGTTCGAGACGACCGCCACGGTCGTCCCTACTGGCCCGGGCGCGGCGCGGGACTCTTTGGCCGCGCCCGAAGGCGCGACCGGGACCGGCGCTGGCACCCTCCTCGTGCAGGCGTAACCGCCCCGCACCGCCGGAGCGGTTACGGCGCGGCATCTGGCCGGGCAAGCCGGGTGCGTGGCAAGCCGAAAACCCACGTTGTCGTTGTAGTTGTCGGGCGTATTGTGGTTGCGGTAGGCCGCGCGCAGGTTGATCGGTTGATCGTTCCACGAACCGCCGCGGCGTCGCGCCGATCCACTGCGCAGATTATACCATTCGCGCGCGGAGGACGACCGCGCGCTCACCCCGCCGCTTCGAGCCACCCTCCCAGCAGCCGGCCCACCTCGTCGATCAGCCGGGCGCCGTGCTCATAGCGCCCCGGCTCGACTAGCTCGAACGCGCGACACAGGCGCCAGTGCAGGCGTAGTTGCTCCAGGCGAATATCGGCCTCGAGCAGGTGTCGCTGGCGCTCGGCCCGCTGGGTCTTGCCAGCGGCGATCAACTGCTCATACAGATCCAGGGCCGCGTTCTGCACCCGCAGGGCCATCACGAAGCGCTGGCTCCTGGGAAACTGCATCGTCACCGGGATCAGCCAGGCGAGCAGGTCGGAGGTCTTCACGAAGACCGGCGCGGGTTCAAAACTCATGGTCTACCTCGCCGGGGCACGACCAGCCCGCCGAGCAACTGCTCGCGCAGCCGGTAGGTGCTGCCGTGGGCCGCGTGGGCCACCCAGCCGTTGATGCTGGCCTGCACGCGCTCCAGCGGGATCTGGCCATCGGCGAAGCGGTGGAACAGCCGGCGCATGCGCCGCTTGAAGCGGATCACATTGGGGCGCTTGAGCCGACGATGCTCCGGGTAGAGCCGGAACCCGAGGAACGGCACGCCAGTGGCCGTCGGGTAGATCTGCGTCTTGCGGTCGTGGAGCACGAGGCGTAGGCCAACAAGAAAGTTGCTGATGGCCTCGCGCCAGGTGTGCAGCCGGGCCTTATCGTCGCTGAAGAGCAGCCAGTCGTCGGCGTAGCGCAGGTAGGCGCCGGTGCGCAGGTCCTGATTGACAAAGTTGTCGAGCTCGTGCAAATAGACGTTGCCCCAGAACTGCGAGGTGAGGTTGCCGATCGGCAGGCCACGGGCGCGCTCGAAGGGCGTCAGGAGATCATCGCCGGGGAACCACTGCGGCGTGTACTCGCTTTCGAGCACGCCGGCGCCACTGGCGAGGATCAGGTCAATGAGCGCCATCACCTGCGGGTCGGCGATGCGGCGCGCGAGGAGACCACGGAGCACCTGGTGATCCACGCTCGGGAAAAACTGGACGATGTCGCCCTGCAGGACGTAGCGATAGCGCCGCGCGTAGTCCTGGTCGCGATCCAGGGCAGCGTGGGTGCCTTTGCCAATGCGGCAGGCGTAGGAATTGTGGATGAAACGCCGGTCGAAGATCGGCTCGATCACATTGCAGAGGGCGTGGTGCACCACGCGGTCGCGGAAGGGAGCGGCGCTAATCTTGCGCTTCTTCGGCTCGAAGATGTAGAAATGGCGGTAACCGCCGGGCCGGTATTCGCCCGCGCGCAGTTCGCGTTCCAGGGTGAAGAGATTGCGCTCCAGATGGTACTCGAAGGCGGCCACCTCGGCCTTGCTGCGCTTGCCCAGGCGCGCCCGGTGAAAAGCAACCCAGAGATTGTCAAACGAGCAGACGCGCTCGAACAGGTGTTTGTAGGTCTTCATAAAAAACTCGCGATCCGCGCCTGCGGCGCGGGCAAGGGGGAACGCCTTCCCCCTTGCATCCCCCTTCCCCACGCCCCCGCTATCCGAGCCTGCGGCAGCGACACGGCCCTGCTTACGCCGCAACACAGAACACAGGCAGAGACGCCCCACCGGGGCGTCTCTGCCTTAATTCTTTACACGAGGAGGGTGCCGGGCAAGCCGAAAACCCACGCTGACGTTGTGGTCGTCGGGCGCAGTTTGGAGGCGGCAGGCCGCGCGCAGGACGATCGGTTGAGCGGCCCACGAACCGCCGCGGAGTGTAAAGCTTTTTTGCGCCGGAGCGGCGCCATCCTCGCGCCCGTCGTGGGGATCATACGGATAGTCACGGTACTCCGAGCGCGTCCACTCCCAGACGTTGCCCGCCAGGTCCAGCACGCCCTCCGGCGTTGACCCGCGGGGGAAGCAGCCCACGGCCAGGGTGGTGAAGCCGTATGTCTGATCGTAGCTCGCCCGCTCCGGGTCAAGTTCAGCGTTTCCCCACGGATAGGTGCGCCGCGTGAGGCCACGCGCCGCGTACTCCCACTCGGCCTCGCTCGGCAACAGGTAGGTGTGGCCGTCGTTCAGGTGTTGGGTGAGCCAGCGGCAGAAGGCGCTCGCCTCGTACCAACTGATCCCGACCACCGGATAGTTGGGACGGGCACTACCAAACGTCTCGTCGTCCCAGTACTCGGGCTGATCCTTGCGCGTCCGGCGCTGCCAGTCCTCCATCCCCTCGATCGCCGCGTCGTCGCGGGCCAGCCAGGCGCGGGCCGCTTCGTCCCACCAGGGTGCCTCCGGGTCGTAGCCACCCGCCTCGATGAATCGACGATACTGTGCATTGGTAACCGGGTAGCGCCCGATGGCGAAGGGCGCCAGGGTCAACGGACGGGTGTTGATCTCGTCTTCCGGCCATTTCCGCGCCCGCTTCGCGGTCTCCTTGTCGCCCTTCTGCAGGTAGTACTGCTCCAAGGCCCGCCCGGCGGCCTCGGCCTCCGCGGCGGTGCTGCCGATCACGAAGCTGCCGCCCGGCAATTCGACCATCGCCGGCGGCAGGTCGCAGACACCGGGGCGCGGGTCGCCCAGTTCGGCCAGGATCGCGCCGATGCGCACCAGGTCGCGGGCAGGCACGCTGGTCTCGCGCAGGGTCTCAGCCATCGCCTGGGCCAGGCGCCGCTTCAGCCCGCTGAAGAGGGCGTCGCGCTGCTCCAGCCAGCCCCAGCCGAGATCGTTGGCGATCTCCTGCGCCAGGAGCAGGTCGAAGGCGCGCCGGGTCGCCGCGCGGCCGGGCGCTTCGACCAGCCGGCTGAGCAGGCGGTAGGGCACGTCGAGCGAACTGAGGGCCAGTTGCTCGACGCCGAGCAGGATCGGGCGCCGCCAGCGATCGTCGTTGCGCAGGTCGAGCACGCGGGCCAGCGGGTCGGCCCCGCCGAGCAACTCGATGCCGGCCAGATACTCCTGGAACGTCTGGTGGGGGAAGGCGTAGGCGTCGCCGGCCTCGCTGGCCTGGATCAGCCCGGCGCGCTGATCGGTGTATTCCAGGAACTTGTCTGTGCCTGCAGAGGGGTTGGGGTGCTTGCGCCGCTTCAACTCATCATCTACCATCGTGCGCAGAATCGCGCGGCTGAGGCGGCCGACCTCGCCGGGCGCAGCGGCGCGGTGAGCCTCGTAGGCCGCCCGGCCCAGGAGCGGGCGCAGGCTCTGAACGTCGGCGTCGGGCAGGCCAATGTAGTCCATCAGCGTCCCGTACGCGCTGGCCTCTTTGCCGGCGATCTCCCACTGGCCAAGCAGAATATCGATGCAGCGCCCGTAGAGGCTGGCCCGCTCCTCGGGCAGCCGTCCGTCGTTCAGGTGCACCAGGGCCATCACCGTCATCATCAGCGGCTGGCGCCCGAAGCGTTGCAGGTCCTCGCGGATAGTGATCGCGCGGCGCAGGGCGGCGATGCGCTCATCGCGCCACGCTTCGGTACGGCCGTGCAATTCGGCAACCGTGTGGTACCAGGCGTTGACAAAGGCCAGCATCTGGCCGAGGGTCCAGTCGGCCAGGGTGGCCGTGGGCCAGCCGGGCAACTGCCAGGCGGCGTTGCGCTCGCCTTCGTAGGCCCGCACCCGGCAGGCGACGACGATCCGGCAGGTCGGGTACTGTTCAGCAAAGGACCATACCGCGTGCGTGACCTTGCGCCGCGAGTCGTCGCCGGCGACCTCGTCCAGCCCGTCGAGGAGCAGAACTGCGCGGCCCGCCTCGACCTCGTCGTGGACGGCGGCGGCAAGGCCGGCGTTGGCGCCCCTGGGCTGCAGATGGTCAACCAGGTAGTCCCACAGGTCGCCGGCCTCACCGTGGCGCTCGGGGGCCTCGGCAAGGCGCTTTGCCAGCGGCAGCAGCGGGGCGAAGATCGGCAGCAGGCGCCCGGATGTCCAGCCCTCCAGGTGTGCCGCCAGGTCGATCCGCGGGTCAAGCCCGGCCCTCGCCAGGGTGTAGGCCAAATAGCGCAGGGCGGTGCTCTTGCCGCTGCCCGGCTCGCCGAGCAGCACCAGGCGCGGGCTGGCAGCGATGGCCTCGGTGACCATGGTCGGACCCAGGAAAGTCAGCTCATCGGCCTCCTTGGCGTAGCGCGCGATACGTTCGTGAGC
Organism: Chloroflexaceae bacterium; assembly: GCA_025057155.1. Lineage (NCBI taxonomy): Bacteria > Bacillati > Chloroflexota > Chloroflexia > Chloroflexales > Chloroflexaceae > Chloroflexaceae bacterium. The sequence goes on from JANWYD010000003.1 coordinate 291,189, forward strand.
GTCGCCAGTGATCGGACTCGGACCCTCACGGTAGACGAAACTACGTTTCTTGCCGTCGCCGAAACTCGCGTCAGCCGCACCCTCAGCATCAACGGTCGGGTCATCAGGAAAACGCGGCTCAACCATGGTCCGCAGGGCGCGCGGGAGCAGGTGGTCGCCAGTATGGGCCCGCAGAAAGGCTTCCGCGTCGAAGCTGGCAAGCTCAGCGCGGCTGAAGCGCTCACGCCTGCTGACCGCCGTCGTTGCCAGTTCGGTGTAGACCCGGTCGAGGTCAATCGCCAGGCTATCGGCGACGCTGCGCTGCTCGTAGACGCCCTGGAGGGGCATGCCGCGGCAGCGGGCGGCCAGACGCTGGTAATAGGCGGCGAGCAACTCGTCATTCGTCTTGCCGTGCCGCCCGTCAATGTAGACCGTGGCGCGGGCGCCGGCGCCGATGGCGATGGCCTGGCTATTCGTAACATCGCCAACGCTGAGCGTGTCACCGGCGGGAGGGGGAGCAGCGCTGCCGAACTGCGCTTCGAGGGCGGCGATGGCGCTGTCGAGCGCGGCCCGCAGCGCCGGGTCAGCGGCGGCGTCGCGCTGCCGGCGCAGGATGGCAATCTGGGCGGCGGGGTCGTTGGTCATGCCTTGCAATCCTTACTCCTGAAGCCCCGGCATATGGTCAACAGGACGGTGATGACTGGTGACCAGGAATGCCAATGATGGCGGTCATGCCAGGTGGCGCCGTGACCGGGAGATTGACGCGAGCCAGAAGGGCGACTCGGGCAGCGGTCACCCGCGTCATTGCTTGGAGCAACTCCTGATGCCAACGATCGCCGGTTGGCAGTGCTGATCGAGATATCGCGCAATGGTTGTGAAGATATTTTCCAGGCCGTTGTAGAACGAGTGGAGGATCGAAGCAAGCGCGGTAAGCTCAACCAGATCAGGAGGCTGATGCCTGACACGCTGAAGCAGGGGCTCGTAGGCCGCGAGGAGTTGATCCAACTGGTTCAACTCAAAGCGCACTCTCGCCTGTACAGGATTAGCCGACACGTCGCAGGCCACCTTCGTTCTGAAGAAACTGGACAAAGGGATCCGAATCGTCGAGATCCACCAGGTCGACCGGACGCTCGAGCTCAAAGAGGAGGCGTCCCAGCAGGTGGAAAAAGCGGTCCTTTGGACACCCCTGGACGGCGAGGTCAATATCGGAGCGATCAGTGAGCGTGCCCGCTGCGCCTGAGCCGAAGAGAAACACCGCCGAGCAACCGCCTGCCTTCAAAATAGCAACCGCTCGGGCGATATCCTGCTGAAGCGCTGGTGGAATTGGCTGATCAATCATGGTTCTCCGTGTTCGGTTCCCTGCGCCGCCTTCCGCGTCACCCTTCAACTGAGGCGCGGAGGGCCGCGCCCTCCTGGACCCTTCCATTGGGCAGGGGTATGGGGAAACCAGGTTTCCCTACCCTCCCCCTCCGCTCTCTCAGGTGTAGGGTTTTTCGAGGGAGCAGGGGTTTTCGGCATTCCAATGCGCTTGCGATCCTCACCCCCCTGCCCCCCTCTCCCGCGAGCGGGAGAGGGGGGAGTGGGCATCCCAATGCCCCGGATGGCGAATGCGACGCAGGGATGCGCCGGAAAACCCTACACCTGAGAACCCCCTCCGCTACCCCTCGCTCATCTTCCGCACCGCGTCGGCGATCTGCGTGGCGATGGGCAGCACCGCCGGCAGCGCGGCGGCGAGGTTCTGCGCCGCCTGTTTCAGGCCATCGGCGCTGATCTGCACCAGCGTCTTGTTCGGTTGCGCCTTCGTCGCCTGCTCAACCGCGGCCTTCGCCGTCTCGGCGACCGCCTCGGCCTCGCTGGCGCGCTCCGCCGGGGCTTTCTGCAGTTCCGCGCTGAGCTGCTCGATAAGCTGCTGAAGCTGCGCCTTCGTCGCGGCGTCGCCGCGGGGCGATGCACCAATACTCTGCGACACGTTGCTCAGGGTGGATTTGATGTTCAGTAGTCTGGGAATTGCGTCTTCTGGTATCGCCCCCCTCCCAACCTCCCCCCGCTGGGGGGAGGAGTCCGGCGCCCTCCCCCCGCTGGGGGGAGGGCTGGGGAGGGGGGCGGCAGGGGCGGGAGATTTATGCACAAACGTCCCACTGCGCTTATCAATGTTGCCCTCGGCGTAATCACCGCCGCCGGTATCCACGTTGTGCACCGTGCTCTGCGCCCCGCGCCCGATGGCGATGCCGCTGCCCTTGATGTCGCCGGTGCTGATCCGGTCCCCCTGGGTGATGTCGGTCTTGATGATGTCGCGCCCGGCCACGTCACCGATGCTGATATTGCCATACCGGCCGCCGCCGCCGAAGTGCACCCCGCCGTGCTGGGTTTGCTGGTTCACGGTGACGTGGCCGTGCACATCGCCAATGGCCGCGCCGGTCTGGACGCTGCCGCCGATGCTCTGCTGGTGCTGGCGCAGCATGGCCTGGCTGTAGGCCGGGTTGACCGCGCGCACCGCGGTTTCCTCAGGCAGTGCGCCGGAGGCGTCGAAGGGGCCCAGGGCGGTCGCGCCGCGGTAGAGCGCCACGGCGAACGGCCCGACGCCCTTGAGGATGGTCAGTTCAGGTTCCTGCTTCTCGCCGTACATCTGGCGTACGGCCGCGGGGATCAGGCGCGGCACGGCCTCGTCGAGGGCGAAGTAGAGATGGGTATAGAGGTCGAAGACGCTGATGTAGCCGTGGTTGCTGGGCGTCCCCTTGCCCTGGAGGCCATCGAGCAGAGCCTGGGTAAAGAGGGTGAGCGGCCCGGGGCCGATGAAGGAGTACTGGTTCTCGCGGCAGGCGCTGATGATCACGCGGCCCTCGCCGGTGCCGAGCAGCGCGGCGGCGACCGGCGGCGGCAGGGGGGCGCCGGTGGGCGGGGCCTCGCCGGGGGCCAGCACGGGCGAGATTTCGCCCGCGTGGCAGGCGTTGACGATCAGCAGCAGGCGCTTTGCCTTGATGGCCCGTAGCTTCGCGATCAACTCGGCCTCGCGCAGGCCCGTGCCTGCTGCGACCTTGCGCCCCTCCAGGCGGGTGTCGTGGGTGGTCAGGTAGTAGCCGTCGTCGCCGTACTCGCCGTGGCCGGCGTAGTAGATCAGCACGGTATCGCCTTCGCCGACGCGCGCCGCCAGGGCGTCGAGGGCCGCCAGGACGCCCTCGCGGGTGGCGGCGGCGCCGCTGAGCAGGGTGACCTGCTCCGGCGGGTAGCCGCAGAAGTGCGGGTCGCGCAGCACGCCGGCGACGGCGATGGCGTCGGCGGCGGTGATCGGCACATTGAGCCGCGGCGCATGGGCGTAGCTGCCAATGCCGATCAGGAGGGCGTGGGCGGTGTCAAAGGCCATGGGATGTTCCTTTACTGAGTCCGTTTCTGATCTGAGGGCATTATACCAAACGGCTTCACGTTCCGAAAAGTGTTCGGGGATGTTTACGGGATATATGTTCACCGCAGAGGGCGCGGAGGGTTGCATATGGCCTATCCTCTGCGCCCTCTGCGGTAAATCTGAACAGTGCAAGTTTTCTTCCGGGCCTCGCCCTCCCGGACGCTCCCGACGGGCAGGGGCCTGTCGCCTTACGGCAATGAAAGATGTTATCATGCGAAATAACACCGGTAGAGGTGAGTGGTCTGTGAACGAAGTTTTTCGCTAACCCCGCCCCCTCCCCAACCCTCCCCCGCTGGGGGAGGGAGCCCGGCTCCTCCCCAACGGGGGAGGCCGGGTTCTCAGGTGTAGGGCTTTCCAGCCCATCTTCGCATCGCATGCGCCATCTGGGGCATTGGGACGCCCAACGCCCCCCTCTCCCGCTTGCAGGAAAGGGGGTAGGGGTGTAAGCGCACGGGAATGCCAAAAACCCCCCTTCTCGCTTGAACAACCCTACACCTGAGAGGGAAGGCCGGGAGAGTAGCGGAAAGGCCAGGAAACGTCGTTCACAGACCAGTGAGAGGAGGAGCCGCGTGTTCAACCGGTATTGGAGTATCCCCGTTGTACTGCTGATTACCGCGATCATTGCCGCCTGTGGCGGCGCGCCTGCCGCGAATGATCAGGCCAGTCTGCGAGCCACGTTGGAAGCCGAGGTGCGCGCCACCCTGGCCGCCCAGGCCCCACCCACTGAAGCGCCACCCGCCACGGCCACTCCGCTGCCCGCCACCGCTACCCCGGCGCCGGTCGAGCCGACCCGCCCGCCCTTCGCGCCCGCCGCCGATACGCCGTCGCCGTCCGGCGCGAGCGCGGCGGCGACGGCGGCGCCCGCCGAGGACGTTCCCATCGTGTTCCGTCCCCAGGAGCAGTCCGGCGCTGGCACGACCGTCAACATCGAACTGGTATTCGACTCCAGTGGCTCGATGGCCCAGCGCATCGGCAACGAAACCAAGATCCAGGCCGCCCGGCGGGCGATGGAACGGGTCATTGACTCGCTGCCCGACAACCCCAATCTGAACGTCGGCTTCCGCGTCTTCGGCCATGAAGGCGACAGCAGCGAGGCCCAGCGGGCGCGCTCCTGTCAGAGCACCGCCCTGCTGGTGCCGGTCCAGGGGGTCAACAAAGAGTTGCTGCGGCAGCAGCTCTCCGCCTGGGAACCGGCCGGCTGGACCCCGATCAGTCTGGCGTTGCAGCGGGCCGGCGAGGACCTGCGGGCGGGCGAAAACGTGCGCAACGTGATCATTATGGTGTCGGACGGCGAGGAGACCTGCGATGGCGATCCGTGCGCGGTGGCGGCGGCGCTGGCCGCCTCGGAGGCCGAGGTGCGGATTGACGTGGTGGGCTTCGGGCTGGAGCCAGGGGTGGCCGAGACGCTCCGCTGCATTACCGAGAACACCGGAGGGCGCTACATTGACGCGCAGAACGGCGACGCCCTGGCCCAGACGCTCCAGGAACTGATCGCCGCCTCGCTTAAGCGCAGCACCCTGCGTTTCATCGGCGTCGGCCCGGACGGCAAGCCGGAGCACGTCCACCTGTCGGGTTTCCGGGACGCGCAGGGCAACAGTATGTTCGGCGCCAGGAACCCCGAAACCGACAGGCAGATCGAAGCAACGTTCGAAGGGGAACAACTCATCGCCCTGCCCCCCGGCGAGTACCGTTTCACCGTCTCACGGGTTGACGGTCGGGACGATCAGGTCTCCACTCACTTTTTCACCGACTATACGGCCATCATCGAAGAAGGCCGTGAAACGGTGGCGGTTATAGGCTGGGGCGGGGTTACCTTCATCAATGATGGGTTGCCGGCCAATGTCGTCGAGGACCTGCGCGTCGAAAAGGCGGTCAAGGGCGAGTGGGAAACGAGCATATTCACCGGACCGCCGCCGGGCAGGATCAAATTCTACTTCCAGTTCGACTACCGGTACCACCTGGCGCCGGGGCGCTACCGGGTCTATGACGAGGAACGGCGGGCGGTGCTGGTGGATAATATCATCGTCGAACCGGGGAAGTCGGTGACAGTGCGCCTGCGACCGTAGCGATTGCGGATTTGGGATTTCGGATTTTGGATTGGGCGTGGCGCACCGGTTCCTCGCCGCAGGCAGGAGCCTGGGAAAATCCGGTTCCCCCCGCAACCCGGAGGGTTCCTGGGAGGGCAAAGCCCTCCCGGACCCTCCCGGATTATAGCGTTGCTCGCAACGATCGCCACCCAACGATGGTAACGCGAGCGCAGCGAGCCACATCGTTCGGTGACCAGCGGATCAACTATTCAGCGCTCTACAGATTCACGCTATACGCCTGTTCGATGCCCTCAAGGGCGCGAATCTGGGCCAGCACCTCGTCGGAGGCCGGCTCGTCGAGGGTCAGCACCATCATGGCGTGCTCGCGGGGGGCCAGGCGACCGACATACATGCCCGAGATGTTGACGTCGGCGGCGCCGAGGATGGTGCCAACGCGCCCGATCATGCCCGGGCGGTCGCGGTGGTAGGTGAAGAGCAGCGACCCCTGCGGGATGAAGTCCACGAAGTAGCCGTCGGCGCGGACAATGTGGGGTTCGCCGCGCAGCACCGTGCCCCAGAAGACGTGCTCGCCATCGGTGGCCTCGACCCGAACGACCAGCAGCCCGGCATAGCTCGCGGCGTCGGGGTCGGTGCGCTCGGTGACGCGCATGCCCCGTTCGCGGGCGATCAGCGGGGCATTGACCGGGGTCACCCGTTCGATGCTGACCGCCTCCAGCAGGCCCTGGAGCACGGCCAGGCGTACCGGCTGGGTATCTACGTCGGCCAGTTCGCCGCGAAACTCCAGATCATAGCTGCGCACCGGGCTGTGGATCAACTGGTTGATCAGCCGGCCCATCTGCCGGGCCAGTGACAGATAGGGTTGCAGCACGCTCCAGGCTTCGGGGGCGACGAAGGGGGCGTTGACGGCATACCGGGGCGTGGCGCCGCTGAGGGCCGTCACTACCCCCTCGGCCATCTCCGTGCCGGCGGAGGTCTGCGCTTCGGCAGTGCTGGCGCCGATGTGGGGTACGGTAATGATCTTCGGATGGTGGATGATCGGCGCGTCGGCGGGAGGCGGCTCCTGGCTGAAGACGTCCAGAGCTGCGCCGGCCAGGTGACCGGTGTCAATGGCGGCGAGGAGGGCCTGCTCGTCCACCACCCCGCCGCGGCTGGCGTTGATCAGATAGGCCCCGCGTTTCATCTGGGCGATGCGGGTGGCGTCAATCAGGTTCCTGGTGCTCTCCACCAGGGGCACGTGCAGCGAAACCACATCGCTGCGCTGGAGCAGTTCTTCCATGGTCACCAGTTCAACGCCGAGATGGGCCGCGCGGTCGAGCGACACCACCGGGTCGTAGGCCAGCACGTGCATAGCCATGGCCCGGGCTCGTACCGCCACCTCCGAGCCGATGCGCCCCAGGCCCACCAGGCCCAGGGTCTTGCCGCGCACCTCCCAGCCGACGAACTTGTTGCGTTCCCACTTGCCGCTCTGCAGGGAAGCGTGCGCCTGAGGGATGGAACGGGCCAGGGCGATCAGCAAGCCGATCGTCAACTCGGCCACGGCCACATTGTTGGAGGCCGGCGCATTGACCACGACGATGCCCCGGCGCGTGGCGGCGTCAACATCAATGTTATCTACCCCGGTGCCGGCGCGCCCGATAACGCGCAGGCGCGTGCCGGCATCAATCACCTCGGCGGTCACCTTCGTTGCCGAACGCACCACCAGCGCATCATAGCCGCCGACAATCTCCAGGAGCGCGGCTTTATCGAGATCCAGGCGCACGTCAACCTCGGCGGCCTGCCGCATGACCTCCAGACCCTCGGCGGCGATTTTTTCTGTGACGAGAATGCGATCCATGATCTCTCCTTGCATCTGTAGTGGAAGATGGGGAAACCGGGTTTCCCCATCCCCCGCCCGTTGCGGTGCTGGCGGGGAAACCGGGTTTCCCCGCCCCCCGGCCGTTGCGGTGCTGGCGGGGAAACCGGGTTTCCCCGCGCCCCTGCTGTGCTGATGGGGAAACCGGGTTTCCCCACACCCTCGGCCCGCAGGAAAAGAAAAGCCGGTAGCGCAACCCGCCGGGTTACGCGCGTACTGTCGCATGCATCCCATTCTACGCCGGGGCGATACACTCAAGAGGCGGCCAGGAGTCGGACCTCGACCGCCTCGCAGATGGCATGGAGGATGAGGCCGTGGACCTCCTGGATGCGCGCGCCGTTGGCGGAGGGCACGATGATGGAGTGATCGGCCAGCAGGGCGGCGGCGCCGCCGTCTTTGCCGAGGAGGGCCACGCCGATGACGCCCCGTTCTCGCGCGGCGCGGAGGGCGTGGAGGATGTTGGGCGAGTTCCCGGAGGTGCTGAAGACCACCAGCACGTCGCCGGGACGGGCCAGGGCGGTGAGCTGGCGGGCGAACACCGCCTCGTAGCCATAATCATTAGCGATGCAGGTCAGCGCGCTGGCGTCGGCGTTGAGGCACACCGCGGGCAGCGGACGCCGATCGGCGCGGTAGCGGCCCACCAGTTCCTCGGCCAGGTGCAGGGCATCGGCGGCGCTTCCGCCGTTGCCACAGGTGAACAGGGTGCGCCCGGCCAGCAGCGCCTCGGCCACATGCGCAACCACGGCGTCCACCCGGGCGGCCTGGAGCGCGAAGGCGCGCAGCACGGCGGCAAGCTCGTCGAGCTGGTCGCGGAATTGGGCCATGGTGTTGTCCGTTCTTTCGTTCGCGGCGGATTTCTGCCATTTGAGCGTTGTTCCTCACCCACCCCCGCCTCGCTGCGCTCGGCGCCCCCTCCCTCTCCACCGCAGGCGGAGAGGGAGGGGGCCAGGGGGAGGGTGAGGACACCAGCCTCACCTCAACCCGCGCGTGCCTTTCAGGCGCCTGGCGATCGTCGCCGCGGCCAGGTGCCACTGCTCGCGCAGTTCCAGCGGCCAGGAGGGAGCAAGAGCCTCCAGGTCGGCGAGGGTCGCCGCGTCGCCGATCCAGGCCAGGGCCTCCACCGCCTTGCGGCGCAGATACAGCGGACCGGTTGGCCCGTCATCAGGCCGCAGCGCCACGGCGAATGCGCCGATACACAACTCCGGCACTGGCCGCCAGGCAGCGATGTCCTGGATGATCTGCTTGACCGTAGGCCCATCGCGGCCATCGGGCAGTTCCAGCACTCGGTCGGGCGCGCCCGCACCGATCCACGCCAGGGATTGCATGGCTCTGGCCTTCACCGACTGGTTCGGGCTGGTGATGAGGATCCTCAGGAGCCAGTCAATCACATCGGGATCGGCGGCCCGCACTCGGCCCGCCAGATACGCCAGTTGCTGGGCGGCCCGGTCGGGAATGTCGGCATTGCCACGCACCAGCACTGCCAGCAGGGGGGCCACCCGGTCCGGCTCGAAGAGGGTCAGCGCGTCGGCGGCGGCCCACATGGTATCGGCCCAGTCATCGCTGATCGAGGTGTTCGCGTCATCGGACGGGCCGAGGATCACCCGCAACAGAAAGCGCGCGTCGAGGAGTTTGTTCTCGTTGTCGTCGCCGAGATCGGCCAGGGCGAAGATCGCCAGCGCCCGTTCGGGCGGCGAGGGCGACTCCAGGATGATCGCCCGCAGCTTCTCACGCCCGCCTGTCTCGCGTCCCCACAGATCCAGAATGTTCCGCAGCATGCCCTCATCACGGAGCTCCTGGAGCGATTTCGGCGGCGCCTGCGAGCCTGCCGGCCCCTTCAGCGAGACCTCGTTGCGGTAGCCGGCCGCAACGATGGGACCCTGCTGCGGTGCTCCGGCCAGCCACAGGGGCGCGAGGTTGCGCAGGGCGCGGGCGGCTGCGATGCGCACATTGGTGTACTCGTAGCGCGGGCCGCTGGCGGTCTGGCGCACTTTTTCGGTCAGGATGCGGCGCATTTCCGGGATCAGTTGCGGATCGCTCAGCCGCCCCAGGGCGGCGACAAGCTGCTCGCGCCGCTCAACGGCCGGCTCCCGTTCATTGCGCAGGCGGATGAGGCAGGCGTCGAGCACCTCGGCGCGCAGCCCGGGCGCCAGCCGCGCCTCCTGTTCGCGGGTGATCGCCTCGAGACAGCGCGCCGCGAGCAGGGCATGGGTGCCGCTCCCGGCGCGAATGGCCTCGGTAAGCCGTTCGAAGAGCGGCGTCGGATCGGCAAGCAGCCCCGCCAGGGCGTACATCACATCCTCCCACCACGCTAACCCTTCGGGACTGCTGCATAGCGTGACGATATCGGCGATGCGCTCCTCCAGGTCGCGGTGGCTTCTCAGAGCCTGCGCCGCCAGATACGCCTCCAGCATGGGATTGGCGAAACGGGTGGAGTGCTGTTCCACGCCGCTGAGCAGGCGCACCTCGCGCAGCAGCGCGTACAACTCCTCCAGACCGTAATCGCGCTCGCGGCGCACCTGCTGAAAGATGCGGAACACCTCCGCCAGCGAGAGACGCTCGCGGTGGTTCCACCGCGCGTACCAGGCCAGTTCGGCCAGGCTCTCGCGTGCCGCATCGCCGATGCGAAAGGTTAATGACAGGCTTTCCAGGGCCTGATCCAGGTACTCCTGCACGATCTGGTTCCGCGTGACGCGAACCTCCGGGTGGGCGGTCAGCCGCTCGTAGATCAGCGCCAGCAGGCTCGGCTCGTTTGCCAGACCGAGCAGCCGGTTGTCGCGCATACGCTGGAACACGCGCGCGGCGCTCTTCTGATCCCGCTGGCGACAGTAGCGCATTACCTGGCGCTCGGTCAGCAGTTGGAGGATCAGCACTCGCGCCGCGGGCAGCCACGCTCCGGGGTACAGGTCAATGTTCGAGGTCAGCACGAAGCCCTGGTCGGGCCGGCGCCGCGCCAGCGCCGCCAGTTCGCGCGCCAGATCGGCGCGGGCTCGATCAGAGAGGGCGTCGAGATTGTCGAGCAAGAAAATGTACCGCGCCTGGGGCGTAGACGCCGGGGCCGAACCGAGCAGACTGGCCAGCGCGTCGCCCAGATAGGGGGTCACGTTGCGGGCCTGCTCGATGATGTACCGCTCCAGCCGGCCCAGCCCGCGGGTCTGATCATAGCCATTCAGAGTGATGTAGATGCCCAGAGGCCGGTTCGGATCGCCAATGACGGCCTCGGCCAGTTCGAAGGCGAGCCGGCGGAGCAGCGTGGTCTGGCCCGAGTAAGGGGGGCCGATCACCGCGACGAGGTTGGTTTCGGCTTGTTCCGCTCCGCGCTGGCGACGCCGGTCGCGCAGACCCAGCCTCAGGGTCTGATCAAGCGCGTCGAGGGCGCTGAGGATGGTTGGCGCATCCTCGGGACGCCGGCGCGCCAGCGTCCAGTCCTGGCCGGGGGCGAAGCTGATTACGCCGCCTTCGATGAACTCGGCCCCGCTCCAGCGGGTGAAGCTCTCATCACGAAGCACCTGCGCGGCATACTCGAGTTGCGCGTTGGGGCTGAACAGGCGCCCCTCAGGGTTGCGCATGTAGAGCACCGGCGTGGTCCAGCCTACCTGGTCGGGCCGAAAGACGCGCTGGCGGGCCACGTTGACCGCCTCGTCAATCACCCCGTTCCGCAGCAGGTGCTCGCTGAGATGGAAGGTGAAGCTGCGCGCCAGGGCGATCTCAACCAGGCGCTGCATGGCCAGCACGGCTGTGATGCCGCTCTCAATAATCAGCCGCGCGGCCAGACTGTTGATCTGGCCGCTGACCGCGCTGTTGCAGGCCACCAGCACGACCATCGCGGGCCGGCGGGAGCGCGGAAGCTGGCGCAGGAGGGCAATGAGGGCCTCGCCGGGGAACAACTGGACGCGGCGATCGCCGACTCGTTCGAGCACGAGCCGCGTGCCGTCCTGGGGGTGGTGCAGGGCGTGGCCGTAGTAGAGCAGCACATCATAGCCCCGGACCGGCGGCGGCTCCAGGCCGGTGTGCTCGCCGCCGCTGCGCAGCGTGGACGGTAGCGCGCCCCGAATGAGGGCGTCACGGAGATCCTCCTCGGTAGCTCGCGGCAGCGTCTCGCAGCGAAACTGCCCGCTGGCCGTCGCGGCGCTAAAGCGGGTGTTGAAGTCGCGCTCCTCGGTCTCCCGGTCAATCGGGGCCAGGTTCCAGCGCTCCAGGTCCACCGGGGCGGAGACGACCATCAGCATGCGGATAGGGCGCTCGGCGATCGGGCGCCCCTCGTCAAAGGCCGGGCTTTTGATGTAGCGCGAAAAGGCGATGCGGGGATCAACGGCGATGGGGCGAGGGGCGACCGTGCCGCCGCTATCATCGAAGTACAACAACTCCCAGGGGATGGCGTGCACCTCGGGCGAATCAGGGTCGAGCGCCAGCCGCAGCCGCAGCGAGCGGCCGCGGGCCATGACGGCCGACCAGGCTTTCTGAAACTCCAGCGCCAGCCGGCCCGCGAAGAGCCGATTGAAGAGGTCGAGACCAAAGGCGGCCAGCCCCGGAGGCGAATTGTCGGCGGGTTGCAGCGTATCGGGCAGGGCCACCGGTCCGTCGGCGCCGACCCGCCGGCCGCCCTGGAGCTCCAGTTCCACCGTGTAGAGACCCACGGCCCCCGCGCGCTGCACGAGCACCAGCAGATCATCGTAATCGGTCATAGCATCGCGAACATCACGCCCGGAGGCGGGGATGGGTCTGTGCCGCGCGCCACCGGGGTGATAATCAGGTTTTTCTGGCAGGGCGCGGCCCTGTGCGGGTATGGCATGATGTATGGCGGAACGACTAAAGTCGTTATTACGTGGTTTCTTCTTGTGTGGAGGTGTCCTTTTATTCGTCTGTAAAGCAAGTTTCCTGGCGTTTTCGCCCCCCTCCCAACCTCCCCCCGCTGGGGGGAGGAGCCGGACCCCCTCCGCCAGCGGGGGAGGGGTTTAGCGAAAAACGTTGTTTACAGACTACTTATGATTGTCAAAAATTACATCCGGCATCGCCGAATGCTGCGGGCTAAACCCTTGCTGAATTCCTGAAAGCCCCGCAGGGGCTTCCAAGTCCTGAGCGAGTGCTTCAGCCCGCAGCGGGTGATGCCGTCGCAAGGACCAGGGCGGTACGCCGGATTCACGCGCTGTCTCTCCGGGACGCCATATACAGCAATCCAAAATCCAAAATCCCAAATCCAAAATAGCATCACGACGCGGTCCACCCCAGGGCGATCTCATAGACCGAGCCGGTCATGCCCGACGCGGCATCGGAGCAGAGGTAGAGCGCCAGTTCGGCCACTTCCTCCGGTTCGATCAGGCGCTTGATGGCGGTAGGTGCCAGCATCACCTTCTCGATGACCTCGTCCTCGCGAATGCCGCGGGTGCGGGCCTGGTCGGCGATCTGCTTTTCGACCAGGGGGGTGCGCACGTAGGCGGGGGCGATCAGGTTGACAGTGATGCCATACGGCCCGCCTTCGAGGGCCGCCGTGCGGGTGAGGCCCAGCAGACCATGCTTGGCCGAGATATAGGCGCTCTTGAACGGCGAGGCGAACAGGCTGTGGAGCGAACCGATGTTGATGATGCGGCCCCAGCCCCGCTCCTTCATCCCCGGCCAGACATAGCGCGTGAGCAAAAAGGGCGCTGTGAGCATCACCGCGAGCATATGTTCCCAGCGGTCCTCGGGAAACTCCTCGATGGGGGCGATATGCTGGTAGCCGGCGTTGTTGACCAGCACATCCACGCGCCCGAAGCGGGCCAGGGTCTCATCAACCGTCCGGCGACAATCCTCGCGCCGGGCGAGGTCGGCGCCGATGAACAGCCCGCCAATACTCTCGGCCACCTGCTGCCCCTCGCTGTTCGGCAGGTCAACCACGGCAACCTGATAGCCGGCCCCGGCCATCCTCCGGGCCACGGCGCGGCCAATCCCACTGGCAGCGCCGGTAACAATGGCAACTCGCTCGGTCATCGTTGACCCTCCTTGAGGTAAGGCGATGGCGGTTTCGACGCCCCTTATTGTAGCGCATGTTGCCTGAACAGCGGTATCACCCTGCAGCGCAAGCCGGAGGCTTGGGCTACGAACGGCCCTCTTGCTCCCCGTGCCGGCGGAGGGCATAGACGACCTCGCGCGCAAAGGCGGCCAGCAGGGCCGCCTCGCGGCTGTCGGGCTCGGCGCGGGTGATCAGGGCGCGCAGGCGCCGCAGCACCGCGGCCCCATCGCCGGATTTGATGAAGCCGACGGCCTCAACGGCGGCGGCGAGGGCCTCGAAGGCAGCGGTCAGTTCGACGGCGGTGGCGGGCGAGCGCGGCGGCGGCGGGGGCAACGGCCCTGCCGCCGCCATACGCACCTCGTAGAGGGTCAGCAGCACGGCCTGGGCCAGGTTCAGCGAGGGATAGGCGGGGTCGGCGGGGAGGGTGAGCACGGCGTGGCAGCGGTCGAAGGCGGCATTGTCGAGACCGTGATCCTCAGGGCCGAAGAGCAACGCCACCGGACCGGCGCTCGCCGCGCGGGCGACCAGTTCCGCGGCAAAGGCGCGCACATCGGCGCGCATCGGGCGTTCGGGGTGCGCCCGCTCGCTCGTGCCCACAACGAACCGCGCGTCGGCCAGGGCAGCGTCGAGATCGGCGTAGACCTCGATGCCGGCCACCAGGTCCTCGCTGCGGTGGGCGACCGCGGTGAGGTCCCCCGGGGCGAAGGGCGGCGGCTGCACCAGACGCAGGCGCCGGAAGCCCATGTTCTTCAATGCCCGCACCACCGCGCCGATGTTCCGCGGGTCCTGCGGGCGATGGAGCACGGTGATGAAATGGTCCATGGGGGTAGGTTCAGTCGTCTGGCGAGCTGGCAGTCGCGTTCAGCCGCGGTGCGGAGCGGTGTCAGATGGAAGCGCGTATTGGGCTGCTCTGGAACCAACCTTTTTATGCCTTCAAGTATATCATAAGTAGAGAGTACACTTTTGACAAGCCAATCCAGAAAAGAGAACCATGCAAGATTCCGAAGCAATCTCACGCTTGAAACAAGGCGATCTCAGCGGTTTAGAGTCTCTAGTGAAAAAATATCAGGTGAAAGCACTACGAACCGCCTATCTGATCGTCCAAGATTATGATCTAGCCGAGGATGTCGTTCAAGATGCTTTCTTGCGGGCATATGAGCGGATTAATCAATATGATGCGAAGCGTCCCTTCGGACCATGGTTTTTCCGCATTGTGATAAACATCGCTAAGCGCATTGCTACGCAGCGAGAACGGCATATCCATTTGGATGCTGTGAGTGCCAATGCAGAGACTGCTATTGATGAGCTGCTGGCCGACTTGAAATCTGATCCTGAAGTCATAGTGGAGCAACATGACATACACCGTACTGTTTGGGTGGCTTTAGGTAGACTTTCACCGATGCAACGGGCTGTAATTATTCAACGCTACTACCTGGATATGAGTGAGAAAGACATCGCTGCCCATTCTGGAGTTCCCCTTGGCACTCTCAAGTGGCGATTGCATACGGCTCGTGAACAATTACGTGCCTGGCTAAGTCACCTATGGCTTATCGGTGCGTGCAACCAACATAAAGAAGGAGATTGAACCATGAAGAAACAGGAACTGCGACAAATACTGCACGAGATTGCCATGCAGGCTGTGCCATCGAATCGCGACGTGTGGCCTATGCTTCGGGAACGTCTAACTGCTCAGCCACAGCCCATGCAACGGGCGCGGTTACTTCCTGCTACTCGATTAGCGTGGCTGGGCTTTGTCGTTACAATTCTGTTTGTCTTCAGCATAACCGTCTATGCTGCCGAACCCTGGCTCAATCGCCTGTTTGAAAAGGATGAGCGATTGCAACATATTGATTTAAATCTAAGGCGCTCGCTTAATCTGAGTCAAACGATTGAGAACGTCACTGTTACAGTAGAATGGGCTTACGCCGACGCCGACCGGGCACTAATCGGATATACTATTCGCTCTTCCGATGGGAAACGCTTTGATCCGTACCAGGAGACGTTAACGGAGAAGGGAGATGTCACGTTGCCGCGGCAAGGTGGTTACGGGATCACGGGCCAATCTGATATTTTACAAGTAAACCTGCCAGCAGGTGAAGGCGCTTATGTTGCGATTTTCAACAATATATCAGCATCTCGCACGCTCATTGTGCAGTTTAAGGTATATGCACAAGAACTCGCGTTGCCTTCAAATGCTGCGCCTACAGCGGATACCACAGAAACAGCGATAGTGCTAACGCCTGTACCTGTCGGGAGAATGATCGGGCCATTCACATTTGATTTCGATGTCCCTGTGGTTTTATCAAAGCAACTCCGTTAGTTGCGTCTAATGAACTGTCATAAGTCCTGGAGATTTCCAGCCCTTTTTGTTGCTGGGATTGT
Source organism: Chloroflexaceae bacterium (assembly GCA_025057155.1). NCBI lineage: Bacteria > Bacillati > Chloroflexota > Chloroflexia > Chloroflexales > Chloroflexaceae > Chloroflexaceae bacterium. Next base: position 306,836 of record JANWYD010000003.1, read on the forward strand.
CAGCACCAGTAGGGCTGGCTTACGGCTAGCGTTTCACCTGCGCCGCGAAGCGTAGCGGAGCGGCGTCAGGTGGAAGCGCGTATTAGGCGGCCTGACCGCGTTCAACATCCTGGGATTGCTCGGGCGCTCATTCCTCGCTCTTACCTCGCTATTGGCGTCTCAGCCAATCTATATCTGCCTCCTGGGTGTTCTTGTGAGATATAAGCACCTGATGTTTCTCTATAATAAAGACGCCAGTCGCCTTCTATATGTTTTTCCAGCCATTTCTCGGCTCTCCGAACGCGCTTTGCTCTCAACTCAGCAAGGTTGGTCAGGTCTCGCAATACACCAACAGGATCCTGCATTTCACGTCACAATGTGCCAAATGAGCCAGCACTGGACGGCCTCGGCGTTCTTGCCTTGCCGGATCAGTTCCTGCACCCTGGCCAGGGCTGCATCGGGGACGTCGATCTTGAGTTGCTTAAGCGCCAGATCCAACTTCCGCTCCAATTGCCTGACCTTGTCTTCCAGTTGTTCCAGGCGTCCTCGGGCGAATTCATTCATGGTTGCCTCCTGGCGAGGATTTGCAAAACATACGCCGGGCCTATGACCCTCGATGTGATGGCGTTGGATATTTGCTCTGCCTGTCCAACGGTCGCGTTCAGCCGCGTTGCGGAGCGCAGCGGAGCAACGTCGGCTGGAAGCGCGGGTCGGGCCCGTTGCTGTTGCCGTCAATCATGGCTCGTGTTAAGGGGCGAATTGTCAGAAACCTCTACCTTTGCGCCTGGAGTTGGCAAAATCTCAAAGAGTCGATTTCCAGTGTCAATGAGTGCTTGTAAGTTATCACACTCGAAAACTTTATTCAGAATACCATGAGGCGTCCGGTGAAGCGCCTTGTTCGGCCTGCCTATTCTCTGAGCCCGTGTTCCCTGATGGTTGCAGCTGTCTTCTCACACCAGGCCAGCAGGTCAGAGATCTCTTCATCTGATAGTTGGCGGGTGATGGGACACTTGAGTTCACGTCCCGCCGGTCGGAAGAGACCGGTACGCTCGGCTTCACTCCAGAGAGACTTCACGATATCCTCCGGCACTGCTGCCTTGGCTGACATACCTCCCACGCGCCTGAGAGCCGTGTAGATGGACTGCCTGTATACAGACCCGGGCGGGTAGCCAAAGCAGACTGCCACGTGATGTCCGTTGACGTCCACGTTGAGCGAGAAGCCTTTTGTGCCCCAGTGGATTGGCATGGCCCGTTCTTGGGCGAAATCGAATATCTTCTTGAAAACCAGTTTGCCATGCTCGTCCAATGAGTGCATGAATTCCTCCGGTCCGACTACGGGCAACGAGCCGGATGCCACGCGATCGGGTTTGGTCGGCTCTTGACCGACCACGATCTCCTGCGTGAGTAGCTGCGTGCCGCTGGTGGATTGAAAGAAGGAGAATTCGACACATGTCACGCGCAAGCCCTTGGATCTCAGAAACGATGCCGTCTGGCGAATCTCACTGGTGACTTGTTGACCAACAATGACGATCCGCTGATCTTTGTTGAAGGCCACCGCCTCATCTGGGGCCAGTTCGAAATACTCCCGATGGTACTCGGCAAGGCTCAAGGACTCATCATTGAAGTATGACTGCAATATCCCCTCAAGTTCGTCTGTGTTGAACTGCGCCGCACAGGATGCATATTCCAGGGCCTGAGCAAGCGTGTCCCGCGGTGTCCGGTCTCTTTTCAACTCCACCACCACGACGTTCCCAGGCCGATCCAGAGCCAGAAGGTCAATGGTGGTCCCGAGGTGTGTACTGACCTGACGGCCGATGATGAGAAGTCTGCCGTCCTCGACAATCCCGTCGGGGTTCTCGGCGAGCCAATCTTCCAGGATGGCCTCCTGGTGCTGGGCGTGAAAGGGCCTCCGAACGTACTCCCGAAATTTGCCGTTCTGCCCTATCTCGAAAACTCGCATGATGTAAGTCTCACGTGCCGAACGGCAAGGACTTCTTCAGGTTGTGAAGCCCGGATTGGCAGACGTACCCGTCGGGACGCAGCGCGCTGCGTCCTTACGTACAGCCGCTGTTGAGAAATGGCGTAGGACCGCTATAGCAGTCCTCTTCCGTGAAATAGGTCTGTGCCAGGGCTTCAAAGTCGGCGCAGTTATGGGTGAATAACGTTTTCTGCCGGCCGACCGCGTAGGCCAGTAGGCTGTAGTAGCCAAGGGCATTAAGGACCTGGGCAAGGGTGAGGTGGGGTAAGCGGCCAGGAATGCTCTCAGGGGAAACCCCTTGCCTCCACAGTTCGACAATTGCGCGGATCGGCGTCCGCGTGCCAAAGATAATCGGCTCACCGCTTAAGATGCGAGCATCCGTATCGATATAGCGATGTGCGGTTAGCTCCGCCATCGCACCGTCCTCATTTGGCGATAGTAGTCAGTCGTATTCTTAACGGTTGTATTGTACTACAGTTCAAGAGACGGGATCAGAAGTGTCGCTCAACGTGTTGCGCTTCAGGTGCGCCGCGCCTCTAAATCGGTATCATTGTCAAGCCGAAATTCACTTTCAAAATGGCCGCGATCTCGGGCCGCGAAGCGGCATCAACTGCAAGCGCCGGTTGAGCCCAAAGCCATTGATTGACTGGCTAGAGGTTCACTCAGATCCACTTCATCGAGAATGCCATACGTATGACGGTTCGAGCGTCGCACTGCGCACCTTCTTGCGCCGCTTCGGTGGCGTTCATAAGGACTGCCTGGCCTGCTAGCTACAGATGAGCCGTCTGAATAACCTACTTATAAACCTTGAATTGGAATAAAAACGGTTCTTGCCCCGACAGCCCAACTATCGCCCGGCCGAGCGGCAAGCTGGTAATATCCCAGTCCTCGATTACATTGGCCTCACGCACCTGTTCTACCAGGCCACGCGACTGCACCTTGGACAAATAGCTCTCGCGTTTGCGATTCTTGCCGAACAGGCCTTGGATATATTCCCTTGTGGCTGTGTCGTTGACTCGAAAAGCAACTGTGGTCATAAAGCCGGAGAGGATACTGCGTGCCAGCGCCTCGCCGTAGGCATGGAAGACCTGCTCTACATTTTGCACACCAATAATAAACTTTGCCCCCAAACTGCGACCAAAGTTCACGCCATCATCAACATGCTGTAGATTTGGCACCAGACGAAATTCATCAATGATGAACCAGACATTCCCTTCGCTCTTCTCTCGACAGAGCGCCTCTTTGATGGCCAGATCAAGCAGAAGCCGGTAGATGGGAGTCAGCATATTCCCAATACCAAGATCATATTCAACAAAGATTGCTCGACCGCCCTTCTGACGGATGGCGTCGCGCACAGAAAGTTTTCCTGGTTTGCGGAAATTTCCGATAAAGATCTCACGCACCGTTTGCTGGAGTTCCGAGATCACACCTTGAGTTTGTGGCGAGCGATCATCTGCAATGTAGCTAACGATCGCCTTCAGATCATCATGTGACTGAAGCATTGCGCGAAGATCAGCGGAAGGTGATTGATCAAGAAAGCCGCGCAGGAGCGCATTATTCATGCCTTCGCGGTTGTTGGACCGTGCGAAGTGAAGCAGGATGGCGGTAAACAAATCGCGAGCGGCATTCGGGAAAAAGGGCTGGTTTGATCGTTGCGTTTTCTCGAAGAACAGCGTACGCGCAATTTCGATGATATTAGCTTCAACTGCCTCGCCCTGACCAACCTCGTGAAAGATGTTCCAATAGTCAGGTCCGGTCGGCCCTGTTGCCTTGGTGTCATTGCTAATAACTATATCCCCCTGACGGTAGAACTCCTGGTGGAAGTCTCCCTTGGTGTCGAAGATAAGCATGACATCTTGGTCAGTCATGCCCCGGCGCAATTGGGCGATGAGTTGAAAGATTCCATTAGTCTTCCCCGTGCCGATGCCACCCAGGAAGAGCAAGTGCCGGCTGAGCTGGTTATCGTATAAAGGCACAGTCACATCCTGGCCTGCCGCGTCAACACCGAGCAAGCAGCAGCGGGCGCCAGCGCCACGGAGAACGGGTGGCGCCCGCCTGAGTTCGTGACCTTCAAAGACCTCGATATTTTTCATAGTATTATGGTAAGTTACCAGCCTATCCCAGGGGAAAGGTCGTACTCCTCACCTTGATCCGGAGCAGTTTCAGCAGCGTTTGCTTGCCGCGCTCCCGAGTCAAGCTGGGCCGACTGTTGACCGGCCGATATATCGGTTCCTTTCATCTTGCGTAGTTCTTCTCTCAGCTCGGCAAGCTTCTGTTCATCCTGTTGCTCGATTTGCCGGATCTGCTCATCGGTCAACACGACCGGCTCTGCCGGCTGCTGATTGGCAGTTTCAGCAGGAGCATCCCTTGGGCCGGCGATATTCCCCTGAACTTGACCTTGGCCTGTAGTTTGCCCGGAGTCCGCTGTGGCCTGCACCCCTCCCTGTGTGATGAACGGCGTCTGCGTTGCCGAGGTACCGGGGACTCGTATATCCCGTTCCGGATTCGGGCACACGCGATGCTCGTTTTCCAAGCTGGCTTCGCGATACAGTTGAGTCTCTACCCTATCCTTATGGCTTAGCTTTTTGCCAGCTTCCGGGGGCACAAAACCTCTTTGTTCAGCCATCCCTGTCCTCCTTTGCAGCTCGCTCAGTGGCCATACCCGTAGCCGTAGTCTTGATCCTTACCCTGCTCCTTCGCTGCTGTTGCGGGGGCCTCGCTTGCGGCTTCCTGAGCACCCTCGGCTTTTGGTGTTGCATCTTGCGATGTTGGCGAAGTTGCGGGGGCCTCGCTTGCGGCTTCCTGAGCACCCTCTTCAGATTGCTGGCTAGAAATACCACTCGTCTCCTTACCGGCAGTCTTGCTAAACTCTGCTGTTTGCCCCCCTATTTCACTCGCCATCTTATATTCAGCGCTATCATTCATTGCATCTGCGGTCAAAGTCGTGCCTTGTTCCACGAAACTTCCTGTTTGAAGCGCTTCTTGGGATTGCCCCTCCTGCTGTCTGTACCTCTGCATGCCGTTATAGTGATTAATCATAACTTCGCGAGCCCGCTCGCGATAGTTCTCTGCGCCGGGTGGTTCGGCTACGTAGCGCTTCCCCAATTCAATATCGTTTGCCATTTCGGCTTCCATCTGATTGCGATGATGCTCGTAGGCGAAGGACTTATCTTGGAACTGATTGGCAAATAACTCTTCAGTGCGCTGTCGCGCTACATCATTTGCATCCGCTTCCATAGGTTGCCAGCGATAGAAGGGATAGTCAAACTGCTTAACCGTAAGATATCCACCAGACAGGCTCATCCGCCAATCTCGTACCCGCTGTGCATCTTCAATCGTGTCAGGGCTTGTCGCCACATGAAATTGATATGCGTGTCGAGACTCGTGGAAAAGAGTCTCCGTTGCCATGTAGGGCGTATTTGGGTCAACTGATGTTCCATCGACATAGCTGAAACGATGGGGCTGCGCAGGATCGATGAGGGCATCATTGATATAAATGGTATTGTTTTCGTGAATGTAGAGTCCGTATGTTCTCTCCCGATCTTTTGGTGACAATCCCTCACATCGGCTCAGTACATCTACCCTGCACGCCTCTCGTCCTTCCTGCAACGCCAAAGCACGCTGCATTGTTTGGAGCGCATCCAGCCGCTGAGAAGCAGATAAATTTCGCCAATTTTCTAGGCGCAACTGCTGCACAATGGGGACCGTCATTACCGTCATTACTGCCCCTTTCAACGAAGAGGAAATGGTCTGCGCAGCATAGCAACGAGTCGCTCACGCTCTGCAGGAGCCAATTCAGGATCGAGCAACTGATTGAGGTATTTAACAGCTACGAGGAAATTGCAACTTTGGACTTGCATAATCTCGCGAATTGATAGACCGTTTACGGAGAAGTCAGGGATCGTCCGGTCTTCAAGCCAACTTTCAACAACTTTTCCCAATTCCTCGTGAATTGGGGGGTAGTTTTGAAGAAAGCACTCTGCACTCACGGGATGGTAATTCAATTCCGTGACAAGGACCTCTTTAGCCCTTACTTTGTCAATAGTTAGCATACTGGTTTCACCTCCGCACGAGCGAATCCCTTATTACATCTTCGGCACCTCAAGCTTGCCATTTCTGAACCCCGATGTCACCGAGTTGCTGAATATCCATAACCATTGCGCCGAGGTCGCGAATTACCTGATCGGCGTCGGCAGCCGGCTTTGCTTCAAGGGTTTCGAGGGCTGTAGTATCCCGGAAGGACAGTAAGTTGAGCGTATCGCCCGGAATAAAGATTCCTGCATCTTTCATCGTCTTTGAGCCAATCAGCAGGCTGAAGGTGCGCTGGGTACCGCTAAACACGCTGAGGATGACAAAGGCGAGAATGGTCAACAGCGCAAGCCAGTTCGATAGGTAGCCAAGCATGATCAGGCCTAGATAGAACAGGGGTCTTGCGTATGGCAGGTACTTCTTCACGTCGCGAGCAACCTTGAGTCTACCTTGAGCCAGATTGTCGAGCGAGTCCAAAACCTTTCCACGAAGCTCAGCGCTTATGCTGTCATTACTGAGCAGCCATAGGATGCCGAAAGGCAACATGAGCACGATGGCCGTGGCATGGTGCACCAGGAATGATGGCAACCAACCGAAGACGACATTCGTCACCACAAGCCCGATCAGCGAGAAGAGAACGATGCGTGGCAAGCTAATTGATTGACCGTAATAAACGCTCAGGCTCGCAACGTCGTCAATCGGCAGTTCGCTAATCATCAGACTCTTTCCGGTCAGCGACGCTCCGCTGCTGTGGAAAACAATCCGCTTGTTAGTCACCGTCAAGTAACCCTTTGTCGGCGTACTGAACCAGCGCTTCAACTGTGTACACTCATAAGTGCGTACGACGTGCTCGCCGGAATCACTCAACTTAAAAATCAGGCTCTCGGGCTGCATAAATTCACACCCCCTCTGCTGGTTGCGGGAGCGTCGAAGTGATAGATGCTTTGGGCAGCACTTGCCACTTGCGAATTCCGATATCGCCTAGGGTCTGAATATCGGTGATCATTGCTCCCAGTTCTTTGATCATTGCCTCAGCGTCTGGCGCCGGTTCGGCACTGAGGGCACGGAGGGCGGCTGTGTTGTAGAGGCCGAAGCCGGAAATACCGGAGATCGCAATTGGGGTGTTGGACCCGCCTTTGGATCCTATCGCAAGCGACATAGTCTCACGCCGTGCATACAAGAAGAAACACACAAAAGAGTAAATAGCTGCAATGAGCACCAATATAAAGCCCAATTGATCGCCATTTTCCCCTCCGCTAATTGCCCTGCCAATTGAGCCGCCAATGAAGTTCAGGCCAACTATCATCGTACCGGTAGACGCCAAGACTGAGCGCCAGATTTTTTTGCGCGGGATGAAGAACGAGCCTCCAAGAGCTATCAGTGCTAGAATCCAGAAGACGATTGGTAGCGCACCCAAACTCTGGCCCACACCTGAGAGATTTCCGAAGTCTTGAGAGCGAGACCACATGAACAAGACAATTGGGCTAACTATAAAGGTGATAAGTATACCTAGAACAAACGAAAGAAATATTGCTGCGAATAAATGCTTCAGGCTAAAATACGTGCCCTTGTAACAATTTATACCTGAAATATCAGCTATTGGCACCTCACTCTGTAATACGCTTTTTCCAGTATATGAATTGCCGAACGCATAAAATACAGCGCGTTTGTTCGTAATAGTAAGGTAGCCTTCGGCTTTTAGCTGTAGTAATCTCGATGATAGAGTCGTACAGTGGTATGTCCGAACCGTTGCTTCCTGTTCGGCTGGAGTAAGATAGACTCCCAGAAGCTCGAAAGTCATAGTTCCTCCATTACTAATGATATGTTGCAGCCTTCTGACTTCGTGATTTAAATTAAGGTGGCAGTTGACAGCAAGATGAATGTAAAGCCGTACATTACAAGGATTGAAAGAACACCGAAATCTTAACAAGATTCTACTGCCAATTATTAGAAAACCTTGTACCCAAGGAGTCGGCAGAGCATAAGGAGACCGGGCAGGTAGTATTTTCCTCTTTCTTGGTATCGTATTCGTTGTTCATCTTTTCGAACATCTACTAGTGGAGTGTCCGAAGTGATAGACGGATCAGGAGAGATGTAGGTTGCGCCCAGTTCGAAAGAGGCGATCTTGACACCTGCACCGGTCTTAATGCGCCACATTAGCACGGAGGTAAGCTCTCGTATCGTTGTTCTAAAGGACAGAAGGATGCTGACAACAAGCATAAATCAGAGCAGGGATGGTAGTGTGGGAATCATGCTCTGGATGATGTCTATAGGCATGCTCTTCCTTCATTGAGCGTAAGTTTGACACTGGCTAACGGCGAGTATAAGCCGCCGCGCCGACCAATGCAATACCTGCCCACCACCAGATTAACTGCAACAGCAAAAACGCCACTGTTTTCGAGCGCAGAGGAGCGTGGTCAGATTCATGCCAGCTTAGGCCGTGTTTTGCTCTGACAGAGCTGATTACTCGCGCTCATTTAGTTCGCGCCAGGCATCACGAACATCCCATCCTATAAACCCTCTTACCCGAAGCGTTTCCTGTACCTCTGCTAAATCAGAGCGTAGTTGAGAGCTCCCTCGATCTGCCAGTCCGGTAATAACGCTTTCCAGCACTTCGGCTTGCTCGAAGGTCAAAATCGCTTGCTGATCGGGAATAAAGTCCGGATAGGTCAGGGCTTGGAACAATGGCAACCATTGCTTCAATGCCAGGCGGGTCTGTGTCCGGAACTGTTCATCAAACGCTAAGATCAAAGCTGTTTCAAGGCGGTGGCGCTGGTAAAGCGTGATCCAGTGTTGCCCAATTGAGCTCTGTGCTAGCACTTCATCCCTGAAAGCTCGCAGAAGGCGTAGGTCATTGGACCCGGCGAGTTCTCCAGACAATACAATCTCGGCGCCACAATCTGGCGGACAGTTTGGCTCGCTACTACAGTTGTCTTGTGGCGCAGAAACTTGGCCCACAAATGAGAAGCGAAGTGCACGATAGGCATTTAGCCGTCCAAACGTTGTACGCATCTTTGACGCAAGTGGCAGATAGACCTTGTGTGACAAACCCGCAGGCTGCAACCCCTCTGAGCTAGCTGTTGGGGGAATGTCTTCGAACAAAGTTGTCGTGCCAGGAAAATCATCGGCTGACTGATACAGGATCCACCAAACCTGAACGTTAGTTAGAGTAGGCCGCGCCGACCATACCAATCCAGCTACACCAGATACATGCGGCACTGCTGCTGATGTCCCGCTGGCCGAGCGATACCCTCCGCCGCGGTCGAGGCTATACACGTCTTTGCCGGGCGCCGTGATGTTCAGTGCTTGGCTCCGGTTAGAAAAGTCAGCTTCTTGGTCGCGGTGGTCACTGGCTCCAACGGACATAACTCGCGGAGAAGCCGCCGGATAACTCAGGCGCGTCTTATCGGAGTTGTTACCTGAGGCAGCAATCAGCAAACTCCCACGCTCAAAGGCATAATTGATAGCGCGGGCTACTGTTTGCGAGCACCCGCAGTTGGAAGAATAGCCCAGGCTCATACTAATAATTCTTGCACCTGCCTGCCCTGCATACTGAATGCCTTGAGCCACGCTTTGGGCAGTACCTGAGCCGCTAGAGTTGAGCACCTTCACCGGAAGAATCTGACAGCCTCGGCAGACGCCTGCAATGCCACGGGCGTTGTTGGTGTTTGCTGCAGCAATACCCGCACAGTACGTACCGTGACCATGATCGTCCATCGCGTCGTCGTCGTTATTGATGAAATCTTTGTCAATGTCGGTACGCACTCGCCCACCAGTCAATTCGGGGTGATTATAATCTACCCCTGTGTCCACAATGGCAATCAATACGGCAGGCTTGCCTTTTTCGATGTCCCATGCCTCTGGAGCGTCTATGTCAGCGTCAGGTGTGCCACCAGTCTGCCCAGTGTTGTGCGATCCCCATTGCTTGCTAAAATCTGTGTCATTGGGAAAGTCGGCTATACCATAGATTAGATTGGGTTCAGCGTAAGCTATGGCCGGATCCCTCTGGTATTCGCTAATCATGGCAAAGATATCCGTTCCAGCGGGAACGGTCAACTTGAACACGCCCGCCAATCCATATTGTGTGGCAATGGGATCGGCCAAGTCAACTTGCGTGAACACAGGGGAGATTTGTTGAACAGCGTGCCTCTGGTTTAGACGGTCGAGGGAAGCGATACCCATCTGACCCGGCGTTATCTTCTGACCGGTCAGATTCTGTATCACCTCCGGCCTCAACCCAATGAGAATCTCGTTGGGAACAAACGCTACCTCTCGTGCGAAGCTTGGAGCTATGCTTGTTCTGCTGTCAGAACCGATACCAGTGGTGAGTGAAAGCAGAGACAGTCCAGCAATACACATAATTATTAGTTGACGACGCATCGTAAAACCCTCCCTAACTGTGCAGGACGATTCCGCTATTTGATTTCATAGGGCTGGTTAAGTTCCGCATAGTCAATGTGCGGATCAGATCGGTAATCCTGGATCATCTCTGCTAGATCAGTTTTCCCCGGAATGACTAACTTGTAGATGCCAGCCAATCCATAACGGGCAGCGGCTTCGTCATCTGGCGATACGTCAGGGAACACGCGTATCATTTGATGTACGTCCCATTTGCGGTTGAGAGAGTCTAGTGAAGGAATGCCTGTGTCAAATGGATCTGGTTCCTCAGGGCGCCTTAAGAGCGGAATTGCCTCAAGCTTAAGCGCAATCAGAATCTCGCTGCTTGTAGTTTGCGAGGTCGTACAAGACGGTAAAATACTGAACGCAAGCACAATGATAAGGATGGCCAAAGACGAAGCTAACGAGTAGATCGCCTTGGCATCTCTAGATCTCATTTCTTGTGCTCCTTTTCGAGTGTTGTGACTCCAGCGGTGATGTGTGCAACTCTTCACACTGTCTAACATGAAGCAGACCGACTACGTCCACCTATCCCCGTCTGTCCCGTGTTAAGCGGAAACATGTCCGTCTAACATGGCTCCACGCACTGTTCGACCGCGACGTGTCCGCCTGATTGCCGCTTGCGCCCGGTTAGACGGATAGGCGTCCGCCTGCTATGGCTCCCTATAGTTTTCGACGGCTATGTGTCCGTCTGTTCTCGCCTGTGTCAGAGATACCATGCTATCCCGCCGTAACCCCGACTTTACCTGTCGTTGCTCGCAGAGGGCCAGCACAGGCTCGATGCCTGCACGCCGCCTGCGCGGCGCTTACAGGGTGAGAAGAAGGGTCTTCAGGGCGGGCACGCTCTCCCTGCCATAGCTCTGGTTGAGAGGCGCGTGGAGCGCCATTGCCGACGCCCCGGGTTTACTGCTCGCGTGGGCGGTGGCGGTCACTAAGGCACGGCAACGGCTCGGTATCGCTTGCTGTTATCGTTGTTGCCAAGTATACAAGAACTATCGTTGATTTGAGAAGTCTTTTTGTTAACAATTTTGTTAGCAAGAGATTGTTCGTAGCTGAGTTGCTGTAGCAGGGAACGCGAAGATCCGCCGGCTCCCTGCGCTCCTAGTTTCACCCACGGCGGATATGCTTCATAGTCAGACCCGGACGAATCCGCCACCGCGGCAAAAAACGGAGCGCGGAGGGCAGTGCACTCCGCGCCTTCCATGCGTATAATTGCGCATGCGTTTGCGATATCAATTCTACTCGGTCAACTATCCGGCCTTCATCCAGCCTGGCTGTAGTCTTGTTCTCCTACGATGATATTCTTATGAAGATTAAGAATTAATCCGGTATAGCCCGCGCAGGCGGGCTGCGCAGCTATAGCTCGCGGCTTTAGCCGCCGGGCTGTCGGGCGAATACCGGTTTATATCCTGAATCATTATTTGAGAAGACTTCCAGTCTGCTGTTGGTGACCTGACAGGTAAGCGCCTGGACTACGCGGCGTGCACAGGGAGGGCCTGTGCGCCGACCTGTCAGGTCTTTACGTCATCTTGGCTGTCGCCTGGCAACATATTGCGCAGCAGGCTAACACGGCGCCACGCGGTGTTCGACCGCCATACGTCCGCCTATGCTCGCCTGTGCCGGATTAGACCGATATCTGTCCGCCTGGCGGCTGCTCAGGCGCGCCGAGCCGCAGAGCAGCGACAGCGCGGCCAGCTACGCCTTGCTTATGCGCAAGCCAGAGTTGGACGGGCGCCGCCGGGCGACGCGCAATGCATTGACCGACAACCTGCGCGGGTGCGCTTCCCGGCAACCCTGTAAATGCGCCCATTGCCGTCCGGGCGCACTACATGTCTTTGGCGATCTTTTCAATGGCAGCCATCGCTTCCGTCAAACTCACCCCTTTGTCGCGGTGGTAGCACTGGACGGCCTCGGCGTTCTTGCCTCGCTCATCCCCAGCTAGCGTGCAGGTAGTAGTAGAATAGGAGCGTGATCGACTTCCCAATTACCGAACTGATGGACGACGCGGCGTGCCTGGTGTGACTGGAGCGGCACCTCCACCCGAGCGGCTTCGGTTGCCCGCACTGCGGGAGTAGTAATCGGCGGCTGTTTCGGGCGCCCCAGGCCTTTCCCGCGTATCGCTGCCGCGACTGCGACGGCTGCTACACCATCCTGACCGATACGGCGTTTGAGAAAACTCGACAACGCCCAGCGACGATTATTCTGCTGCTCCGAGGGGTGGCACAAGGCGAAACGAGCGAGCGGTTAAGCCGTGAACTCGGCATCTCTTACAACCAGGTGCTGACCTTGCGCCACTGGCTGCAAGATAACGCCAACGAAACGGCGCCGATGAACCAGATGCAGGGCGCACACTTCGAGTCTGATGAGGTCTATCAGAACGCGCGGGAAAAAAGGCGACGCTCATCTCGACCCGCTCGACCCGCCGCGACGGCGTGGGAACGCCTAACCGGGGCACGGAACGTTTGAGAATGACCGCCCACCCGTCTTCCAGATCATCAGTCGAGAGACTGGGGAGGTGCGGGTCGTCGTCTGCGGTACGGCGAACAAGGCGACCTGCCAAGGTTTGTTGCTCCAACTCCTACCGCCTGGGAGTGTGCTCGACAGCGACGAGCTGAGCGGCTACCTGGGCTGGCCGGAGCCCTTCACGGTCTGTCACTCGGCCAGGGAATGGGCTCGAAACGCCGACGGTGACGGGAAGCGAGAGGTTCACTGCAACACCTGCGAGGGCGCGCACGCAGCCCTCCGCACCTTCCTCCGCCGCTTCCAGGGCGTCAATAAAGCCTATCTCGCCTGTTACCTCGCCGTCTACGAGGCCGTCCGCAACGCTACGCGTATTACTCCCAACATCATCCGTCGCCTCTGCTTTGGAACCCGCTTGCACGCTAGCTGGGGATGAGCAGGCTATCCTTCATTTGCCTTTGCTCCTGGGCTTCGCCGCCCAACGGCGCCCAGCTTAGCCACCGTGCGGAGCGAGCGAAACGAGCGGAGCACGGTCGGCTGGAAGCGCAAGTTAGCCGCCGCTTCTCAGAGAAGCTGCTTGTTGCTCAGATTGAGCATGGGATTGCATATAACGCTCGATTATATGGGTTACCCTCTTCCGCACTTCAACAGGTTCAACAATCACTCCAAAACTTTCTCTGGTACCTCCCGTTCCAGTAACCGTGACCGTTCCAAAGTTCAATAGTCTGCCAAGCAAATTCTGATTCACCGAGATACTTTCCACTTTAGGCAACAATATCTCAAGCGTATGTCTGCGGATAAAGCCCCTTTTTGCAATCACACGCCTGTTCGTGACAGCAAATTCCGTTGTGAGAATGATAACCAGCGCCTGAATCCCTAGAAGGATCGAATACAGGAAAAACCCTACAGTGGTTAGCAACAAAATTCCTGCAAGCAGTCCCGATGCTACATCGCCCTGACTACCCGTACTGAGAGCGTAGGCAAAGAAACCAATGCTCGCTATGAAGGAAAAGACTGAGGGCAGAAATACCGCAGGATGAACACGAGCAGTAAAGAGAATCTTCTCGTTCGGCATTAGATTGTCTTGGATGTAGCCCATTGTTAGTGCTCCCTGTTCATTGCGCACTCATGCTTGTCACAAGAGAGAGAAGGCGGCTAACGGCCAGCGTCAGCGGCTGGCCGAGGCCGCAGGCCAGTCCGCTGCACGCCGGGGTTGGGCGGCGGCAACATGCACGACTCCGAACACTCAGTCATGGAGCAATACGTGGATGCCAGTGCTCCAAAAGCAGCGCGGCCC